>NZ_VHKL01000003.1:0-300000 GCF_007474605.1 Rhodoligotrophos appendicifer | reverse complement strand
AGGCGATGCCCCCGAGGGCGATCTCCCTCGAGGGTTGTGTCCCTGTCGGCCGGCCCCGATGGCGTGCTCCCGAGGCAGTTCCGCCGAGGGAGTGCCTCCGAGGCAAGGCCCCGTGGGGGCGCCTCCGAGGGCCATGCCCCCTGAACAGAAGCCCGAGGGATTGCCCCGAGCCTCTGTGACTTTACTCCGAGGTCCGTTGCAGGCTGCGTTCGGCCATGAAGCGGTCGAACTCCTCCTGATCGCGGGCCGCACGAAGTCGCTCCACATGCGCGGCAAAGGCCTGCTGCTCTTCCTCAAGACGGTGCAGGGTCGCGCGCCTGTAGTCGTCGAAGGCCTGGTTGCCGGAGCTGGGGGAGGCTGGCATGAACCCATAGAAGGGGCGCTTACGACAGGTGATCTCATCCCAGGCATTTCTCAGCTGGCCATCCACGTTGCCGCCCCATAGGATGTAGGCGGCCAAGGCTATCCCCAACGGCCACCAGACGATGAATCCCAAGACAAGGGCGGCAATGCTCAAGGGGGTCCACCGGCGTCCGCTCGTCTTCGTGAGTGTCATTTAAGGGCCTCCATGCTAGGCCTAAAATATGGGATATCGGGGGCGGTCTTCAAGATCCGCGGCAGAGAGTTTGGAGGGCAAGATGCATCCGGAACGTCCAGAAATCCCCAGCTTCGACGACATTCAGCGCGCGGCCGTGCGCATTCAGGGGCAGGCGATCCGGACACCCCTGCTCAATTCGCCGAAACTCGACGAGCGGCTGGGCTTTAGGCTGTTCGTCAAGGCGGAGGTTCTGCAACGGACCGGATCGTTCAAGTTCCGGGGCGCCTATAACAGCGTGTCGCAGCTGAGCCAGGGCGGCACGGCCAAGGGCATCGTGGCGTTCTCATCGGGCAATCACGGACAGGGTGTCGCTGCGGCGGCGCAGCTCTGCGGATTGCCGGCGGTGATCGTCATGCCGGCCGATTCCCCCCCGATAAAGCTCCGGAATACAGCCTCCTACGGCGCCGAGGTCGTGACCTTCGACCGGGCCAGGGAAGACCGGGTGGCCATCGCCGCAACGCTCGCAGAACAGCGCAACGCCGTGATCGTTCCGCCTTTCGACGACCCGCAGATCATCTCCGGACAGGGGACGGTGGGCCTCGAAATCGCCGATCAGGCCGAGGCGGAGGGGATCAGCATCGACCATGTGGTGGTCCCGGCCAGCGGCGGCGGTCTCGTGGCCGGCATCTCGCTGGCCCTGGAGCACCGCTCGCCGCACACGAAGATCTGGTGTGCGGAGCCGGAGGGCTTCGACGATCATGCGCGCTCGCTGACGGCAGGCTCGCGGCAGCAGAATGCACAGGCCACCGGCTCGATCTGCGATGCCCTCATGTCGCGGGAGCCAGGGGCACTCACCTTCGCCATCAACAGGCTGAGGCTTGCCGGCGGCCTCGTCGCCAATGACGACGAGGTACGCTCAGCCATGGGGGTGGCCTTCGACATGCTCAAGCTGGTGATCGAGCCGGGCGGCGCCGTCGCGCTGGCCGCGGTGCTGTCGGGAAAGCTCAACGCGGAGCCCGGGCAGGCCGTGGTCGTGGTCGCCTCGGGAGGCAATGTCGACCGGGACAGTTTCGCCGCCGCGATCAACGGCTGATCGCAAGGCCCGGCAGACCAGAGGGGGTCGCACCGGGCCAGACCCTACGCCGACGGGCGTCACCGCTGCCGACGGAGGAGGCGGCGGCGCGACCAGCGGCATGAGTCGGTCTTCAGGAATGGGGGCGCGGTGCACAGCAGAATGGCCGGCGCATAGGCTCGAGCCGGGGCGGCAGCCGTCCTCGACGATGCGCCGTTTTCGGTCGCAAGCCGTCCTCCACGGCACGCCTAACGTGATGCAGGCGTCCGCGACTGAACGCCCGTGCGCGGTCGCAAGCCGTCCTCTGCGGCTCACCAACCGTGATGCAAGCCGTCCTCTACGGCACGCCGCGTGCGATGCAGGCCTCCGCGACGGAATGTCGTGCTTGGGTGCACGTCGTCCTCCACGGCACGCCGTACTCGATTGCGACCGTCCTCGTCGACGAAAAGGCCGTGCTCGGTTGCTCGACGTTCTTCACTCGCGCTGACCTTGAAGGCGCGGCGACGCCACTGCGTCCTGTCGTTCCTGGAGGGCTCCGGCCTCGTGCCCAGCAGGGTGAGGCGCCGTCCGACCTTGGTGTCGAGCAGCTGCAGAGCCCGTGTCGGCGGGCGGTCCGCTCTTGCTGCGCCTGTCATGTCCATGGGCGGCTCAGGGGTATTCCTCCGCGGGGGGCAGGTCCCCTCGTCCAGTCATCAGGGTCGCGTTCCTCTGCGGGCCCCGAGATCGCGAATCGCCGAGGGCTGCGGGGACATTTTGCCGTCCTTGACGCGCTCCGTCGCCGGCTTCGGATCGCTGAGATCGGGTGGTCGTGCGGCCATCGAGGGTACAGACGCGACAATCGGGACTCTTTTGCCGGTCCCAATCGTATTCCAGCGCCCTTCAAGGGTGTCGTCGATGACCCTCCGATCGTGCGGGCACTCTTGTGCCGGCGTCGCTCCGCGGCGCAGTCAACGGCCGCTGCTCGACCGACCTCATCTGGGTTTCGGTCTCCGACCTCAGGGGAGCTTCTTTTAGCGGTCGGTGGCGACCAGGCTGAGGGGCTCGTCCTCGTCGGGACGAGAGCCCGCGCCAGGGGTGCGGATGATGACGATGCGGCCTGCCTGATCGGAGGACGGGGCGGACTCCTCCCGGTCGCGGACGAATTTCGAGACAGGTGCAGGGCTGGGCACGCGGGACACTGCGTTCGTCCGTTCCGGGACGGTGTGCTCCCCGCCCATGGCCTGTTCGAGGGCCTGGAAGAGGACAGCGCCGCGGCGCATGGCCTGAACCACCCCATGATGGTGCTTGGAAAGGAGGGTGAGGCGATCGAGGGCCTGGGCCAAGCGGCCCCGGATCTCGCCGAGCCCCGATGCACGCGTCACATCTGCGACATGCGTCTCGGCTGCAGCGGCACCCGGCGTTCCGGGTCCAGGAACATCCGTGTCGCGAGGGAGTTCGACGGTTCTCGATCCCTCGGCGCTTTCGGTCGCCACGGCATCGTGGACACTGCGCATTGTTGCAATCAGGGCGTCCATGAGGGCGCTCGCCTCGCTGAGGCGCCGGTCGAGGACGCCCGCGGGATTGCGGCGCGCCAGCACCCGGTCGGCGTCACTGCCGGAGGTCGCCAGCAGGGCAGCGATGTCGTGGCCCGCCTCGGCCATCAGCAGGCGCAGGCGCTCAGGTGCGCCGGCCCCCTCCAGAGAAGGAAGGAATTCGACGGATTGGGCGCTCACCACCCGCTCCAGCCGCTTGATGGCATCGAGCAGGATGCGGGTGTCGGCCGACCGGTTGCGGCGGGCATATTCGGAGAGGAACCAGCGACCGCGGGCGGTCTCCATGACCGCACTCTCGATCAGCCCGTAATCCTCCTCGCGGAGCGGCGCCAATCTGCCCCCTTCACTCATACGCGACCCCGTCCAACCGGCGTTACCCCTTGCTCGCAAGGACTATCGCGGAGAATGGTTGAGGAAGGGTTGCAGAACGGCACGCCTCGGTGAGGCCGTTAGGCAGAGCTTAGGTCAATCAGGGCGGGCAGAGCTCGCAACGCGCTTCAGAAGGTCCACAAACACCATGACAGAGACCATCATCATCGGCGGGTTGAGCCTTGAATTCCTGGAGAGCAAGGACGGGACCGAGGGCAGTCTCGACCTGTTCCGGATGACGGTTCAGGCGCAGGCGAAGGTGCCGATTCCGCATTATCACGAGAGCTGGGATGAGACGGTCTATGGCCTGTCCGGACGGTTGACGTTCCGGGTGGGCACGGAGGAGGTCGCGGTCGAGCCGGGACGGTCCTTGTTCATCAAGCGCGGGGTGGTGCATGGCTTCAGCAATCCGGGGCCGGAGACGGCGGTGTGCCTGAGCGTGCTGACACCGGGCGTGCTCGGGGCGCAGTATTTCCGCGACATCGCCGCCGAGATGGCGACGGGGGCGCCCGATCCGGCGCGGATGACGGCGATCATGCTGAAGCATCGGCTGATCCCGGTGCCGCCGGGATCCTAGGGGCGAGGAGTTGGGGACTGCCCTTGCAGGACGGGGGCCCGGGTCGCTGCTTTCGCTGCGCCCGGGATGACGGGTGTGCGGTGGGTGAGCCAGGGATCACGGGTTGGGCCGTGGCGGTCAGCCCGCGGTGATGCCGAGGCCCATGACGAAGGTGTCCTTCATGACCAGAGCATGGGTGAGGCTCCAGAGGAGATGGCCGTCCCGGGGGGCTTTGACGGTGCCGATTTCGTCGCCATAGAGGTTCTTGATGCGGGCCAGGATCTCGCCTTTCAGGACGCGCTGGCCGGGATTGGCCACATAGCGGTAGAGGCCGTCGCTGGGGGCGGGCAGCCAAAGATAGTCATCGACGAGAACGGGACGGCGCGAAAGCGGCGGGGCTGTGTCGATCATGCCGTGGAGATGGGCCAGGCGGAGCAGGCCATTCAGATGGAAGGCGACGTTGTGCTCCTCGATGAGGCCGATGCGGCCGGCCTCGGCGAAGGCGGCGTGGCGGCGCTGGGTGGCGCGGCCGGTGCAACTGCGGCCGGGGGCGTCAAGATGGGAGGGGGCGAGGCGGACCAGGATCTCGGGATCGAAGCAGGCGGCGATCTCCTGATTGCGGCGATCGAATTCGGGATCGCCGACGGTCTGGGCGATGGTGAAATGGGCGACGTTCTCGCAGAGATCACCGCCATGGAGATCAACGAAGCAGTCGGCATCGGCAGCCCAGTCGAGAAGGGCTGCGGCAAGGACCTCGGAGAAGGATCCGTCGGGGCTGCCGGGGAAGCAGTCGTGCTGCCGCCCATGCTGCCACCCCTGGGCAATTACCTGATCGGCCTGTTCAAGGAGACGCCGCTCTTGGCGGCGATCACCGTCATCGACGTCTTCGGGGCGGCGAACAACATCGCCGGCCAGACCTATCGCTATAACGAGCCCTATACGGCGGCGGCCTTGATCCTGCTGGCGGTGAGCCTGATCGCCGCCTTCGGCGTCAACCGGCTGGAACGCTATGTAGGACGGTCCCGGCGCGCCAAGGGGGAGGCAACGGTCAAGATCGTGAAGGGGCCCGCCACGATTTGATTCGGGACCGCGTCGGCAGACCGCGACGGAGGGAGATGCGGGCGGCGAACCTGTCTGGTCACCCCCACAGTGCCGGCGGGGGTGGCTGCATGATGCTGCCGTCGAAGGTGATGCCGGGGTCGCGGTCGCGGGCGAGCAGGAGCGGACCATCGAGATCGACCACGGAAGCGGTCTGCGCCGCGATCATGGCGGGGGCCATGGCGAGCGAGGTCGACAACATGCAGCCGACCATGATCTGCATGCCTTGAGCCGCTGCCGCCTCGGCCAGCATCAGGGCCTCGGTGAGGCCGCCGGTCTTGTCGAGCTTTATGTTGATCGCATCATATTTGCCGATCAAGCGGGGCAGGGTGTCGAGGCCGTGAGCCGCCTCGTCGGCGCAGATGGCGATGGGGCGATCGAGGCCCGCGAGAGCGTCGTCGTCGGATGCAGGCAAGGGCTGCTCGATGAGCTCGACGCCGAGATCGGCGCAGGCGCGGAACAGATCCGGCAGCTGCTCGGGGCGCCAGCCCTCATTGGCATCGACGACGAGGCGAGTCTTCGGGGCCGCACGGCGCACCGCCTCGAGACGGGCGATGTCGCCATCGGCGGTGCCGAGCTTCAGCTTGAGCAACGGACGGTCGGCGGAGCGGGCCGCCTGGGCGGCCATGGCCGCCGGCTCATCCAGGCTGAGGGTGAAGGCGGTGACCAGGGGCTTCATTTCGGCCAGGCCCGCCAGGCTCCAGGCGCGCCGGCCGGCCTGCTTGGCCTCGAGATCCCACAAGGCACAGTCAAGGGCATTGCGGGCCGCTCCCGCCGGCATCCGGCTGCGCAGGCGGTCCCGGTCGAGGCCTGCGCCAATCTCGCCGGCCATGGCCTCGATCTGGGTCATCACCGCGGCCACCGTCTCGCCATAGCGGGGATAGGGGACGCATTCGCCGCGGCCGGTGACCCCGTCCTCGGTGAGGGTGGCGACCACCACCTCGGCACTCGTCTTCGAGCCGCGGGAAATGGTGAAGGTGCCGGCGATGGGCCAGCTCTCATGGGCGACGGCAAGGCTGCGCATGGGGATGCTCCGCAGGGTCAGCGGGGGAACTGCTTCAGGATCTCGGCGACGATGGGGGCCACACCGTAGCGGATCGGATCCGTGGCGGGCAGGCCATGCTCCTCAGTGACGGCGGCGAGGTAACGCTCGGCTTCGGCCTCGCCCAGAGCCTGGGTGTTCACGGCGATGCCGACGCAGGCGATGGCCGGGTTTGTCAGGCTGCCTTCGAGAATGGTGCGGTCGATCACCTGCTGGATGGTGGGCAGGGGATGCTGGACGCCGCGCATGGTCTTGCGAGTGGGCTCGTGGCAGACGACGAAGGCATCGGCCTGAGCGCCGTGGAGCAGGCCCAAGGTGACGCCGGCGAAAGAGGGATGGAAGAGCGAGCCCTGGCCCTCGATCAGGTCCCAATGCTTGGGGTCATTGGCCGGAGAAATCCACTCGGCCGCGCCGGAGATGAAGTCGGCGATGACGGCATCGATGGCGACACCGCGGCCGGAAATCAGGACGCCCGTCTGGCCCGTGGCGCAGAAGGCGGCATCGAGGCCCTGAGCGACCATCTCCTTCTCCAGGGCCAGGACTGTGTATTTCTTGCCGACGGAGCAGTCGGTGCCGACGGTGAGCAGCCGCAGGCCGGGCCGCTTGGTGCCCTTGCCAGTGGCAAAAGCCTGATCGGAGAAGCGCACGTCGTGCAGCTTACGGCCATGGCGCGCTGCGGCATCGGCGATCTCAGGGATAGAATTCAGGCGCTTGTGGAGACCGGTCGCCACGTCGAGGCCCTGTTCCAAGGCAGTCACGATCTCGGCCACCCAATGCTCTGGAAGCACGCCGCCGGCATTGGCGACACCCACCACCATCGTCTGGGCGCCGAGCTTCACCGCCTCGTCGATGGAGACGTCCTTGAGGCCGCAATCGGCCTTGCAGCCGGGGAGGCGCAGCTGGCCGACGCACCAGTCCGGACGCCAATCGACGACCCCTTGCGCCGTCTTGGCGGCAAGCTGGTCGTGCACGTCGCCCAAGAACATCAGATACGGCTTAGCAATTTCCATGAAACTCTCCCCGAAGCGTGCGCCCAAGAGGGGCGGCGACATTCTCAAACACGGAAATGAGAGGTTTCGCAACTGCGTTACAGTCGCGCGGGAGGAGGCTGGCGGGGTGCTTGGTTGCGACGGAATGTGGGCGCGCTAGACGGCGGGGGGTGGTTGCTCGCCATAGAGCGTGAGCCTGGCGCCCAGGGCCGCGGTCTTCAGGAGCCAGTCATAGGCGTAATCGGCATAGGAGCGGAAGACGTAGAGCTCGAAGACCTCGGGCTGACGCGAAACGACACGGATCAGGGCGGCAATCTCGGCGAACAGAACGCGCTTGACGTAGCCCGGCTCGATCGCGGCACCGAACAGATCGAGCGAGCAGCCCTTCATCAGGACCTCGCGGACGCCGTCTCCCTCCAGACGAAAGATGCAGCGCATGTCGCTCACATCGCAGACCAGGCTGTGGAGATCGCCGAGCCGAGCACTGAGAGCCACCGTCATGGCGGGGGCTTCGTCGCGGGGGACAAGGATGAGCCATTGGTCGGTCGACAGCCACAGGGCGGTCACCGCCCCATGGGCGGCGGAGGTGCGCGGCGCGGTGGGCAAAGTGAGGCCGAAGACGTCACGGACCGCGTCGAGAAACGCCGGATCGGCGGGGTCGCCGCGCAGGTCGATGGCGCCCTGTCCGGTGATCTCCTCGATGGCGATGGACAGTCCCGGGGGCGGAGTGGGCTCGCGGCGATGGGACAGCGGGCTCGCAAAGATCGGCTCAGACATTCTGGCGTGTCCCTTCCTTGTCGAAGAAGATCGGCTCGACCACCTTGGCGCGGATCACTTTATCTCCGCCGACGGGGAAGCTGAGGGTGGTGCCCATGCGGGCTCGACCGTCCTTGATGAGGGCCAGGGCGATCGAGCGCTTTAGGGTCGGACTCCAATAGGTGGAGCTGACCTGGCCGATCATGGTCATGGGCGGCTTGGGCAGGATCTGCTCCACGGCGTAGGCGCCGTCGGGGAGGATTTCATCGGGCAGTTCGGTCAGGAGGCCGACGAGTTGCTTGCGGTGGGGGGCTTTGAGATAAGAGAGCTCAAGGGCGCGCTTGCCGAGGAAGTCGGGCTTCTTCTTGGAGACGGCCCAGTCGAGACCCAGATCGAGCGGCGTCACGGTGCCGTCGGTCTCGTCGCCGATGGCGATGAACCCTTTCTCGGCCCGCAGGACGTGGAGGGCCTCCGTTCCGTAGGGGCCAATACCGAACTCCTGCCCAGCCGTGAGAATCGCATCCCACAGACCCCGGCCGAAGCCTGCGGGCGTGGCGACTTCGAAGGAGAGCTCACCGGAAAAGGAGATGCGGAACAGGCGAATAGGCGTGCCGGCGAGGGTGCCCATTGCATAGCCCATGAACGGCAGGGCCTCGGGCGAGAGATCGATGTCGGTGCCGAGCTTCTCAAGCAGGGCGCGGGCCTTGGCCCCGGCAATGGCGAACTGGGCCCATTGTTCGGTGACGTTGGTGACATAGACCTTATCCTGGGTCCATTCGGTCTGCAGCCATTCCTCCAGCCAGGCCGCGACCCGGTCGGCACCGCCGGAGGTCGTGTGCATGAGGAAGTGATCCGGCCCCAGGCGCACCGTGACGCCGTCGTCAAAGAGGAAGCCGGCCTCGTTCATCATCAGCCCATAGCGGGCGCGGCCGACCTTCAGGGTCGAAAAGGTGTTCGTATAGATGCGGTCGAGAAAGGCTGCCGCGTCGGGGCCCTTGATCTCGATCTTGCCCAAGGTCGAGGCGTCGATGAGGCCGAGCTTCTCGCGCACCACCAGAATCTCGCGATTGACGGCCGCGTGACGGTCCTCGCCAGGCCTGGGATAGCAATAGGGGCGCCGCCAGTGGCCTACGGGTTCGAACGAGGCATTGTTGGCGACATGCCACGCGTTGATCGGGGTGCGGCGGACGGGAATGAAGAGGTGCTTGGCATGGCTGCCGGCCATGGCGCCGAAGGAGATCGGGGTGTAGGGCGGACGGTAGGTGGTGGTGCCGATCTGGGGCACCGGCTTGTGGATGGCGCCGGAGACAATGCCTAAGCCAATCACGCTGCTGGTCTTGCCCTGGTCGGTGGCCATGCCCCAGGTGGTGTAGCGCTTGACGTGCTCAATGGACTGATAGCCCTCACGCACAGCGAGTTCGAGGTCGGCGACCGTCACGTCGTTCTGGTAGTCGACGAAATGCTTGTTGCCCTCGTTGGACTTGCCGGTGGCCGGCACGAACCAGACGGGCTCGGCCGGGCTGATCTCGCGCTGATGGGCGCGGGGGCGGTGACGGCGCGGGGCGCCGGACAGCGCTTCACCGGCCGCATAGGCCTCCTCGAGGATGTCGGGGAGCGCGAAAGTGCCGTTCGCGGCGCCCACAGCGCACATGGCGGCGGAGTGCGCATCCGGTCGGTAGGTCGCAAGCTGTTCGTCATATTTCAGCTTGCCGCCATTGTGGCTCCAGAGATTGACGGCCGGATTCCAGCCGCCTGAGACAGCGACGAAGTCGCAGGCAATCTGTTCGTGGCTGGTGACGCGACCCTGGCCGGGGCGATAGCCCACCGCGGTGATGCCGGTGATGCCCAGCCCGCCGAAGCTCGTGGCCACGTTGGACACGGCCATGCCGCGGGATACGGGAATGTTCGCCTCCCGGGTCAGATCGGCCAGTTCGCAATCGACCTCGGCACGGGCGTCGAGAACCCGGGCGATGGGGACGCCCGCCTTGGCGAGGGCCAGTGCCGTGCGATAGCCGTCATCATTGGTAGTGAAGACGACGCCGCGGCTGCCGGGCGAGACACCGTAGCGATGGAGAAGGCCGCGGGCCGCGGTCGACAGCATGATTCCGGGGCGGTCATTGTTCGCGAAGGGAACGGGACGCTCCAGGGCACCCGTGGCCAGGATCACATGGCGGGCGCGCACCTTCCACAGACGGTGGCGCGGTGTGCCGGTCAAGCCCGGATTCTGGTCTCCGAGCCGTTCAAAAAGCCCTACAAAATTGTCGTGGAAATGGCCCCAGACGGTGGTGCGGGTCAGAATATGCACGTTGGTCGCGGCCGCAAGGCTCGCTGCCGTCTGCCTGGCCCAGTCAATGGGAGCATGGCCATCGATCAGGCCGCCCCCGATGTCGGCAAGACCGCCGAGGCGCGGATTCTCGTCGGCGAGGATGACATGCGCACCGCGGGACGCTGCCGCTTCGGCGGCAGCAAGGCCAGCGGCGCCGGCACCGACCACGAGCACGTCGCAATGGACGTTGATGTGCTCATAGGTGTCGGGATCCCAGCCGGTGGGGGCCCGGCCCAGGCCGGCGGCACGACGGATCACCGGCTCGTAGAGCTTCTCCCAAAAGCTCTGCGGCCACATGAAGGTCTTGTAGTAAAAGCCGGCCGGGAGAATGCGGGAGGCGAGCTGGTTCAGCTGACCCACATCAAGCCTCAGATCGGGCCAGCGGTTCTGGCTCACCGCGACAAGGCCGTCATGGAGCTCGACCTGAGTCGCTCTCAAATTGGGCTCGTGGCGGGTGCCCTCGCCGATGCCGACCAGGGCGTTGGGCTCGTCGGAGCCGAGGCCCAGGAGGCCACGGGGGCGATGATATTTGAAGGAGCGGCCGAAGAGGCGCTGGCCGTTCGCAAGGACGGCCGAGGCCAGCGTGTCGCCGGCAAAGCCCGTCATACGCTGACCATCGAAGGTAAAGGAGAGGCGACGGGTCGGATCAATGAGCCGGCCGGACTCGGGGCTCAAGGCCACGCGATAAGGCTTGCCGGTCATGAGGGCTCTCCGTCCTTCGAGACGGCCCGATGGGCCTCCTCAGGATGAGGCTCCGAGACGGGGGCTTCGGTGAAGACGCCGTGCCAGGGGTTCGTCTCGGGGATCATCGCGATGATGTGGGCCGGGGGACGTTCGGTCACTCCATAGGTCGCCGCGAAGGCCATGGTGACGGTGTCACGGGCGGCGTGAAACCACTTGCCGCAGCCGCGATCGCAGCGCCAGCGCTCGAAATGAAGCCCCTTCGGATTGAGGCGGGTATACATGTAGTCGCGCTGGGCGGCCTCGCTGATGTCCTCAGGGTTAGCAGTGGCGGGGCGCCGGACATGGGCCTGGCCCCCGTAATGGAAGTCGGTCTCGTCGCCCTGGGCGCCGCAGACATGGCAGGTGATCAGGAGCATTCGGTGCCTCTCGTTTGACTGGGGAGCGCGCGGCGACCCCTCACCCTCCCAGCGCTGGCGCAACGGGGTTGTCTAAGGGTGCCCCTCACCCTCCCATTGCTGGCGCAACGGGCCCCTCCCTCTCCCGCAAGGGGAGAGGGGATGCGCCGCATGGCTCCTTTTTGGGCGTCGTCCTCGGGCTTGACCCGAGGGTGAAGGGCCAAGCGGCATACGCATTCCCCTGGGATCCTGGATCCTCTGGTCAAGCCCGAGGATGACGGTGGGGGGAAGGCCCGGGATGGGGGTGGGGGGAGGGTTGTCAGCATCAGTGGGCCACCGCGGCGGCGACGCTTTCGTCGATGAGGCGGCCTTGGGCGAAACGGTCGAGGCCGAAGGGCGCGGCGATGGGGTGAGGACGGTCATTGGCCACCGTGTCGGCGAAGACAAATCCCGAGCCCGGAATCGCCTTGAAGCCGCCGGTGCCCCAGCCGCAATTGACGTAGAGACCCTGGACGTCGGTCTTGCCGATGATCGGCGAACGGTCGCCGGTCATGTCGACGATGCCGCCCCACATGCGCAGCATCCGAAGGCGCGAGATGATGGGGAAGGTCTCCACCAGGGCCGTCACCGTATGTTCCAGAGCCGGTAGAGAGCCCCGCTGGGAATAGTTGTTGTAGGGATCGGCACCGCCACCGATGACGAGTTCGCCCTTGTCGGACTGGCTCATATAGCCGTGCACGGTATTGGCCATGACGACCACATCGATCACCGGCTTGATCGGCTCGGAGACGAGGGCCTGGAGACAGACGCTCTCGATGGGCATCTGCACGCCGGCCGACTGCATGATGGGCGAGGTGTTGCCGGCGGTGACGACCGCCACCTTCCTGGCGCGGATCGTGCCGCGGCTGGTCTCGACGCCGGTGACGTGTCCCCCATCGCGCAGGATCTTGAAGACCTCGCAATTCTGGATGATGTCGACGCCACGGCTGTCGGCACCGCGGGCATAGCCCCAGGCCACGGCGTCGTGGCGGCCGGTGCCACCGCGAGGCTGGTAATAGGCGCCGAGGATCGGATAGCGGCAGTTCATGTCGTCATTAATGATGGGGACGAGGCGCTTGACCTCCGCGCGGTCGATCATGCGGGCGTCGATCCCGGCCAGGCGGTTGGCATGGTCGGTGCGCTTCATGGCGCGGAGCTCATGTTCGGTCTGGCACAGCATCAAGAGGCCGCGCGGGGAGAACATGGTGTTGTAGTTCAGGTCCTGGGAGAGGTCCTCATAGAGCTGGCGGGACAGCTCATAGATCGCCATGGACTCGTCCTGGAGGTAATTTGAGCGGATGATGGTGGTGTTGCGGCCGGTATTGCCGCCGCCGAGCCAGCCCTTCTCGAGCACGGCAACATTGGTGACCTTGTGCTCCTTGGCCAGATAATAAGCCGTGGCCAGGCCATGGCCGCCGGCGCCAATGATCACTACATCATAGGCGGGTTTCGGTTCCGGGCTGCGCCAGGCGCGGCTCCAGTCCTTGTGATAGTTCAACGCATTGCGTGCGAGAGAAAAAATCGAGTAAGGCTTCATGGTCTCACGGGCCCGGCCCAGAATCCTGGGAATTTCGGCGCGCGCGTGCGCCTGGATTTTTTGTCGGTTGGAACTTAACACCGGCTGCTTGCCGAGCCCACGGGTTTGCGACGCAGGGAGCCAGAACTGCGACACCGGACCACGCAGAGGCGTGCTCGGTCGACCGGGTTGAATACGATGGGTCTGTGGATACTCGTTGCTCTGCTGACTGCCATCGCCCTCGTGGCGGTGCTCTGGCCCTTGGTGCGCGCCGATGCGGCAGGCCCGACCGCGGCGGATCAAGAGGTAGCCGTCTATAGGGACCAGTTGACCGAGATCGACCAGGACCTCGGACGCGGACAGATCGCACCGCGCGAGGCGGAGGCGGCCCGCACCGAGGTGGCGCGGCGGCTGATCGCTGCTGCCGACCGGTCACAGGACGTCCGCCGGGAGGGGCCGGTGAGGCCCATGCTCCTGGCCGGGCTCATCGGCGTTCCCCTGTTAAGCCTTGCCGCCTATCTGACGCTGGGCCAGCCGCTGATGCCGGGCGTACCCCATGCGGAGCGCATGGCACATGCCTTGGAGAACCGCGATTTCGACGCCCTGGTGGCGCGTGTGGAGGCGCATCTGGCGGACAATCCCACCGATGCCGAGGGTTGGGGCGTGGTGGCGCCGGTCTATCTGCGCCAGGGGCGCTATGCAGACGCCGCCAACGCTTATGTGCGGATCATGAGCTTCAAGGGCGAGAGCCCGGACATGCTGACCAATTATGGCGAAGCGGCCACGCTTGCCGATGGCGGGATCGTCTCCGAGCGGGCGCGGGAGGCGTTCAGCGCGGCCTTGAAGGCCGATCCCAAACAGGCAAAGGCCGATTTCTACCTGGGCATGGCGGAGAAGCAGGACGGCAAAACGAGCGAGGCCCTGGCCCGCTGGGAAAAGCTGATCGCGGAGGCTCCCGCTGACGCGCCCTGGCGCGGCTTCGTGCAGGCCAATATCGACCAGACCAAGGCGCCGATCCGGAGCGTCGCGGGGCAAGATGCGGCGCCCGCCTTGTCGGAGGGGCAGGTCGAGGCGGTGACGTCGCAGGATGCAGTCTCCCAGCAGGCGATGATCCGCCAAATGGTGGACGGGCTGGCGGCACGGCTCGAACAGGACGGCAATGATCTGGAGGGCTGGCTCCGGCTCGCCAGGGCGCGGGTGGTGCTGGGCGAGGCGGAGGCGGCGAAGGCCGCGCTCAATGCGGCGGCCGGCCGGTTCAAGGACGACCAGGCGGCCATGGCGCGCATCGCGGAAGCGCGCAAGGCGCTGGGGGTCGAAGGATAGAACGGCAGCCGGTTCGACCGGCACGATGAAAGCGAAGAGACACGATGGCACTATCGAGGAAGCAGAGGCGAGGGGCATTCATCGGATCGGGACTGGCGGTGCTGGGCGTCGCCGCCGGACTGGTGCTCTATGCGCTGAGCGATACGATCGTGTTCTTCTATACACCCAGCGAAGCAGCCCTGAAGGTGTCACCAGGGCAGCGCTTCAGGCTGGGCGGGCTGGTGGAGCAGGGCAGCGTCAAGCAATTGCCAGACGGACGCATCCAGTTCACGGTGACCGATACGGACAAAAGCCTGCCCGTCGTCTATGCCGGAATCCTGCCGGATCTGTTCCGCGAGGGACAGGGGGTGGTCGCCGAGGGCGCGCTGGACGGACAAGGCGGGTTTGCGGCCGATACGGTGCTCGCCAAGCATGACGAGACCTATATGCCGCGCGAGGTCGCGGATGCCTTGAAGGCCAAGGGCGTGTGGAAGGACGGTGAGGCGGTGAAGACGCAGTGATCATCGAGGCTGGACATTTTGCGCTGGTTCTGGCCACCGTCATGGCGCTCTACCAGGCGCTCGTGCCGCTCTATGGCGCGCAACGCGGCAATGCGCGGATGATGGGCGTCGCCGGCACGGCGGCGCTGGCGCAGTTCGTGTTCATTGCGACGGCGTTTCTGGCGCTGACCTATGCCTTCGTCGTCTCGGATTTCTCGGTGCGTCTCGTCTGGGCGAATTCCCATTCCGCCAAGCCGCTGCTCTACAAGATCTCGGGGGTGTGGGCCAATCATGAGGGCTCCATGGTCCTCTGGGTGCTGATCCTGTCGCTGTTCGGCGCGCTGATCGCGCTGTTCGGGCGCAATCTGCCGCTGCCGCTGAAGGCGCGGACGCTGAGCGTCCAGGGTATGATCGGGCTCGCCTTCCTGCTGTTCATCCTGCTGACGAGCAATCCGTTCGAGCGGCTGATGCCACCGCCGGTGGACGGCAACGGCATCAATCCGCTGCTGCAGGATCCGGCGCTCGCCTTCCACCCGCCCTTTCTCTATGCGGGCTATGTCGGGTTGTCGATCGTGTTCTCGTTTGCCGCCGCCGCCCTGATCGGCGGGCAGGTGGACGCCGCCTGGGCACGGTGGGTGCGGCCTTGGACGTTGGCTGCGTGGATGTTCCTGACGGTCGGCATCGCCATGGGCTCGTGGTGGGCCTATTATGAACTCGGCTGGGGCGGCTGGTGGTTCTGGGATCCGGTGGAAAACGCCTCGCTGATGCCGTGGCTGGTGGCCACCGCACTGCTGCATTCAGCGGTCGTGGTGGAAAAGCGCAATGCGCTGAAAGTCTGGACCATCCTACTGGCGGTGCTGGCCTTCTCGCTGAGCCTGCTCGGCACGTTCCTGGTGCGCTCGGGCGTCCTGACCTCGGTGCATGCCTTCGCCGTCGATCCCGAACGCGGGGTCTTCATCCTGCTCATCCTGTGCCTGTTCATCGGCGGCGCCCTGAGCCTGTTTGCCTGGCGCGCGCCGCAGCTGAAGCAGGGCGGGCTGTTCGCGCCGGTGAGCCGCGAAAGTGCGCTGGTCGTGAACAATCTGCTGCTCGCGGCAGCGGCGGCCGCGGTGCTGACGGGAACGCTCTATCCCCTGGCGCTCGAGGTGCTGACGGGCGCCAAGATCTCCGTGGGCCCCCCCTTCTTCAACCTGACCTTCGGGCCGCTGATGCTGCCCCTGCTGTTGCTGGTGCCGATCGGGCCGATGCTCGCCTGGAAGCGGGCGGATGCCTGGGCTGCGGTGCAAAGGCTCTGGGCTGCGGCGCTGATCGCCCTCCTCGGCGGCGGGATCGCGTTTGCGCTCAAATCCGAGGGGCCGATGCTGGCGCCACTGGGGATCGCGCTGGGGCTGTGGCTCATTGCCGGAGCCTTCGCAGAGCTCGCTTTCCGGACCAAGCTCGGCCAGGACAGGCCGGCAGCCTCGCTGCGGCGGCTGGTGGGGCTGCCACGCTCGACCTTCGGCTCGGTGCTGGGCCATGCCGGTGTCGGCGTGATGGTGCTGGGAATCGTCGGCGTGACCGCCTGGCGGCAGGAGCAGGTTCTGGTCATGGCGCCGGGACAGGTGGTCAACATGGCCGGGGCCACCGTCACCTTCGAAGGGGCGGTGCCGGTCAGCGGGCCCAACTGGCGCGACGAGCAGGGGCGGTTCAAGGTCGAATCGGGCGGCCGGGTGGTGAGCCTCCTGACACCCTCCAAGCGGACCTTCCAGCCCAGCGGCCAGACGACCTCGGAAGTGGGCATCCATCCCTTCTGGTCTGGAGATCTCTACCTCGCCATGGGCGATTCCCAGGCCGATGCCCCGGCGGGTGCCCGGGTGGTGCGGCTCTATTTCAACCCGCTGGTGCCGCTGGTCTGGATCGGCGCGGGGATCATGTTCCTGGGCGGGGCGATCTCGCTCACCGACCGGCGCTTCCGCATCGGCGCGCCGATGCCGGCGAAGGCGAAGCCCGGCCGCTCGCTGCAACAGGCCTGATGATGCGGCGACTGATCCTGGCGAGCCTCCTGGCCTTGGCAATGACCGTGCCGACCTTGGCGGTGCAGCCGGACGAGGTGCTGCCGGATGCCGCGCTCGAGGCGCGGGCACGGACGCTGTCGGCGGAGCTGCGCTGCCTCGTGTGCCAGAACCAGTCGATCGACGATTCGGATGCACCGCTGGCCCGCGACCTGCGATTGATGATCCGGGAGCGGCTGACGGCGGGGGACAGCGACGAGACGATCATCGACTACGTGGTCTCGCGCTATGGCGAATTCGTGCTGCTGCGGCCCCGCTTTGAACCCGCGACCTGGGCCCTGTGGCTGACGCCCTTCGTGCTGTTGCTGGCCGGGGTGAGCCTGGTGGCGATGCAGCGGCGGCGGATGCGCGGAAAAGAACCGGAGGCGCCGCTCTCTGTGGAGGAGCAGGCGCGCCTGGAGAGGCTGCTGGGGGAGTGAGGCGGCGTTGCTCGGCCGCCAAACACTGCTTGCCGACCCCTCCGGAATGGCTCCGTACCGTCAGGCGGCTTCGGATTGGGCCAGGCGACGGTCGATATAGTCCTCGACCACCTCCATCAGCTCATCGAGCTTGTTCTCGAAGAAATGGTTCGCGCCAACGATCGGACGGTGCTCGATCTGGATGCCCTTCTGGGTCTTCAGCTTGCTCACCAGCGTATTCACATGCTCAGGCGAGGTGACCGAATCCTTGTCGCCATTGATGAAGATGCCCGAGGCTGGGCAGGGGGCGAGGAACGAAAAATCGTAGTGGTTGGCCATGGGCGCCACCGAGATGAAACCCTCGATCTCCGGCCGGCGCATGAGGAGCTGCATGGCTATCCAGGAGCCAAAATCGAAGCCCGCGATCCAGCAGGTGCGGGCATCGCGGTTGATCACCTGAGCCCAATCGAGAGCGGAGGCTGCATCGGACAATTCCCCGGCGCCATTGTCGAAGACACCCTGACTGCGCGCCACGCCGCGGAAATTGAAGCGCAGGACCGAGAAATCGCGCTTCACAAAGGCATAGTAGAGCGCGTGGACGATGGGATGGTTCATCGTGCCGCCGAAGGTGGGATGCGGGTGCAAGATGATCGCAACCGGCGCGTTGGGGCCCTTATTATGGTGATAACGGCCCTCGATGCGACCGGCCGGTCCATTGAAAATCACTTCCGGCATCGCACTTTCAGTCCTGTGTTTTGAACGTTTCGAGAATGATCGACACTTTCAGCATATGGAAAGACGTCGGGCATTAGTTGACTTGCGCGGTCAGGTTTTCTATATGCACCTTAGAATAATTCAAGGGTGCGTCGGAGCCCGCCGCCTGCGTTCATATCACAGGCCGGGCCGGCAATTTCAAGTCATTCGCACATGGCTCCAGCTTTCTCGGAACCGCGGCGGACTCAGCAGAGGACCAGAGCATGAAGCTCAGTACACGCGGGCGCTACGGGGTAATGGCAATGGCCGATATCGCGACCCATTCCCATGGCGCCGCCGTGACCCTTGCAGAGATCGCCGATCGGCAGGGAATTTCCCAGGCCTATCTCGAGCAGCTGTTCGTGAAATTGCGGCGCGGCGGCCTGGTCGACAGCGCCCGCGGGCCCGGTGGAGGATATCGACTGGCACGGACGGCGGACGATATCCGCGTCGCCGACATCATCATCGCGGTGGACGAGCCGCTGAAGGTGACACGGTGCGAGAGCGGCTCGCCCATCGGCTGCGTCGGCGGCTCGCGCTGCCAGACCCACGATCTGTGGGAGGAGCTGGGGCGGCACATCCATGTGTTCCTGGCCTCGGTCAGCCTCGCCGACGTGATCAACAAGCGCGTGCTTGGACGCACGGTTCCGGTGGTGAAGTCGCCGGCGCTCGAACTCACGCATTAGATGAAGACATGACGGCAATGCGTAGCTATCTCGACCATAATGCGACATCTCCCCTGCGTCCGGAAGCGCGGGCGGCGATGATTGCAGCGCTAGACGCAGGCGGCAATGCCTCCTCCGTCCATCGCGAGGGTCAGCTGGCGCGCAGTGTCGTCGAGACGGCGAGGGCGCAGGTCGCAGCCCTGGTCGGTGCCAGCGCCGACATGGTGACCTTCACCAGCGGTGGCACGGAAGCCAATGCGCTGGCCCTGAAGGGGGCCGGCGTGGAGCGGCTGGTGATCTCGGCCATCGAACATCCCAGCGTCATCGAAACGGCGCGGGCCGCGGGCGCCGAGGTCCATGTGGCTCCGGTCACCGCCGAGGGCGTGCTCGATCTCGATCGACTGGACCGGGTGCTGGCGCGCGACAAGCGACGCTGCCTCGTCTCGGTGATGATGGCAAACAACGAGACGGGCATCGTGCAACCCCTGGCGCAGGTGGTCGAACTCGCGCGGCAGCACCAGGCGCTCGTCCATACGGACGCCGTCCAGGGCGCCGGCAAGACGCCGATTGCCTGGCCGATCCTCGGGGTCGACATGATGTCGCTGAGCGGACACAAGCTCGGCGCAGCCCAGGGCGTTGGAGCGCTGGTGGCGCGAGACGGGCTGACGCTCACGCCACTCATCGAGGGCGGCGGGCAGGAAAAGAAACGACGCGCGGGCACGGAGAATATCTGCGGCATTGCCGGCTTCGGTGCGGCCGCGGATGCGGCCAGGGTACGAGACGAGGCCGCGCGGCTCACGGTTCTGCGCGACAGGTTCGAGGCCGGACTGGTCGACTTGGCGCCGGATGCGGTGATCTTCGGGGCGGGGCTCGAACGGCTCGCGAATACGAGCTGCTTTGCGGTTCCGGGCCTCACCGCCCAGTTGCTGGTGATCGCACTCGATCTCGACGGGGTGGCGGTGAGCTCAGGCTCGGCGTGCTCGTCGGGAAAGGTCGGACGCAGCCATGTGCTGCAGGCCATGGGCGTGGCGCAGGATCTGGCTGCGGGTGCGATCCGGGTGAGCCTCGGATGGTCGACCCGAGAGGTTGATATTGAGCGGGCGCTGGCCGCGCTGAAGACGGTAATCGAACGGAGTGCTCGGCGCGCGGCTTGATAGGGCAGGCGCGGATGAAGTTTGGATGAGGAAGAACAATGGCTGATCTCGAAACCATCGAAAGAGTCCGGTCGATCGACGTCGACAAGTACAAATATGGATTCACGACCGAAATCGAGATGGACAAAGCCCCCAAAGGGCTGAGCGAGGACATCGTCCGTTTCATCTCGGCCAAGAAGGGTGAACCGGACTGGATGCTGGAATGGCGCCTGGATGCCTATCGGCGCTGGCTCACCATGGAAGAGCCGGACTGGGCGCGGGTCGATTATCCGAAGATCGACTATCAGGATCTCTATTATTACGCCGCGCCAAAGAAACAGGGCGACGGGCCGAAAAGCCTAGAGGACGTCGATCCGGAACTGCTGGCGACCTATGCAAAGCTCGGAATTCCGCTCAAGGAGCAGGAGCTGCTGGCGGGCGTCGAAAACCGGCGCGTGGCCGTGGACGCCGTGTTCGATTCGGTCTCCGTGGTGACGACGTTCAAGGCGGAATTGGCGAAGTCGGGCGTGATCTTCTGTGCGATCTCGGAAGCCTTGCGCGAACATCCCGAACTGGTCAGGAAATATCTCGGCACGGTGGTGAATTCGTCGGATAACTTCTTCGCCTCGCTCAATGCGGCGGTCTTTTCCGACGGCTCCTTCGTCTATATCCCGCCGGGCGTGCGCTGCCCGATGGAGCTGTCCACCTATTTCCGCATCAACGAGAAGAATACCGGCCAGTTCGAACGCACGCTGATCATCGCGGACAAGGGCTCCTACGTCTCCTATCTGGAGGGCTGCACGGCGCCGATGCGCGACGAGAACCAGCTGCATGCGGCCGTGGTCGAGCTGGTGGCGCTGGACGATGCCGAGATCAAGTATTCGACCGTGCAGAACTGGTACCCGGGCGATGCCGAAGGCAAAGGCGGCGTGTTCAATTTCGTCACCAAGCGCGGTGATTGCCGGGGTGCGAATTCCAAGATCTCGTGGACCCAGGTCGAAACCGGCTCGGCGATCACCTGGAAGTATCCGAGCTGCATCCTGCGCGGCGACAATTCGCGCGGCGAGTTCTATTCCATCGCCATCTCGAATGGCCGCCAGCAGGTGGATTCGGGCACCAAGATGATCCATCTGGGGAAGAACACCTCGAGCCGGATCATCTCCAAGGGAATCGCCGCCGGCCGGTCGCAAAACACTTATCGCGGCCTGGTAACGGCACATCAGAAGGCCTCCGGCGCCCGAAATTTCACCCAATGCGACTCGCTGCTGATCGGTGATCAGTGCGGGGCGCATACGGTGCCCTATATCGAAGCCAAGAACTCGTCGGCCCAGTTCGAGCACGAGGCGACGACGTCGAAAATCTCGGATGACCAGATGTTCTACGTCATGCAGCGCGGGCTGTCGCAAGAGGAGGCGGTGGCGCTCATCGTCAACGGCTTCGTGCGCGACGTGCTGCAGCAATTGCCGATGGAATTCATGGCGGAGACGCAGAAGCTCATCGGGATCAGTCTGGAAGGCAGCGTGGGATGATGGGCCGCGGCCCTGGCGTCCTGGACAAGGGTCGCGTTCGTTTGCGGCCCCGGATCCCGGTTCGAGGCCGGGATGGCGGTGACAATTGAGTTTCGGAGCTTGCCGCTCCCCTTTTCCGGACCGCCGAATGGTCCAACTTCTCCCTGCGGGGAGAAGACTAACGAATGCGAGACATGAGAAATGCTTGAGATCAAGAACCTGCATGTGACCATCGATGATCGCGAGATCCTGAAGGGCATCGATCTGACGATCGATCCCGGCGAGGTGCATGCGATCATGGGGCCGAACGGGTCGGGCAAGTCGACGCTCTCCTACGTGCTGGCGGGCAAGCCGGACTATGAGGTGACGGAGGGCTCGATCAGCTTCATGGGCCAGGACCTCCTGGAGATGGAACCCTATGAGCGCGCCGCGGCCGGCATCTTCCTGGCGTTCCAATACCCGATCGAGATCCCCGGCGTCGCCATGATGCAGCTGCTGAAGACGGCGCTGAACGCCCAGCGCAAGCTGCGCGGCGAGAAAGAGCTCCCGATGCCGGACTTCATGCGGCTGGTGCGGGAGAAGGCCAGTGCACTCAACGTCTCGCCCGAGATGCTGAAGCGGCCGGTCAATGTGGGCTTTTCCGGCGGCGAAAAGAAACGTGCCGAAATCCTGCAGATGGCCGTGCTGGAGCCGCATCTCTGCGTGCTCGACGAGACGGATTCGGGCCTCGACATCGATGCGATGAAGCTCGTCGCCGAGGGCGTCAACAAGCTGCGCGGACCGAACCGGTCCATGCTGGTGATCACCCATTACCAGCGGCTCCTGGACTATATCGTGCCCGACAAAGTCCACGTGCTGTCGGCGGGGCGGATCGTGCGCTCCGGCGGCAAGGAGTTGGCCCTCGAGCTCGAGCGCAGCGGTTATGCAGAATATCAGGCCACGGCGGCCTGAGGGAGACATCATGAACGTCGCCGTACAGAGAACCCGGGCCGAGGCGGCCCTCATCGATGCGTTCCCCGCCTTCAAGGCGCAACATCCCGCGCCGGACTGGCTGGCGCGGCGTCGCGACGAGGGCTATTCGCGCTTCGCTGCCACCGGATTGCCGCATCGGCGGATCGAGGAATGGAAGTGGACGGATCTCCGCCGCCATCTCGGCGGTGCCTATGTGCCCGCTCCCGCTTCGCCCGAGCCTGGAGCCGGAGTGGTGGAGGCGCTGATGGCGCTGTCGCCGTTCACCGGCATGGCAGCGGCACGGCTGGTCTTCGTGGATGGCCGCTTCGATGCGCAGCGCTCGGAGCTGCCGTCGGTCGCGGGACTGACGCTGATGAACCTTGCCGAACTCCCCGCCGAAGCCCCGGCCTGGCTGACGGAGACGCTGGGCCGGCTCTATGGGCCGGATGCAGATCCCATCGCGGCGCTCAACAGCGCCTTTCTGAGCGACGGCGCTGTCCTGCATGTGGCCGCAGGGCTCACGGTCGAGACGCCGGTGGACGTCATCTCCGTGGTGACGGATGGCTCGCCGCACATGAACCTCCTGCGCAACGTCATCGTGCTCGAGGAAGGTGCAGCGCTCACCGTGATCGAGACCCATGTCGGCGGTCCGGGAGACTATGTCGCCAATGCGGTGACGGAGGCCCGGATCGGCGCAGATGCTCGGCTTACGCGGGTGAAAGTGCAGGAGGAGGGTGCCGAGGCCGTGCATCTCTCCAATCTGAATGTGGAACTCGGCGAGGGCGCCGTGCTGCGGGAGTTCACAGCGTCACTGGGGGCGAGATTGTCGCGGAACCAAGTGTTCGTGAAATTCCGCGGCGAAGGCGGGGATGCAAGCGTCGCCGGTTCCTACATGCTGGCGAATAAGCAGCATTGCGATACGACACTGGTGGTGAACCACGCGGTACCGAACTGCGTGAGCCGGGAATTGTTCAAGGTGGTGCTGGACGACCAGTCGCATGGTGTGTTCCAGGGCAAGCTGATCGTCGAGCAATATGCCCAGAAGTCAGACGCCAAGCAGCAGAGCCATGGGCTGCTCCTGTCGGAGACGGCGGAGTTCGACGCCAAGCCGGAGCTCGAGATCTTCGCCGACGACGTCGTCTGCGGCCATGGCGCCACGGCCGGGCAGATCGACGAGACGCTGATGTTCTATCTCATGGCGCGAGGCATCCCGGAAGCACAGGCGAAATCGCTGCTGATCGCGGCCTTCGTGCAGGAGGCCTTTGACGGGATCGAGAACGACGACATCCGTGAGCGGCTGACGGGACTTGCGGAGGGCTGGCTGGAACGGCGCGGCTAATCCTTCGAGACGCAGCCTGACGGCTGCTCCTCAGGATGAGGATGGTTCCGTCGAGACTGCCTCCTCAGGATGTGGGGCGGAGATTGGATCGGGGCCTTAGCGCCGCCCTCTGACGGCAGAGGGACTTGGAGACGATGATGCTGTTGAAGGCGAAAGAGAGTTCCTACGACGTGGCGGCGATCCGGGCGGATTTTCCGATCCTGGGCCGCGAGGTCTATGGCAAACCGCTGACCTATCTCGATAATGCCGCATCGGCGCAGAAGCCGCGGGTGGTGATCGACGCCATGCGGCATGCCTATGAATGCGAATATGCCAATGTGCATCGGGGCCTGCATTTCCTCTCCAATGCCGCGACGCAGAACTACGAGGATGCGCGCGAAAGCGTGCGCAGCTTCCTGAATGCGCCATCGGTGGACGAGATCATCTTCACCCGCAATGCCACGGAAGCGATCAACCTCGTCGCGCAGTCCTTCGGCGGCATGGTGATCGGGGAGGGCGACGAGATCGTACTGTCGCTGTTGGAGCACCATTCCAACATCGTGCCATGGAACTTCCACCGCGAACGCCGCGGCGCCGTGATCCAATGGGTGCCGGTGGACGATAGCGGCGCCCTGATCCTGGAAGAATATGAGCGGCTGCTCGGGCCCAAGGTCAAGATGGTCGCCATCACGCACATGTCCAACGCTTTGGGGACGATCACCCCGATGCAGGAGATCATCCGGCTGGCGCATGCCCGCGGCATTCCGGTGCTGGTGGATGGCAGCCAGAGCGCCGTGCATCAAGTGGTGGACGTCCAGGCGCTGGATTGCGACTTCTACGTGTTCACGGGGCACAAGACCTATGGGCCCACGGGGATCGGCGTGCTCTACGGCAAGGCCGACATCCTGGCATCGATGCCGCCCTATCAGGGCGGAGGAGAGATGATCCAGGATGTGAGCCAGGAGGGGGTCACCTACGCCCCGCCGCCGCATCGCTTCGAGGCCGGCACGCCGGCAATCGTCCAGGCGATCGGTCTGGGTGCGGCTCTCGATTATATGCGGGAGGTGGGACGCGAGGCGATCGTCGCGCACGAGGCGCAGCTGCTCGCCTATGCCACGGAAAAACTGGGCGAGATCAACTCGCTGCGGATTTTCGGCACGGCCCAGCACAAGGGGGCCATCCTGTCCTTCGAAATGGAGGGTGCGCATGCCCATGACGTGGCCACCGTGATCGACCGCTATGGAGTGGCGGTCAGGGCCGGCACCCATTGCGCACAGCCGCTTCTCGCGCGGTTCGGGGTGACGTCGACATGCCGGGCGTCGTTCGGCATGTACAATACTTTCGAGGAAGTGGACCGTCTGGCGGAGGCGTTGAAGGCGGCCGCCAGGATGTTCAGCTGAGGATCCTTTCATGAATGAGCACAGCACAGTCGACGCCGAGACGGCCAGCGTCATCCCCGCGGAGGAACTGGCGCGGATGACAGACGATATCGTCACCGCCTTGAAGACGGTGTTCGATCCCGAGATCCCAGTCGACATCTATGAGCTCGGCCTGATCTACAAGGTCGACATCGATGACGAGCGCATGGTGACGGTGGACATGACGCTCACCGCGCCCGGTTGCCCGGTCGCGGGTGACATGCCCGGCTGGGTCGAAGATGCCGTGAACACGGTGGGCGGCGTCCAGGGCACGAATGTGAACCTGGTGTTCGATCCCCCCTGGGACCAAAGCCGGATGTCGGACGAGGCCCGGGCGGCGTTGAATTACTGGTGAGAAACAGGCCGCAGCGGTGAGGCGCTGGTTCACGATGTGAAAGACCTCATGGTATGGCGCCGCCGCAATGCTATATTAGAGATTGAAGTTAGCAAACGAGAGTCGAGCGATGAGCACTGCGCCGTCCCGTCTGAGGGCCCGTCCCAAGGCCATGACACTGACCGATGCTGCGGCCAACCGCCTGCGCATGCTGGCGGCGCGCGCCGAAAACCCGATCCTCGGGCTCAGGGTGGGGATCAAGAAGGGCGGCTGCGCCGGCATGGAATATACGCTGGAAGAAGCCACCGAGCTCAAACCCGGCGACGAGGTCGTCGAGGACAAGGGCGCCAAGATCTTCATCGACCCGGCCGCCATCCTCTTCCTGCTGGGGACGGAGATGGATTATCAGACCTCTCTGCTGTCCTCCGGCTTCACCTTCAAGAACCCCAACCAGAAATCGGCCTGCGGCTGTGGGGAAAGCGTCAATCTGGCGCCAGCGGAGATGGAAGCCTGAAGACCAGCGGCAGCGGTGCCTCCTTTCGACGGAATGACCGAGGACAGCGCTTTCGGTGGAGCTGATCGGACAGTGACCTTGTCCGACGTTCAGTTGCGGGGCCCTCTCGCAAGCGAATAGATGGCTATTCGGCCGCCTCAGCGGCGGGTGTGATCGGCTCGGGCGTCGCACAGCCGGTGGCGCAGCAGCGGCCGGGCTGCTTGGAGATGCGGCGGCCCTCATCGAGGATGCCGCGATCCAGAAGATCCTCCACCAAGGCGACTTTCTCACCCATGGGATAATTACGCCAGATCTCGCGCTTCATCGCTTCGGGTGAGCCGCCGCCGTGAAGCGAGATCACGGAATACCAGCCCGCCTGATGCGATACTGTAAGGTCTTCCAGCAGCCGGGAGACCTCCAGGCGATGGGCTGCGGGAATGTCGGGGCGACCGCCCAGTACGGCCGAAAGGGAGGCCTCGGTCTCCGGATTGTGATCCTCGTCGGGCCCGGGGAGCGCCACGATGAGCCCGCCGGAGACGTAATGGGCCAGCCGATGCATATCGTAGATCTTCGTCGCCAGTAGCAGCTTGCCAATGTTGGAAAATACGGGATCGGGCATCACCGAGCCTGCGGGATCCTTGCGGCAATAGACGGAGGCAGCCACGCCGCAGGCATAGAAACCCTCGGTGATGGTGATGAGCTCGACCATGGCCTCGCGGATGTGGCCGTGACGGTCGGGATCAAGCCCGTTGGCCTCGATCATGAGCGCCCCGGCACCGATCAGCAGATCTCCGAAACCGGCGCGCGCGGCGATACAGGAGTGGCGGTGATGGGTGGCGTAGGACGTTGTCAGGAGGCCGCCCTCCACGGTCTCACCCGCCAGGAAGACCCTCTCATGCGGCACGAACACGTCTTCGAAAACAACCACACCCGTCGCCTGACCATAACGGGCGGAGAACTTTGCCGCGGCCTCGCCCGGGCGACCGGCAGGGCGGGTGACGATGGTGATGCCCGGCGCGTCCACCGGCACGGCGCAACACACGGCGAAGGCTGCATCTTCGGGGACATGGGTGCGGCACGGCATCACCAGAAATTCATGCATGTAGGCCGCACCGGTGACGATCGCCTTGGTGCCGCTGATGACGATGCCGTCGCGGCGGTGCTCCTTAATGTGGACGTAGGCGTCGAGGTTGGCTTGCTGGCCCGCGCGCCGAGAGCGGTCGCCCTTGGCGTCGGTCATGGCGATGCCCAGGGTCAGGTCGCGATCCTGGACGTCGTGGAGATAGGCGAGGAAGCGCTGACCATAATCGGTGCCGTGGGTTGCGTCCAAAGCGTGGGTCGCCTGGAGCAGACCATTCAAGGCATCATGGGCGAGATAGCGCTGAGCGCAACCCGACGTCCGGCAAACCAGCCGGACCGCCTCAAGCTTGTGGAGAAGGTCGGCGGAGGTCTCATCAATGTGCAGCATGCGGTTGACGGTCTTGCCGCTAGTGGATTGGCGGGCCGTCATCAAGGCCGAATGCTCGGGGCGGTGCGCGTAATCATAGGTGATGCCGATGGCGGCGATGCCCGGAAGAAGCCGCGGTTCGTCGGCCACGCTGGAGACGGCCTGGCCGTCGAGAAAGACACGAGGCTTGTAGCTTCTCAGACTATCGCGATAATCGGCGGCGGTCATGAGCATAGGTTTACTCCACGCATCTTGTTTCATAAATTTAACGCTGTTCAATAGTGCCGATCAAGTGAGTGGATGCCCCATGGAGACGAAGCGCGACGAGCGGAAGGCCTTGGTGAGCGGACAAAAGCGCGCCCATATCATGAAGGCTGCGCGTGCCGTCTTCGAAGCCGAAGGCCTCGAAGGCGCGAGCCTCAGGGCGATCGCAGCACAAGCCGGCTACACGCCTGCGGCTCTCTATTTTCACTTCGATTCCAAAGAGGCGCTGTATGCGGAGGTGCTGCGGAGCTCACTGGCGGCGCTGGGGGATGCGGTCGACCAGAGCATCGTCGGGCTATGCCTGCCGGAGGATCGGCTCAAGCGGGCGGCGATGGCGTTCTTCAACCATTATGCCGCCAAGCCACGGGACCTCGATCTGGGCTTCTATCTCTTCCGCGGCGGCATGAAACCCGCCGGGCTGGGAAGCGCGCATGACGAAAAGCTGAATGCCGCATTGCAGGCGGCGCTGCAGCCGGTGGCCGCGGCGGCTGAGGCTTTAGGGGCGAGCGCCCGCGAAGCCAGGCTGATCATGGTGGAAATCTTCGCCCATGCCACGGGGCTGTTGCTGCTCCTCCATACCGGACGAATTCGGATGTTCGGAGCGTCGGCGCCGGGGCTCATGGAAGCCTATGTGAAGGAGCGGGTGGAGCTGCTGCGCATGCGCAGGGCTGCGCCCCGCAAAGCGGTGCCGGAACCGTCACCTATGTGAGGCCCCGGCCATCAAGGATGCCGATCAGCGAACGGAGCGGAGAAGAAACGCAGGAATTTCCTGGCTCTTGAAGCTCAGGGCGCCTTCAATGGCGCCGATTTCGTGCTGTTGGTCGCGGCCCCGGCGGCGATCATCATTGCGACGCGGACGTTCCTCCCGAACCTCGGGACGGACATCGACTTTCGGTTGTTCGGGGCTGATCGGGGCTGCTTCAACGGGAGCTGCAGCGGCCAGTTCGACCACCATGTCCTGATCGCCGCGATCCACCCGGCCGCGAGGAGCCGCGCGCGCACGAGGTTCACGACGACCGCGCTCTTCACCCTTGGCGCCGCGTCGCCGACCCGTTTCGGGGCGATCGCCGCGATCCAGTTCCGGCAAAGGCTCGGCAAGAGACGGGCCGGCCCACTCGATCTGCTTCTGGATGAGTTTCTCTATGGCGTTCAACTGCTTGGTCTCGTTGCGGGTGACCAACATGAAGGCGAAGCCTTCGCGACCAGCGCGGCCGGTGCGGCCGATCCGGTGAACGTAGTCCTCCGCATGGATCGGCACATCAAAATTGAAGACATGGCTGACCGCGGGAATGTCGAGACCGCGAGCGGCGACGTCGGAGGCAATCAGGAAGGAGATCTCGCCGCCGCGAAACTTCTCCAGCGTCTGGAGACGGCTGTGCTGATCCATGTCACCGTGAAGAGCCGCGGCATTGAACCCGTGCTTCTTCATGGATTTCTCGAGGATCTTCACGGTCTCCTTGCGATTGGAGAAAACGATCGCATTATTAATCGTCTCCGACTGGTCGCGCAGGAGATTGCGCAGGGCATCACGCTTGGAGGCCGCCTCGGAGGGGACCTGGACCAGGCGCTGGACGATCGAGGCCGCCGTGGACGAGGGGGGTGATGCCTCGACGCGGAAAGGATTCTGCAGGAAGGTCGATGTCAGGCGCTGAATCTCCGGCGGCATCGTCGCGGAGAAGAACAGGGTCTGCCGGGTCATCGGGAGCATCTTGCAGATCTCCTCGATGTCGGGAATGAAGCCCATGTCGAGCATGCGATCGGCTTCATCGACCACGAACAGCTGGACGCCATTCAGCATCAGCTTGCCGTTCTTATAGTGATCCATGAGGCGGCCGGGCGTGGCGATGACCACATCGGCGCCGCGATCGATCTTCTTGTCCTGCTCGTTGAAGGACACGCCTCCGATCAGCAGGGCAATCGTCATCTTGTGGTTCTTGCCGAAGGTCTCGAAAGCCTCATAGACCTGAGCGGCCAGTTCCCGGGTGGGTTCCAGGATCAGGGCACGGGGCATTCGAGCTCTGGCGCGTCCCCGTTCAAGCAGGGTCAGCATCGGCAGAGTAAAGGCTGCCGTCTTGCCGGATCCGGTCTGCGCCAGCCCCAGAACATCGCGCTGCTCCAAAGCCGGCGGGATCGCCTGGGCTTGAATGGGAGTCGGCTCGGTGTAGCCAGCAGCCTTTACGGCGTCCAAAACCCGGGGGCTCAGTCCAAGATCATCAAAGCTCATGTGCGGCAGCAATTCAGTCCTGAGATGTTGCTGATAGTCGGCTCGACGCCAAGTGGCCAAAGAGGGGCGAAGGGCAGTTCCGAGTCAACGCTCGCCAGATACATAGTTATTCCAGGGGAAATGTCAATTTTTTCGCGACTTTCATGGTTGATCGGGTGAGGCGTGAGTGATTTCATCTTTGCTGGGAAGTCAGTCGGCAGACGAACATTGTCGGCAAAACATAGGTCAAGAGACATTCTGCGCAAAAAGCCACCCATGCCAATTAGCTCGAGACGCTCGTGCCGCGCGGCTGAACCCGGTCCTCAAAATGCACGCGCAAGTGACTCTGGAGACTCGCGATTTTTCTATTGCAGGTTGGGGGATAGGCGTGACGAGCTGGCAACGGTTTGATGACGTCCCCGTGGGTTTTTAGATCCGCCCTCGACACTCCGCACTCTTGGTGGGTACTATGCTTCATGGTGTCGGATCGGAGGATGACGGACCGGTCCGGCCGCCTTGAGGAGGGCCTCGAATGCGTGCTGCGCTGCAGATTACTCGGCTCGAAACACAGGCGCTGATGCTCCGGGAAATCCGGGCGCGGGATGCCCGCGCCTTCTCGGCCTACATGCTGCGCAAGGACTTCCAGCGCCATGTGGCCGTGCGCTACGGATCAGCCGCCGATGTGCAAGGCTTCGTCGCCCGTTCGCTGCGGCGGCAAATGAGCCCGAACCGTACACTCTACCACCTCGCCGCGGAACTCAAGGCGACAGGCCATGTGATCGGCGACGGTTTCATTCAGCTGAACCGGCCGCAATCGGCCGAAATCGGCTGGGGACTGCATCCCGATCTCTGGGGGCGGGGTTTCGCCACGGAAATCGGCCGTGCCCTCGTTGCCATCGGCTTCGAACGGCTGGGATGCTCACGGATGTGGGCCAAGGCCTTTGCGGAGAACGAAGCTTCCGTCCGCATCATGGAAAAGATCGGCATGCGCCGCGAACGTTTTGCGCAGGATCAATATGTGGGCAATGGCCTGCGGACGGATCTGTACATCTACGCCATGACCGCGGACGAATATTTCGACGCCGCCTATTGAGGCGTGACGCGCAATCTCAATTTTGACAACAACCTGAGGTAGCAATCTGCCTCGTCTACCGGTTCGACCGGGCGGCTCCCGCAGGGGCGCCCCGGCGGACCTTTGCTCGGGGACAGCCGATGGTCCAGCCGCCCTCAGGTTTCTGCATCGTCGACCAAAGTTTCGCTGACTATCTCGCGCGGTGCGAGGATCTGCGCGCCATCGAGGCGGTGCTGGGGGCGGCGACATCATCGCCCAAGCCCGCGGCACTGCAAAGATATCTCGACAGCCTGCATTTCGTGGGCAGCGGATTTGCGCCGGAGGAGCGCTGGGCGGCTGCGACCGACGAGCACGAGGATGTGACGTTCATCCTCGACACAATTCGCGAAGCCTATGGGAGTTCTCCCACCTTCCGCGCGGCGGTCAACGGCTTTGCGGCGCGGGACGACATGCCGATCTCAGTCATCGACATCGAGGGAAAGAGAAACCTCCATTATTTCCAGGAGAACCGGACCGTCTTCAATCTCGATGACGGTACCCTCAAGTATGGCCCCGGTTACGACCACCATGTGCCGGCGCGGCAAGCCCTCGTGCTGCACGAGGTTTTCCATTCCCTCACCGGATTGGGAGACGGGCAATCGGTCGGCACCCGCGCCGCCGCCAACCTTTCGGCGCTGATCGATCCGGGCCCCGTCGTCGTCCTCACCAATCTGGTGCTGGAGGACATGCAACTGCAGCAGGATATCCGGATCACCTATCTCGTGCCCGCCCAGGGCGGAGACAGTACCGTCAGCAGCGTAATGACCCGGGCTGAGGCCGGGGAGGAGTTGAGCAGCATCGAGGCGGCCGTGCTCGCCACCGTGCACAACGAGGTGGCGGGGCCGGGTTGGTCGCAGGCTGCGTTCCTCATGGGATGAACGTGTAGGCCGCCACCCCTTTGACGGCATTGCCTGCGTCAGCGCAAACGTGGCCGATTGACAAAAAGAGGGTTTCCGTCAACCTTGAGAGACGCTGATCTTCGAGAAGAGGAATTCGTCAAATGGCTTATAAATTTGTCATCACCAAAGACAAGGCTGGCGAGTTTCGTGTAAATTTCAAGTATAATGCGGAAACGATGTTCTCTACAGAGGGTTACACCAGCAAGGCCTCGGCACAGAACGCAATCGAGTCCTTCAAAAAGAACGGGCCCGTCGCCGAGGTGGTGGACGAAAGCGTCGCCTGAGCAGCGAATCGGTTTGGCTCTCGGGGTGACGACGCCATAGAGTCGGTATCCTGTCCTCAATCGGTGGCAACGCCGTAGCGTTGGCGCCAGTGTGAACGTGGGCGCTCGCTTGTATGCGGCGTGCCGCTGTCCCGGTCGTGTTTCCATTCGGTCAGAATTGCTTCGTGTTGCGGTGCTTCGCGTCTGTCGGGCGCATCGTCCTCACGAGCGATGGCCCTTGCTCATGAAGGGGAAGACCATGGAAGCCTATCTGCCTTTAATCATTCAACTCGTGGCCGGCCTCATCGGCGGCACCAGCCTGGGAACAGCGCTGAAGGGCCTGTCCCTCGGCCCGATCGGCAACGCCCTCGCCGGACTGGTGGGCGGCGGCGTCCTCGGCCAAATCCTCCAAGCCGTCCTCACCGGCAGCGCCGGCGTGGACAGCGGGGGCGTTGACCTGGCCTCGGTCGCCACAAACCTCATCGGCGGGGGGGCCGGCGGGGCACTTCTGACGGCTCTCGCCGGATTGGTGAAAAACAAGCTGACCTGATCTCCTCGGCCAGGGGCATTCCGCGACTGCCCCTGGCCGAACTCGTGTCGGAGAAAGAAGTCCGACGGACTTGATTGCGGCGGCCGAGCATGCACCCATGAACCAAACCCTGGAGAATGGATGCAATCATGATCGCAGTGATCTTCGAAGTAATACCGGCAGAGGGGCGGCAGGACGACTATCTCGCCCATGCCGCAAGGCTCAGAGAGGAACTGGCCAAGGTGGACGGATTCATTTCGGTGGAGCGCTTCCAAAGCCTGACCACGCCCGGCAAGCTGCTGTCGCTCTCCCTCTTCCGCGACGAGGACAGCGTGATGCGGTGGCGCAATCACCCCATGCACAGGGCCACACAAGCGGCAGGGCGGGACGGAATCTTTGCCGGATATCGCCTCAAAGTCGCTCATGTGTTGCGGGATTACGGAATGGACGACAATCGGGAGCAGGCACCCGCCGACAGTCAACGGCTGTTCATGGCGATGCCGTGATGCTCCGGCTTCAAGGCCGCCCAAATGAGGCTTGGGGCAGTCTCAAAACATAGTATATTAGAATAATGAAGTTTTTTCGGGCTCAATTTATTTGAGGATCTGTCCATATTTACTTAACAGAGACAGCTGATCAATGATTATCGACATTATGAGCGCAAGATGCTGGCCCCGCGATCCGGTTCTTTTCAATCTGGAACTTAAGGTTCATCACCGTGCCCGGGAGCGACGCTTCCTTTTCAAGTATATTCCGCCTGGTTCGGTGGGAGCGGAACTGGGCGTCTTCTCCGGGCTCTTCTCGGTGCAGCTGGCGCGACTGCCGAAGATCGCAAAAATCACCTTCGTCGATCCCTGGTGGAAGGCGTTCGGTGACCATTACCCCGATTGGGGCGCCTATACGGCCCATGGCCGATTGACTACACGCGCCGCCTATGACGCTGCGCGGCGGCGGATCGACCGGGTCGATCTTCCCGGACGGGATATCGCCATCGGCCATTCGCAGGACTGGCTCGCGAGCCTCACCGATGAAAGCCTGGACTGGGTCTATCTCGATTCCTCCCACGCCTATGAGGAGACCTCCCGCGAGCTCGCGTTGCTCGCCCGGAAAATCCGCAGCCGCGGCATCGTGCTCGGCGATGACTGGCATCCCGATCCCAACCATGTCCATCACGGCGTGGCGCAGGCGGTGCACGAGGCGGTGCGGAGCGGGGACTTCGAGATCATCATGTGCGGGCAGAAGAAGCAGTGGGCCCTGCGGCGCTGCGACTGACCCAAGCAAGTCTGGCGCTCGAAAGTCGCCCCAGCGCCTGAGATAGTGGGAGGGGTTGCCCCGTGCCCAAGCCGGGGGGAGGCCGGCGCCGGTGCCGCGCGTCTTCGGGTGCGTTAAACGGCTCTGCGTCCAGGACCCGCAGAAAATCCCGCGGGGTCCCGGACGGAGGGCTCAGGACGCGAGGGGATAGTCCACATAGCCCTCGGGGCCCTGGGTGTAGAAGGTCGCCACATTAGCGGTGTTCAAAGGCAGATCACCCGCCAGACGCTTGGGCAGGTCGGGATTGGCGAGGAAGGTGCGGCCGAAGGAAATGGCATCCGCCAGGCCGGCATCTAGGGCTGCCTGCGCATCGTGTCCGACATAATCGGAATTGAGCACGAGCGCCCCCGAATAGACCGCACGGATGGCCGGTGCAATGGGTGGCACGTCCGGCGTCGCGAAGGTGCTGCCCTCGCGCGGCTCGCGCAACTCCAGGAAGGCCAGGCCGAAGCCGTCGAGCATCCGGGCCACCGCCGGAAACAAGCTTTCTGGATCGCTGTCATTGACCCCCTGGCGATCGCCATTGGGCGACAGTCGGATGGCGACCCGATCGGCGCCCACGGCCTGGGTCACCGCAGCCGTGACCTCACGCAGCAGGCGCATGCGGTTCTCGGGCGAGCCGCCATAGGCATCGGTGCGGAAATTGCTGTTGTCGCGGAGAAACTGATCGATCAGATAGCCATTGGCGGCGTGGATCTGAACGCCGTCGAAACCAGCGGCCAGAGCATTGCGCGCGGCATGGGCATAATCCTCCAGGATCCCGGGGATCTCGTTGAGGCGCAGGGCCCGGGCTTCCGCATAGGGCTGCTTGCCCTCATAGGTATGGGCGAGGCCGGGAGCGGTGGTGGCGGAGGCGGAGACGGGCGCCTCGCCGCCGAGCAGGCTTGGATGCACCACGCGGCCCATGTGCCAGAGCTGGCAGATGATGCGGCCGCCGGCGTCGTGCACGGCGCTGGTGATCGGGATCCAGGCCTCCACCTGCTCAGCCGTCCAGATGCCGGGGGCATAGGGCCAGCCGAGGCCCTGACGGCTGATGCCGGTCGCCTCCGAAATGATCAGGCCGGCAGAGGCGCGCTGCCGGTAATAGTCGACCATCAACGGGGTCGGCACATGCTCGCGCGTGGCGCGGGCGCGGGTCAGGGGTGCCATGAAGATGCGGCTCGAGGCGTCGATCGCACCGATGCGAAGGGGGTCGAAAAGGGAAGGCATTGCGGCTGGAGCTCTTTCGTGAAGCGGGACCCGGGGCGAGAATTCGGCTCGGGACGCCCTGTCTCGGACAGAGGCGTCGTGGCTGATACGCAAGGGCTGCAGATTCGGTTCACTGCTTCGCGCCAATGCTCGACAGGGCGGGTGCCCTGTCTCCGGCCCTTTGCGGCTCTGACATCGTGATCGGCCGGCCCGAGCGGGGCTTGGGGTCCCTCGTCAGGCCTCAGGCAGGAAGGGGCGGGACGACACGCCGACGGGCTCGTGACGGACACGGATTCGGCCCCGCATAACCCGAGGGAGCACGCCTCGGCGGCAATGTGGCATCGGGGGCGCTCTCGCCTTGACTTCGCGTCCACGGCTCCCTTATATCCGCGAGCGCACCGTTCGGTTCGACGCATCAGTGGCGGAGTAGCTCAGCTGGTTAGAGCAGCGGAATCATAATCCGCGTGTCGGGGGTTCAAGTCCCTCCTCCGCTACCACCCATCCCCTTGAAATCATTCGTCGAAATTTTCGGCCCTGGGCCGAAAAGGCCCCGGTTTGACAGTTTTAGGGAAGGGGGTTTGACAACTTTGCTGGCAAATGGGGTGATCGAGCGCGTAACTGGCTCGGCAAATGCTTGGCATCGACGAGCAGCGCGGCCGCCGAGAAAGATCGCCTCCAAGGGTTGTTCACGCTGCGGCAATGGCGGCTAGATTGTGCTGACGAATGTTGCATTTGACTCAGGGGCCAAGCGCAATAGGAAAGTTGCCCGTCGGCATCAAACTTATGGCGGACGTTCCCTCCTCACCCGACCTGAACCCGTGCCTGATGCGCAAAATAGTCGCCGTAGTCCCTGCGGCCTTCGAAGAATTCTGGCGAGAAACCATCCGGCTTGAGGTGGAGCGAACGCGCCTTCATCCGCTTTGCACGTGAGCTCCACTCACTCTCATCGCCAAGGCCCCAGGGGAAGATGACCGCCATAAGACCCGCCACGTGGAGGAACTCAGCATCTTCCGCGTCTTCGCCACCAAAGTGAGCATAGATAGCGCGCCAGAGTTTGTCCGCCTCTGGGTCGTCTTGCATGCCAGTCACGAACGATGGATCGGCCCAATGCATCCAAGCCAGAAAGAGCAGATGCAGCGCATCATCACGGTCGCGACTTCCGTTCTCCCAATCGGTCTTCAATCGCCTATAGTCTCTTTCCACGCTGCGTCTCCCCATGTGGGTCGAGTTGGGCGAAGCCGCCATCGCGTCCGGCGCGGGCGTGTTGGGCCGATGCGACACCCATTCAGAAGGTCATTTTTCTGTCGCCTCAAGTGAATGCGCGCAGCGTTGAAGAAGCTCGCCCAGAAGTCTGGCCTCTTTGTCGGTCAGCTTGGCCAGCATCTGTCGCTCGACTGTCTCCGCCGCCATCGCGCCGGCCTCAGCGGCTGCTTTTCCCTTTTCTGTCAGCTCAGTCATAATGATCCGGCCATGCTCGGGATGTGGCGTGCGTAGGATGAACCCTTCTCGCTCAAGGGTGACGAGCATGCCCTGCATGGACTGCGCTGTCACAAATGCCGCGCGCGCTAGGGCAGCGTTCGATATCTGCGGGTTGTCACCGATGGCAAGCAACACTGCATTTTGTGCCGCGGAAACGCCGGTTCCCGCCAGTTCCGCTTCCAGCCGCTGGCGAAGCCGATGCTGAGTGATTTTCAGAGTGTAACCGATCCAGGCCTCGCCACTTGACGGGGTCATTTTGCGCATTGACATATCAGGTGCCTGATATAAATATAAGGGACCTTATATTATATTTGAGCACGGGAAATGACAATGCTAATCGGGCCATCCTTTATCGCCTTGCAGGTTCGCGATCTCGCGGCGTCTGTCGCGTTCTACAAGGATGTATTCGGCTTCGCGGCACAGGACCGTAATCCGCCCGGTGCCGTCGTCTTCACGACCAAGCCGATCGCGCTGGCGTTGCGCGAACCGCTGCGGCCATTGCCCGAAAGCGGTCCGCTCGGAACGGGCATGGTTCTGTGGATTGCCTGCGACGATGCCGACGCTTATCGCGATCAGATCATCGGGCGAGGCGGGACGATATCGAGCCCGGTCAATGATGGTCCCTTCGGCAGGTTTTTTGTGGCCAGCGATCCCAATGGGTACGCTCTCACGTTCCACACTGCACAACACTAGCGCTACTCAGACGACCAATCAGGGCGCTCATTTGACAAGCGGGCGCTGACGCCTGACGGGTTTCCTCAGTCCGTGGGACATCGAGCTTTTCTACGTCCGCTTCCTTCTTTTTTAGCCAAGAGCGGACACCTCACGCCTGGCTGTTCATCAGCGTGTTGTACTCAGCCAAAGCCGAGATAATCGCAGCCTCCCTCTGTGGATGCAGCGGACCTGGAACGAAGCGCGCGGACTTCACGCCGGAATAGGCTCCTTCGCAGAGGCTGATGTCCTCAGCATTTGTGCGCTTCCAGACATCCGTCACGTCGGCCAGACGATAATCCCTGTCTTCGACCGCGTCCTCGCTGACATACCATCGGGTCTCCCAGCGCACGTGTTCGACGTCGATCGGACGCATGCTGTGGGCGACGCCATGATCGATATGGAACATCAACCGGGTCAGCGCGGGAACTATTCCGATTCCTGCACTAAATTCTGCGGGAAGATCTCTCGCGTCTATGGAGGCGAACTCTCCGAGCGGCTTCGATACCAGTCGCCCATCCAGAGAGGCTGTCATCATCCCGGGCCGCAGCTGCAGCCCGCCGGAAAAATAAGCGCCCGTCCAATCCGAGCCCGTGCTGGCATATGTCGCCGTCACATCCATACTGACACACAGCTCCGGGTGGGAGCCGGCGCAGTGGTAACATTCGAGGTAATTCTCCAGCAGAACCTTCCAGTTGGCCTGTATGTCATAGCTTTCGCGGAAGACCTCCTTCACGCGTTCCGGTGACACCCGCTTGAAATCACCGTCTCCAGACCTGAGCAGGGCCGCCAGCGCTGGCGCGTCCTCGATCCCAAGCCAGATGAATATGAAGCCGTTCCAGATTTCTGTCTGCACGCGCTGCAGCGAGAAATCCGAGTAGTCGAACACCGTCCCATCGGCCATTCCCGGCGCCCGCCGAAGGCTTCCACCAAGCGTGTAGGACCAATGGTGATAGGGGCAGGTAAAGTTGGCAATCGTCCCGCTGGTCTCCTGGACAAGAGGATGTCCTCGGTGACGACACACATTGAGAAAGGCGCCGATCTGGTTCTCCGTCTCGCGTACAATGACGACGCTCTCTCCGCAGACCTGTTCGACAATGAAATGTCCTGGCTCGCGGACCTGGGAAACATGCCCGGCAAACAGCCATTGCTTCCGGAAAATCCGCTCCATCTCAAGATCGAAGATTCCTGGCGAGGTGTAGGATGACCTTTCCAAGGCAGTGGCGATGTTGGGCCGGAGGTCAACAGGTCTCACAGGTTGTGTCCGCATGGAAAGCCGCCTGCACAGTTACTGTTCAGGAGGTTATATTTTCTGACGGAAGAGTGAAATTTGGATCACGCTTCGTGCGTCACGGCACCCAGGGCCGGGAGGAGCCTGAACTTGGAATCGGAAAAGGTCCTGTGCCGTGTCGAACACACGTCCCTTTCCACGAGCAGAAACGTGTTGCACTGCAGCATGCTGTGAGGCTAATTGGTAGCAACCGCATGGACCCGGTGAAATTCCGGGTGGCTCTTCCGGCCGCCGACCCGCCGGACAACTGAACCGCCTTCCAAGCCTTTCATCCATGGCCGACCGGCCGCGGCGGTTCCGTTATCCCCTGGACATTCATGAATTCTCTTTCCGCCTACCGCGACGAGTGGTTCGGCAACATCCGCGGCGACCTCCTCGCGGGCCTCGTCGTGGCGCTGGCCCTCATTCCCGAAGCGATCGCCTTTTCGATCATCGCTGGCGTCGATCCCAAAGTCGGCCTCTACGCCTCGTTCTCCATTGCCGTCATCATCGCCTTCACTGGCGGCCGCCCCGGCATGATTTCCGCGGCGACAGCGGCCACCGCGGTGCTGATGATCACGCTCGTGAAGGACCATGGGTTGCAATACCTGCTGGTCGCCACGATTCTTGCAGGCCTCCTCCAGATCCTTGCGGGTCTTTTCCGGCTCGGCGACCTGATGCGCTTTGTCTCGCGCTCGGTGATCACCGGCTTCGTCAACGCGCTGGCGATCTTGATCTTCATGGCACAGATCCCCGAACTCGTCGGCGTGCCGTGGCTGACCTACGTTATGGTCGCGGGGGGTCTCGCCATCATCTACCTCTTCCCACGCCTGATCAAGACGATCCCGTCGCCACTTGTCTGCATCGTCGTGCTGACGGCGATCGCCATCGGGTTCGGAATGGATATCCGTACCGTCGGCGATATGGGAGAGCTGCCCGCGACCCTGCCCGTCTTCCTGCTGCCGGACGTGCCGCTGACCTTCGAGACGTTCATGATCGTCCTGCCCTATTCGGCGGCGGTCGCCGTTGTCGGTCTGCTCGAATCGCTGATGACGGCTTCGATCGTCGATGAACTCACCGACACGAGCAGCGACAAGAACCGCGAATGCGTCGGCCAGGGCGCTGCCAACATCGTCACCGGTTTCCTCGGCGGCATGGCGGGCTGCGCGATGATCGGCCAGTCGGTGATCAACGTGAAGTCCGGTGGGCGCGGACGGCTCTCCTGCTTCGCGGCCGGCGTCTTCCTGCTCATCCTCTGCGTCGGTCTCGGCGATCTCGTCTCCATCATCCCGATGGCGGCTCTCGTCGCCATCATGATCATGGTGTCGATCGGTACCTTCTCGTGGTCGTCGATCCGCAACCTTCGCGACCACCCGCGCCGATCCTCCGTCGTGATGCTGGCGACCGTCGTCGCAGTCGTCTTCACGCACAACCTCGCCATCGGTGTGCTTCTTGGCGTTCTGCTATCGGGCCTGTTCTTCGCCTCCAAGGTCGCGCAGATCTTTCGCGTCACCTCGACGGTCTCCGAGGACGGACGCGAGCGGTCCTATGTGGTGGAAGGCCAGGTCTTCTTCGCCTCGGCGGACAGCTTCCTGAAGGCTTTCGACTTCAAGGAGGCGGTGGAGAAGGTTCGGATCGACGTCAGCCGCTCCCACATCTGGGATTTGACCGGTGTCGGAGCACTCGACACCGTCATCCTCAAGTTCCGCCGCGAGGGTGCCGAAGTCGAGGTCATCGGCCTGAACGAGGCCAGCGCCACGCTGGTCGACAAGCTTGCCATCCACGACAAGCCGGCTGCGCTCGACACGCTGACAAGCCACTGAGGCAGGAATAACAATGTCGAAGATACTCGCCTTCATCGACGGCTCGATCTACGCCGAGAGCGTCTGCCGCCTTTCGGCATGGGCTGCGGCGCAACTGACAGTGTCGATAGAAATCGCACATGTGCTCGGCCGCCGCATGTCCGGCTCGTTCGACCTGAGCGGCAGCCTGGAGGTCGACCAGCGGACGGCGCTGCTGGACGAATATGCCCGGCTCGACGCGCAGCACGCGAAGCTGGCGCAGGCCAAGGGCCGTGCGCTGTTGGACACGGCGAAATCGATCGTTGCCGCTGAAGGCGTGCAGGCCCAGACTCGATTGCGCCATGGCGATCTCATCGAAGCACTGGCCGATCTTGAGACGGATGCGGCGATGGTCGTGATCGGCAAACGTGGAGAGGCGGCGGATTTCGCCAAACTTCATCTCGGCTCTAACCTGGAACGCGTGGTGCGGTCCGCTACCAGGCCTGTTCTGGTGGCAGCCCGCAAATACGTGCCGTTCAACCGTTTCCTGATCGCCTTCGACGGCGGCACAAGCGCCAATCGGGCTGTGGGTTTCGTCGCTTCGGGCGGCCTGCTGAACGGGATGAAGGCAACGGTGCTTTTCGTCGGTGCCGACACAGCTGAAAACCGCACCCGGCTCGATTCACCGGTCCGTCGTCTCGGCGAGGCCGGATTCGAAGTCGAGGGGCTGCTTCAGTCCGGCAATCCGGACGAGGTCATCGGCGACCATGTCGAGACCCAAGGCGTCGGCCTGCTCGTGATGGGAGCCTATGGCCATTCGCGCATCCGCAGCCTCGTCATCGGCTCGACCACCGAGGCGATGGTGCGCCGCTGCAAGGTCCCCGTCTTGATGTTACGGTGATCAAGTCGCCTCGATGTCGATCCGACGCGTTCAGCATGCTTGCAAAGCACGGACTGGATGTCCACTGAACTGCAGCCGCTGTCGGTCGGCACGGTCCGCAGCCTGCGGTGCGTGTCGACACTGGCGCGGTTACACCTAAACACGCAGCCGATGCGATTCTTCAGATGATGAAGTGGCTCTGACGAACAACCGCTGCGGGGCGATTGTCGATGAGCGGCCTTCGCGTTATGTCGGAAGCAAAGCCTACATCGGGTGAGCGCCGCTGGGGGCAAGGCCGAAGGCCGCGAGCGCCATCCAGATCGCCATGGCGATCATCATCAGGTTTTCAGTCAGCGAGACGAAGCCGAGGGGCACATTGCTCGAACCGCCGACGCAGGCGCACTTCAGCTCCCGCCGATCGATGTAGACGGCCTTGAACACCGATACAGCGCCCACTGTTCCGATGAACAGGGCTACTGGAACCGACAGCCACATAAAGGCGCCGGTGATCATCAGCAGCCCCGCGAAGCCCTCAGCGTAGGGATAGATGTAGCTGTAGGGCACCCACCGCTTCGCCAGCAGATCGTAGTTCAAGAACATCGTGGCAAAGCTCTCAACATTCTGGAGCTTGAGCAGCGCCAATACCACCATGGAGAAGCTGATGAACCACTCCGCCGCGAGGATCGTGAACGGGTTGGCCGTGACGGCGTAGCTTGCCGCGAGAGCCATCAGCGCGGTCAGCCCGAAGAGTACGGCCACCGGACGGTAGCTGGTCGCCTTAGGGTCAGCGACGGCCTTACCAAGGAACCTGCGAAGATCATCGTAACCACCGACGCGCTTATCCCCGATGAAGATCTGGGGCGTGGTTCCGACGCCGTGCTGTGCCTTGAAAGCGTCCGTTTCGTCACGGGTTCTGAGGGGATGGTCCTCGACCTCATAGCCCGATCGTTCCAAGAGGTCTTTCGCCTTGATGCCATACGGGCAGGTATGGGAAGGCATCACCATGCGGTGGAGGACCGCCTTCCTGCTGGCTGACTGGTGAATTGCCGTGGCCGACATCTCACGTCTCCTTCTCTTGTGAACGTGTCGGCTCTGATATAGAGTCTGTACCATGGTACAGAGTCAAGAGGCAAACGCGCTGACGATTGGCGGACTGGCCGCTGCGGGTGACGTGGGGGTGGAAACGATCCGCTTTTACCAGCGAAAGGGGCTGCTTCAGACACCAACGCGGGAGACGGGGATCCGTCACTACGATCAGGAGGATCTGCGCCGCTTGCGGTTCATCAGGCAGGCGCAGACGGCCGGATTCACGCTTGAGGAGATCAAAGAGCTGCTCGCACTCGACGTGAGCGAAGATCGCAGCCGTGCTCGGGAGCTGGCACGGAGCCGGATCGAAATCCTGAATGCCAAGATCGCAGAGCTCGAGCGTGCTCGCGACTCGCTTCGGCGACTGGCGAAAGAATGCGCGGAGGGAACCGCCGGGCCATGCCCGATCCTGACCTCGTTTGACGTCTGAGATCGTCTTGGCGGTTCGCCGGTTTGTTGCCTGCGCAGCTCTCCACTGTGTGATCGTAGATAGGGCGGCCGTGACTGCACAGCCTGCCGCCAGGGCATCAGCGCAGTCAGCGCGTCTTTTCCTCTTTCAGCTTCACAGCGGCTGCATTCAACTTGGCTCGATCGTTTCCAATCTCACGCAGAAGTTGACGCGCCTCTTCTTTAGTAATGCCGTGCTTCTTAACAAAATAGCTCACGACATAGCCTCTTCCGGGTATGAGGCGGGTCCGATCCGGAGAGGGTCTGACATACTTGAAGGGCATTTTTGCAGAGGTCAAAGCAAGCACCCTTTTGCTTCTAAATCTTAGTAGAGCTGCGTGAGCTGCAATTCGGCTGTTCGCCGCCGACCACTCCTCGGGGGTATAAAGCGATCGGCGGCGGGGGCAAGATTGCCCCAATATCAGAGTGCCATCTCCTGGAGTTCGTCCGCAACACTGAACTTTTTTACTCAGTAAGATGAATGTTCAACCTTCGTCGGCACTTCAAATCTCAAGTATGCTTCTTCCGCTTTAACTGCGGCTTCTTTTGCTGTCGCCGCGTGACCTGTGCCGGCGTTCCAACCGTTTTTTCCAGTACACCAGAACCATGAGTGACCGGAGGGCGTTACAGCGGATTTCTTATAGACCCGGCAATAGTCATGACCCATCCGAGCCTGAAAATCAGGCCCCTTGTAGCTCCAGGTGTGTTTCCACTTAAAGCGGAGTGCTGTTGAGGCATTGGGTGGATCGACCGTCACGGAATGTTCCCTCTTCTGTGTACGGACCCTTTCATAGGTCAAGAAACTGAACAAAAGAAGAACATTGGTGTAAAGGCACCCAGCACTTCCGCCTGCCCATGTCCTGTTTCAACCCACCGGCTCACGCAACTTGCTCCACAAGCCTTGCATTGCGCGAGCCCTTATGGATTGCTCCTGCTCTCGATCGGAGGAGCACTATGTCCTTTGAGCACTGGTTGGTCTTTGTTGCAGCCTCCGCGGTCCTTCTTGCTATTCCGGGGCCGACGATCCTGCTTGTCATCTCCTATGCCCTCGGCCATGGACGAAAGGCGGCCACGTCGACCGGCGCTGGCGTGGCGCTTGGCGACTTCACCGCCATGACGGCTTCCATGGCTGGACTGGGTGCGCTGCTCGCCGCATCGGCGACGCTGTTCACCGCTCTGAAGTGGAGCGGTGCGGCCTATCTCATCTATTTAGGGATAAAGCTCTGGCGCGCTCCGGTTTCCGTTGCGGTGATTGATGCGCCCAAAGAACGGCCCTTCCGGATTTTTCTGCACACCTATGTGGTGACGGCACTGAACCCGAAGAGCATCATTTTCTTCGTCGCTTTCCTTCCGCAGTTTCTCGACATGTCGCGTCCCGTCTTCCAACAGATGGTGATCTTCGAGGTGACATTTCTGGTGCTGGCGACGATCAATGCGACGCTCTACGGCCTGCTCGCCTCTCTTGCTCGCAAGTCGATCCGGAAACCCGCTGTTCAGCGCGCAGTCAACCGTGCTGGCGGATCGCTGATGATCGGGGCAGGCTTCCTCGCGATGAGATGGCGTCGAGCCGCCTCATGACGGCTGCACCAATCAGCAGATCCGGAGAACGGGGTCGCGGATCGCGCGAGCGATGCTCCGACGTGATCCTGCAAATCTCTTGATGGAATTTCAGTGACCCTATGTCGGCTCGGAGTGTTCTCCGACGTCCTTCGATCGCGACCACGGCGTCGATGATCCTGATGACAAAAGAGGGCAGAAGCCATCTGCTTCTTACCCGTCCATCTGTGATCACTGCCTGTCTTTAATGGAGGATATCACGATGATGAAGCTCTATGGACTGGGGCCCACCCGCTCGCTTCGGGCCAGGTGGGCCCTTCAGGAGCTTGATGCGGAGTTCGAGTTCGTGACCGTCAACCTGCGCGCTGGCGAGCACCGCACTCCTGAATTCCTGCGCCTCAACCCGGCGGGCAAGGTTCCGGTCTTGGTGGACGGCGATCTTGTCCTCACGGAATCGGCGGCGATCGTCATGTATTTGGCAGAGAAGTTTGGTGACAAGGGCTTGATGCCTACTGACATGAAGGAGCGGGGGCAGGCCTATCGCTGGATCATGTTTGCGGTCACTGAACTTGAGCAGCCCTTGTGGCGGATGGCCAAGCACACCTTCCTCTATCCCGAGGACAAGCGCCTGCCGCAGGACATCGCTCTCGCAAAAGAGGAATATGCGGAGATGACAGCCGTCCTCGAGCGTCACATGGAGGGGCGGGAGTTCATCGTCGGCGACAGGATCTCAATCGCGGATTGCGTCACCGCCTATGTTCTGGACTGGGGCGATGAAGTCGACGTCCTGCACGACCGTCCGAACCTCCAAGCCTATCTGCAGCGGATGTATGCGCGTCCGAAGGCGCCGCAGCGGATCGCTGAAGCCTTCGCAGGCCTCCAGCCTGCTGCCTAAAAGAGATGTTGAGCAGCGTGGTTTCGTCGCCTTCGAACGGGCCCACTATTCCTCATAACGACCGGTCGCGTCACGATCGCGGTCGTAGCGTCGCGTGAGGGGGAAGGACGGCAACCAGGATTCCCGTCGGATGATCCAATTCTCATATGTCGGTATCAGCTGGTCGGGGGCATCCAGGGAGCCGAGGTTCACTTCGATCTCGTCTGCGGTGCGCGCGAAAACGGACGAGCCGCACCGGGGACAGAAGAAGCGGCCTGCATAATCCCGCGTTTCGCCTTCGATGGTCACCGCATCCTGGGGAAAGATCGCGGAGGCGTGGAAGAGGGCGCCATGATGCTTGCGGCAGTCGAGACAGTGGCAGAGGCCGACCCGGTACGGGGGGCCCGATGCTACTATTCGGACGTTGTCGCACAGACAACCGCCGGTGACCTGGTCCATTCTGCATCTCCTTCAAAGAGGATCCTTGTTGTCCCTCCAGGGGCAGAATAGCCTGCGCGTCAGAGCTTGACAGGAATGATGACATGCAAGCGCTGGAGTCTTCCGATCGCGATCTGGCTGCCTTGATGACGGAAGCGACAAAACTGGCCGCCGAGTACTGGGCTTCGCTGGACGACCGACCATCCTATCCCTCGAGCAGTGGCGCGGAAACGGTGCGCCTCTTCGATCGCCCGTGGCCGGATGAAGGAACAGGCCTCGGCATTCTGGCCGACTTCAAGGCCATTGCCGAGCATTCCCGACCATGCACGGGCCGCTTTTTCGGCTACGTCGCGGGGTCGGGGGAGCCGGTCAGTGCTGTCGGCGACTTCCTGACCTCCGTTCTCAATCAGAACACGACCTCCTGGCGTTCTGCCCCTGCGGCAGTCACGATCGAGCGCACAGTTGTCGGTTGGCTCGCCAGCGCAGTCGGATGCAGCGGCTTTGCGGGAAGCCTGTGCGGTGGCGGTTCGATGGCCAACCTCATGGGGCTGGCGATCGCCCGCGAGACCGTAATGCCTGCAAATGAGGACGGCGCGCGGCCGGGCGTGGTCTACGCCTCTGAACAAGTCCATATGTCGATCCCCAAGGCCATGGCCTTGTTGGGCCTTGGCCACAACAATCTGCGCCTGATCCCAGTCGATCAGGATTTTCGTATGCGCACCGACGCTCTTGAGGCCGCCATCGCCAGGGACAGGAAGGCTGGTAGAAAGCCTCTAGCGATCGTGGCCAGCGCCGGCACGGTGGCTACCGGCGCCATCGATTCACTGCCTGAGATCGCCCACATTGCGAGGACCGAAGGGCTTTGGCTCCATGTCGATGGCGCCTTCGGTGTCCTTGCGGCGATGGCGGTTCCGGAGAAATTCGAGGGGCTGAACCTGGCAGATTCGATTTCCCTCGACGCGCACAAATGGCTCTACCAGCCAATCGACTGCGGTTGCCTGCTCTATCGCGAACGCGACGCGGCGCGGAGAACGTTCTCTCACAGCGGAGATTACGTCAGGATTTTCAACCAGGATCCCGGTGAAACCTTCGCCTTCTTCGATGAATCAATGGAGCTGTCGCGGCGCTTCCGAGCGCTGAAGCTCTGGCTGTCGCTGCAGTATCACGGGCGCGGGGCCTTTCGTGACGCCATTGCCCGCGATCTGGAACATGCCCAGCTCCTGGCCGAGGCGATACGGGCGCAGCCGGAGCTCAAGCTGCTCGCGCCAGTGCCGCTGAGCGCGGTCTGCTTCAGCCATGGCAGCAAGGACAACGAGGCGATCCTGAGGCGCGTCATCGCGCGGGGCCGCGTGTATCTGTCGAATGCCACAATCGACGGCCAGTTCGTGCTGCGCGCCTGCTTTGTCAACCACCGGACACGACCGGAAGACGTGCAGGAAATCGTGGTCGAAGTGCTTGCCGCCGCTGACGAACTTAACGCGTAAAGCGTTGCGTCAGCCGTCGGCCCGTTCGGTGCCTTCACGAGGGCTCTGTCTCTGTCTTTCCCCGGCGGCGGGTCACCTCGGCGGCAAATCCTTCCATTGTGGCCGCATTCTTCTTGGAGCGATCCGCCCGTCGCGAGTAATGGGCAGCCATGGCCTCCGTCTTCTGTCCCAGGACATCGGCAATGGCGCGATTGTCATAGCCGATCTCGGCGAGGATCGTCGCCACGGTATGGCGGAGGCCTTTCAAGGTGAGACCTGATTCGACTTTGCCCTCCCGCTCGAGCTTCTGCCTGACGGGGCGCCATGAGGCTCGAAAGCCGGCGGGCGTCCAGGTCTGGCCTCGGCTGGTGACGCACAGGGTCTCCGCCTCGTGCGCGGGGGCTGAGGCAAGGATCTCCCGGACCGGGGCGGGGAGGGGGAGCCAAACCGGCTGCCCCGTCTTGCCGCGGCGGCTTTCGATTCTGCCGTCCTGCACGGCCGAGCGTGGCAGGGCAAGCGCATCCTGTGGATCGAGGCCGCAGAACATCATGAGGGCGATCGCCGGCAGGAGATGCCCCGGTGCGGCCTCGAGCACGGCTTCACGCTCGGCATCCGTCCACGGGCGGTTCGCCTCCGGCGCGCCCTTCTTGCGGCGGATGTTCTTGACGATAGCCGCTGGATTCGACGCCATGTAACCGCGCTCTGCAGCCCAGCCGAAGAGGATGGAGAGCACCGCTTTGACGTAGTTCCCCCAGCGACGTCCCAGTTTTGCGGAGGCCTTGTCCCGGATGCGGACCACAAGGGGTGAGTCGAAGCGGATCAGCGGTGTCTCGCCGATCGGCTGCAGGAAATTGAAGCAGCGATGATAATCCTGCTGCGTCCGGGAAGAGAGGTCGAGGAAGGCATCATGGGCCCGGTAGGCGGCAATGAGACCACCGAGGGTGCCAAGCTTTGGCGGGTCCGGCTTCTTCAGTTGCGCGGCAATGCGGACACATTCCGCAAAGAACTCCGCCGTGCCGTACGGCGCCTTGGCGAGATCAACCGGGATACCCGACGCACGATGATAGCATCGCCTCTTGCCGTGACGGTCCCAGAAGGTCTTGAAGCCCTTGACGCGGACGTGGCTCACTAGAGCCTGCCGATGATTTCGTCGGACACGAACGAGGCCTCGGGCGCCTTGAGGCTGTCGATCCAGGCATCGATGTCTTTGATGTCCCAGCGCAGATCGCCATTGCCGAACTGAATGGGTGTCACTGGGCATTCGTGCTCGAAGTGCCTCGGCGAACGCCCGCAGTGATCGGCAGCTTCCGCCTTGGTGAGCATCCGCTTCTGGATGACTGTCAGATTGAGGGTCGTCCGTGGCATGGTGTTCTCCCTTGGAAAAAAAATCTTCGAATGGCTTTCCCGGTTAAGGGGCGCAGCGGTCACCCTCGCCCGATCGGTTCCTCTGCCGGTGGCTTGACGCAAATGGAGGGCACGCGGTCGTGAGCGATCTTTGGGCTCTGGACATGGCTCGACCAGGTGCGGATGAGCCTGGCCTGCTCCGCGAGGTCGCCGATCACGACCATCATCAGGCCGATGGTGATGCAAAGGGCGACGATGAAGCATTCGGCGGGCGACCAACGGGCGCGCATCAGATCCTCTCCGGGATATTGGCAGCCGTAGAGAGATCCCGGTACGCCAAGAGAAATGCCTCCTCCGCCTTGGTGAAGGTCATGGGTCTGATCGTAACGGGTAGGGGCGATGCGTGTGTCGGAGGCGTCACCTCCGGCATCAGATCGCGCCACTCTGTCGCCAGGGCCGCGAGCCCGACTGATTTGATGAGTCGGCGCGTGGCCTCGTCGGGCAGGGGCACGCCTAGTGCCTGGAAGATCGCTGCATCGACTTCGGACGCCATCTCATACCAGACCGGGCGTCCAGTCCGCTTGTGGGCTTCAGCGATTGAGGGCGCGCTGATGTCTCCGAGATAGGCCGCGTGCGCATCATGCAAGAGGCCTTGAAGTCCCTCGAGGGGCCCGGCGGCGCGCAGAACGCGCTTCGAAACCACAACCGAGTGCTGAGCGACAGACAATGGGAGCTTGGTCGCCCCGCAGAAGCGGTTCATCTGGCAGAGATGGCGGGCGATATCGCGCAGACGGATCGTCTCCGGGCGTGGGTATGCAAGATTGACGAAGAGGCCGGAGGCCGTGGCCACCTTGTTCCGGAACCCATGATGCCGGAGATACCCAGTGACGGGTTGGCTGTCGCTCCGGCAGCGCGCGCAGGTGCATTCGTCAGACATGTTCGGCCTCCGGCAAGATTTCGACGCCAGAGGCGAGATATTTGCCCAATGAAAGTGGTCTAAGCGCCTCATCGCCAGGAGGCGCTGCCGCTAGGCCCAAATCGATTGCACAGAGAAGGCAGTGCGCTTGGCTCTCACCCCGCGCGATCACCTTGCCGTCTTTCAAGAGGGCGAATGCCATCGGGTCTCTCTGCCAGAAACCCACGTCGCCTTGGGATTGGAGCCGTTTGATCAGGGGAGAAACGAAAGCATATTTGCGCGAGGCGGAGCGAACGGACTGCATCAGGCCGCGTCCTTCAAGAGACCGCGGATGCGCGGTTCGCGCTCGAGAGCCTTGGCGAAGGCCTCCTCCTTAAAGGGTTCAGCCTGAGTGGCCGTGAGGCCGGTCTGTTCGATGTCCCGAATACTCACTGCACCACGCAGCATCATGGCGCTGATAATCGCGTCCGACAGGAGGCGGATGACGGTGGTGTGCTTGAGGGTGATCTTTCCGACCCGCAGCGCACTGCGCTGGGTACGGCGACGCTGCGGTCGATGAGAGATCTCGGTTTCCACCGAGTCGCGGGAAACCGTCGACGCATGGGAAAGGTGGATGGTTGGGAGAGCAATGTGCATGACCGCCTCAATCAGTTAAGCAGTCCGGCACGTTTACCAAGTTATTGGTTTTCAATCAACTAATAAATTAGTAGATTGTGACTTGTCGATCGGCCCGTACAAAGATGACCGGACCGAGAAATCTGACTCGACATTCGAGCTGTGGTTTGGAATGAATGTGAACAGAACAAGAACATAACTGAGGCAGTTTGGTGATCGGGTTTGATACGAATCTCGAGCGACCGGTTGGCAGGTTGATCTTCGCGCAGGTCCTTTGCGACGACTGCGGAAGGCGGCGTACCTTCAATGTGAAGATGCTCCTTGAGCGGAGGATTGGGCCCGACCTTCTGCTCTCAGAAGTGGCCCCGAAATTTCGATGCTCCTGGTGTCGAGTTCAGGGAGGCGAAGGAGATTGCATCAGTGTCCGAGCGCGATGGAGGTGAGGCTATTCTCTTCCTGTCTGAACAATCACATGAACGCTTACCACTTGGGACGCGGGGAAGCGGAGAATGTACTTTTCACTTTCCGGCTCTTTTTCAGTCCAGTCCTCCCTTGCCTCATACTGTTTCAAGACAAGCTCCTTGGAGTTCAGCGAGATGAACTGCTTAACGTATGCAGCAGGTGGCTCTCCCTCCTCGGAGAAGATCTGGGCCACCACAAAGTCACCCTGCCTGACGGGGAGATTTGGATTCACGAAGTGGACCTCCCCAGCAAAATAGCGGGGCTCCATAGAGGTGCCGTACTGATAGATGGAGTATGCATTCCGCACGCCTTCGAGTGAAGGCGGCGCCAATACATCCTTGAGCCGCTGGCCGTTTAGGACAAAGCGTCCGTCTGTTCCCCCAATCCCGCCGCCATACAGCGGGATGCGGTGTCGGGAAAGTTTGACAGCACCTCTTACTTCCGCATTTGGCTGATGCAGTGGGTACGTAGAGTCAGCCTCACGATTTTCTGGCGACCCCTGATCCTCGGTCTCTCCCAGGAGCCACCCTTCGGTTGTTCCGAGGACGCGAGCAATTTCACGTAGCTTCTTGGGCCGATCGGATTTGCCCGCTTCAATGGCGCCGATCCCCTGTTGGCTCATGCCAACCCTCTCAGCCAATGCAGGTTGCGAAAGACCAAGCGCCTCCCGCGCGGCCTTCACTCGGGCCGCCAAAGCAGTTGGTTTCGCATCGGCGCTCATCAACAATTTGGTAGCACTCCTACAACAAATTGTCTCAACAAAAAATATTGTTGAAACTCACTGATAAATTGGTAGTAGTGGAGGAATGAAGAACGCTGCTTTGGAACGTGCCGTTAACTTGGTGGGGGGACAGAGCCGATTAGCGAAACTGATCGGCACGACTCAATCCCGGATTTGGTACTGGCTCACCCGAGCCAAGCGAGGGGTGCCGGGAGAATATGTCTTGCTCGTCGAACGCGCGACGGCTGGAGCTATCAAGCGTTCAGAACTGCGGCCCGATCTCTATCCCCCGCACTCGTCAGGAGCATTGCCGTCCACTCAGAAGCAGCAGTGTGACAACGACCCTGAAGGCATCGAGGTGCTCCCATGAAATCCTTGGTCTCACAGCCAATCATCGAACCGTCTCCAGAAGGGCGGTTCAAGGCGCGATATGATCTTCTGCCTCCGGATGCGCTCGAGGCTGTTGCATTGGCCGGCACCATCGGCGGCAATCTCTATGGCGATCGAGACTGGGAGCGGGGAGGGCATTGGGGCTTTCACTTCGCGGCCCTGATGCGCCATGCATGGGCCTTCTGGCGCGGTGAGGATCGTGATCCCGCCAGTGGTCTGCCGCACATGGCCCATGTGGCTTGGCGTGCCTTGGCGCTGACAGCCTATTTTCTCCGTGGTGCCGGCACCGACGATCGGAGGCCGTGATGCTGCAGAAGACGCCGGTGGAGTGTCCGCCCCAGGACTTCGTGTCCGCTGGAAAGCTCGTGGCCTTCGACCGTCCGGATGATCGCGGAAGCGAACAGGGTGCGGTGCTGGTTTGGCTGATTGCGTGCAAGGACCGAACGGTCCGCGTGCCGCTGACCCGCTCTGCGGCGATCGCCACGATCAAGGCTTTGGTGGAGGCGTTGGCATGAGCGGCACATTTGGCCGGATCGTGACGGTCGATCCCTCCTCGCTCGAGGCGAGGGAGGTGGGCATCGGCGCAGCGCTGATGCGGGAGAGCGGGTTGAGCGAGGCGGAGATCGCTGCTCTCCTGAGGCGCCCCTGGGATGAAATCGCGGCAGCCCTGCACCTTGCCAACATGGTGACGTGGGATCCTGCCTCCGTCTCTCGGAGGTATGCCTGATGTCTCAGTCCAACCGCCAGTCTCTACAGGGACCCGACGCAACGCTGAGGAGCGATCCGAGTGATCCTCCGTTCCGTTGCGATCATCCCGGTTGCAGCGCCTGGGCCACGTTCGGCGAAGGCTGGTCTGGCCGTCGATCCATCCGTGGCCGCTGGTGGTGCGGCCCGCATTATCGTGAGCTGCAGGTCCAGCGGGCAGAAGCGGCACAGAAATCGTCCTCCTCGGTGGATCGCGTCCCTAAACAGCTGATGCTGGGACAATTATGAGTGGCCGCGTCGATGTAGATGCGCTGAAGGCCAGGGTGGATCTCGTCGCCCTCGTGGCGCGGGACACCAAACTCAAGCGCCGCGGGCAGGAGTATTGGGGCTGCTGTCCTTTGCCTAACCATTCGGAACGCACCGCCTCGTTCCATGTGATCCCCACTAAGGGCCTGTTTAAATGCTTCGGCTGCGGGGCAGGGGGCGATGCCATCGCTTATCTCGAGCGGACGCGAGGGCTGTCTTTCGTCGCGGCGGTGGAACAGTTGGCTCAGTTCGCGGGCATTTATCCTGGCGAGATGTCGCGTCCCGATCCGATCGTCGAACAACGCCGACGCGAGGCCGAGGCACGAAAAGATGCGGCTGAGCGGCGTGAGCTGTCCTCCAAGATCGATACCGCGGCGCGGATCTGGCGCGAGTGCCGATCTCCCCAGGGCACGCCCGTCGAGGCCTATCTTCGCGCTCGCGGCATTACCGGCCCCTTGCCAGCCTCGTTGCGCTATCACCCGTATCTGCGCCACAAGCCATCCGGCTTGAGCTTCCCCGCTATGGTGGGCGTGATGCAGGTGGGGCGGCATTTCAGCGGCGTGCACCGCACCTATCTCACGGCTGACGGCAGCGACAAGATCGCGTCAAGTTCAGCCAAGATGATGCTTGGCCGGGCTGGGGGGGCGGCCGTGCGCCTGGCGCCGCCGGGCTCTCACCTCTATCTCGCCGAGGGCATCGAGACCGCACTTTCGGTGCGCGATAGCCTGAATGCCGGCGCTGTGGTTTGGGCAGGGCTGAGCCTGGGCAATCTCGCACAGGTGGTGCTGCCGCAGGAGATCCTCTGCGTCACCCTCTGCGCCGACAATGACCAGAGCGATTGGCGCAGCGCACGCAACGCCGTTCAGGCGGCCGCCGACGCCATCGGGGCGAGTGGCCGAGATGTGCGCGTGGCCTGGCCGCCGCGTGGCATGGATTTCAACGATCTTTTGGGGAAGGGGGCGGCGTGAGCGTGAGCGATGTCAGAGGCTCGCTGGAGCAAGCCCGCAAAATTGCCGGGCCGGTGACACTCTATGCGGCGATCCTCAGCCGATGTGCGGGCGAACCGCAAAACGACACGGGCAATGGTCAACGGCTGATCTCCTGGTTTGGCGACGATCTCCTTCACGTGCGCGATGTCGGCTGGCATTCCTGGATCGGCAGCCACTGGGAAGTGAAGGGCGGCGCTGAGGATATCGTCCGCCGGGCTCAGGAGACGGCCGAGCGCATCGGCCACGAAGTCGATTTCATCGCTGCCTCTCCTGGCGAGGCGGCGCTGATCGATGCGGCCGTCCCGTTGCGGCGAAAGCCTGAGCAGGATCGGACGCCGGAGGACAATGAGGCGATCGCCAAGGCGGACCAGGCGCTCGAGGAGGTCGCCGGCCGGAAGGTGGGGCGACGGCGTTTTGCGGTTTCGTCAGGCAATGATGCTCGGATCCGGGGCATGATCAGCCAGGCTCTGCCGCACAAGACGGTGGCGCCCGAGGATCTCGATCCCGATTCCATCAAGTTCAACGTGATGAACGGCACGCTGCGGTTCCGCAAGGTCGAGGACCTGGAGAACCCGGACTGTGACGAGCCGCGCTGGGATATGGCGGTCGACCATCTGGAGCCCGATCGCGAGGACCTCATCACCAAGGTGGCGCCCGTCCGCTACGACCCTGAAGCTCGATGTCCCAAATGGCTGGAGTTCCTCGATCGCTTTCAGCCCAATCTGGAGGTGCGAAGCTTCCTGCAAGTTTATTCCGGTTATGCGCTGACCGGTCTGACGGGGGAGCAGGTGCTGGTCTTCAACTACGGCACCGGTGCCAATGGCAAGAGCACCTATATCGAGGCGCTCAGCCGGCTGATGGGTGCGTATGCCCAGTCACTCAATCCTGAGGCGGTGACGGGCGTGGGGCAGCGACGGGGCGACCAGGCAACGCCGGAGCTCGCGCGCTTGACCGGCGCGCGCATGGTGCGGGGTGTCGGAGCTGCCGCGCGGGGAGCCGTTGCGGGAAGCGCTCATCAAGGCGCTGACTGGAGGGGAGCCGACGCAGGTACGGCACCTGCATAAAGGCTTCTTCGACATGTATCCAACCTTCAAGGCGATGATGTCGGGGAACGACTTGCCCCAGGTGGGCGGTGTCGACCACGGAATCTGGCGACGATTGCGACTGATCCCCTGGTCGGTGACGATCTCGGATGCCGAGAAGCGGCCCATGGAGCAGGTTCTGGCCGAGTTCGAGGCCGAGCGCTCCGGCATCCTCAACTGGCTGATCGAGGGCTTGCGCCGCTACATGTCGGAGGGCTTGCGAGCACCGCCCGAAGTCTTGGCCGCAACCCTTGCCTATCGCGAGGAGATGGACCCTGTCGGCGGCTTCATCACCGACTGTGTCGAGCGATCACCGCTCGTTGCCAATGAAAGCGTGACGGCCCGGGAGATGTACGAGGCGTTCGTCTCCTGGTGTCATGCCAATGCGGTGAGACCATGGAAGGAGGCGACCTTCGGACGGGTGATGCCGCAGAAGGGCTTCCTCAAGACGTCGGAGCGCATCCGCCGCTACCTCGATGTGCGGCTGCACGATGTGCCGGCGCGGAATGAGGGCCGTGCGCCCGAGCCGCCGCATCCGGCCGATGATGCTTGATGCTGCGAGGGTTGCGAGGCTTTGCGAGGGATTGGATAAACCCTCGCGCGGCTGAAAATCGTTTCGCACGAGTGACTTAAAGGATCTCTGCGAGGGTTGCGAGGGTTTCGCGCGCGTCACGCATGAGAGAGTCTTAGAGGAGGGATAGATGGAAAGTTCCTATACACACACGAGAGAAAAACCCTCGCAAGTCTCGCAAGAGACTTGTAACGATCTGAATTCAAAAGAAAAAAGTGCTGCGAGGGTTGATCCGAAACCCTCGCATGACCCTCGCAACCCTCGCAAGGCGGATCTGCGGCGGGAAACCGATGCCTGGTCATTGCTGGTGTGGGCCTACAAGGACGAGTGCGTACGGGCGGCGGCCGGCGGTACCGAGGATTGGTCGCTGCGGCATGAGAGGTCCTCCCTGTGCATGGCGGAGCGTCGCGGCGGCCTGATCAATGGCTGGCTGCAGGTGCACGAGGACGCGGTTGCCGTCGATGCCTGGGTTCGGAACCTGCCCCGCAACGATTACTGGCTGATCGTGGATCATGCGGAGAAGGGCGAGATGCCAAGCCGAGTGGTCAAACTGCCGCCGTTGAAGTGCCGACCCGTGATGCGGCAGACGAGTGCCGGGCCGAAGCCGAAGATGCTGAGGCACCCGCGTACACATGAGCCCTACATCTGCCTCATTGAGTTTGTCGGCTATTCCGTCGAGGAGATCAGCAAGGCGCATGCAGAAGCCGATGCGAGGGTCGATCGTCTCGGGGACTGCCTCATCGCCCTTCACGACCGTATGGTTGAGAAGGGCCAACCGCTTGTGAAGTGGCTTATCCGCGAGCCTTGGGCAGGATTTTTGCCGAAGCAGAAGAAGGCTGCTTGACAATTCCCGAAAAAAACTTGACATTACCCCTAACGATGGGCGCTAAGCGCGTCCGAAATGAACCCCTCCGGGAAACCGCGAGGGGTTTTGTGTTTCCGGGGGCCGCATGAGCGTCGTTGATCCGACGGCCACGCTGGCTGACCTCGCCAAGATCGAGAAGAATATCCGCTTCGGCGTGGCGCGAGGCCTGACGCAGACCGCGCAGCAGGCGCAGAAGGATCTGGTCACCTCTGCATCGTCTGTCTTTGATCGACCGACGCGGGCGACGCTGAACGGGTTCTACATCCAGCCGGCCATGCGGGATCGCCTCGAGGCCGAGGTGGGGATCAAGGACGAGCTCGCAGGATTTGCCAAGGGAACACCGGCCTCGAAGTTCCTGGCGCCCCAGGTGTTTGGCGGCGGGCGTCGTCAGAAGCGCTCCGAGCGGGCGCTGTCGTCCATCGGCTTGATGGGGAACAAGGGCTTCCTCGTTCCGGGCTCGGGCATGAAGCTCAACGCTCACGGGAACATTCCCGGCAGCACCATGATCCGCATCCTCAGCGACCTGAAAGCGGCCGAGACCGTCGCCGGCTATGCCATGAACCGGACGGCGGCATCGGTGAAGCGGAACAAGAACTATCGGCGCGAGCGCTACTTCGTGCCCAAGGCGGGAAGCGCACTCACTCCTGGTGTCTACCGCAGGCGGGGAAGGAAGATCGCACCCGTCCTGATCTTCGTAGCCGAAGTGAGTTACACGCCGCGCTTTGACTTCTTCGGGATCGTCGCCCGCTCGGTTGGCCTGCACGGCTCGCGCCTGATCCAGGCCTCGATCGAGCAGGCCCTGGCGACGATGCGATGACGGGGCCCCTGGGAAGTGCGGCGCCCGCGGGTAATTCGGGCGGCGAGTGTTCGACAGTCTGACGGCTTTTCCGAAGCCTAAACATTCGACTTTACCCCCTAAACACGAGGCCAACGTTGAGCGTGAGCGAAGCCGATGACCCTGGCGTCGTCTCAAAGGGCGAGCTTGCGCGCCTTTTGAGGGTGACGCCGGGGCGCGTGTCGCAATGGCTTGCCGAGGGCAAGATCCACGGGCCGGCGATCGTTGGCCTGGGCCGCAATGCGCGCATCGATCTCGAGGCTGCCAAGTCGCAGCTCAGGCTCAGCCTCGATGTCGGCCAGCGCTTCGGCAACGGCGCGGAGACGGATCTCAGGCCCGGGATCGCCGCAGCACCCGCACCGGCGCCGTTGGCCGATCCGGTCGAGGACCGCCTTCGCCGCGAGAAGCTGCGCGAGATCGAGTTCCGCAATCGCGCGGCTGCCGAGCAGGAGCTAGCACGGCGCGGCGCTTACGTACGCGCTGACCAGAGCAAGGCCGCCATGGGGAGTGCTCTGCGCGAGATGCTGACGGTCTTCGAGGGCGCGCTCACCGACCTCGCATCCGCCATCGCCGCCAGGTTCGAGATCCCGCAGCGAGACGTGCTGCATCTGATGAAGACCGAGTTCCGACCCGTCCGCCAGCGCGCCGCAGAGGCGGCCGCCGTCAGGTCCGGGGAACTGCCGAACATCGTTCCAGACCTGCAGGAAGACGGGGAGGGGGTGCCATGACGATCCACATCACCAATGCCCAGCGCCTCGCGATGGAGGCGCTCGCCGAAGTGCTCTCTCCGCCTCCGCCTGTCGACTATCTGGCCTGGGCGGAGGCGAACATCGTCTTCTCCGAGCGGGAGAGCCCGTTTCCCGGGCCCTATAACCGGACCCTCTTTCCCTATTTTGATGAGGTGCTGCGCGCGCTCGGACCTGAAGATCCCTGCCGCTTCGTGACGATGATGAAGTCGGCCCAGCTCGGCGGCACGGTGCTCGGCAACATCTTCACCGGCGGCTCGCTCGCCATGGACCCGGGCGACATCCTCTACGTCCATCCGACTGAGGACAATGCGCGGCGCTGGTCGAAGATGAAGCTCTCGCCCATGCTGAAGGGCACGCCGGCCCTGTGCGATCTGTTCCCGCAGAAGTCCCGCGATGGCAGCGACTCGGTCATGTACAAGGAGCGGCGCGACGGCCGCGGTGCGATCCAAATCTCGGGCGCCAACTCCCCGGCAAGCCTGAGCCAGGTGACCATGCGTCGCCAGGTGCAGGACGACCTGGCGAAGTGGGAGATGAACGCCGCCGGCGATCCCGAGGTGCAGGCCGACAGCCGCTCGCGCAGCCATGAGTTCGCGAAGATCCTGAAGGTCTCGACGCCGCTCGTGCAGCCCGGCTGCCGCATCACCCGGAGTTTTGACGCCGGGAGCCAGGAGTATCCATACGTTCCCTGTCCGCACTGCGAGCACATGCAGGTGCTGGAATGGGAGAACATGCTGCAACATCTCGACGAGGCGCGGCCTGAGAATGCCTGCTTCGTCTGTGTCGAATGCGGCGGCGTCATCGAGGAGCATCACCGCCGGTCCATGCTGAAGGGGCTCGAGTGGCGCGCCCAGAACCCGCTAGCTAAGCGGGAACATCGCTCCTTCTATCTCTGGTCGGCCTATTCCTATTTGCAGTCCTGGGAGCGGATCGCCCGGGAGTGGCTAAAGGCCAAGGGTGACCCTGCCTCCGAGCAGAGCTTCCTCAACGATACGGTAGGCCTGGCCTACAAGGCGCAAGGTGAATCGGTTCCGTGGGAGGAGATCCGCGACCGCGCATCGGTCTCCGTCTATGCCAGGGGCACGATCCCTGTCGGCGCCTTGCTGCTGACCATCGGCGTCGACTGCCAGGCTGACCGCGTCGAGTGGCAGGTGATCGGATGGGGCCGCGACTTCCGGCGCCATGTCATCGAGTATGGGGTGTTCCCCGGTCACGTGACCGATGCGGGCTGCCAGGAGAAGCTGACCGGCCTCGTCTCGCAGAGCTGGCGCAACGCCGCGGGCCGCGACATCTCGGCGGATATGATCGCCATCGACGGCAATGCCTGGACCGAGGACGTGTGGAGCTGGGTCCGCAAGCACCCGTCCTCGAAGGTGATCATGGTGCGCGGTGTCGCGAACGAGACGGCGCCGCGCATTCAGCGGGTCAAGAAGGAGCGCACCCGCGACGGCCGGCTCCTTAAATACTCCCGTCGCTTCTTCAACTTCGGCACCAGTGTCATGAAGATGTCCTTGTATCGCGACCTCGGCAAGCAGGACCCCGAGATGCGGGGCTACGTCGGCTTCCCGAAGGGCCTGGATGACGAGTATTTCCGGCAGCTCACGGCTGAGCATCGCAAGCCGGTCAAGAACAAGGCCGGCTTCACCGTCTATCAATGGGTGAAGGACCCGAACCAGGCGAACGAAGGCCTCGACACCATGCTGCAGGCGGAGGCCGCGGCCACCAAGCTCGGGGTGCGCAGCATGCCGGATGCGGTCTGGGACCGGCTGGAGGCCGAGCGCGAGGCGCCGCTGGAGGAGCAGCAGCTGGACTTTGAGGAGATGCCGCTCACGGCTGCGGCACCGCCTCCGGCCGTCGTGGCGCCAATCCTGACCAGGGAGCGGCCGCCCATGGTCTCGCCGCGCGTCGCCAGGTCCTCGGCAGTAGGTCGATGACGGACTTGGAAAAGGCGGCCCGCATCTCCTGGCTTAAAAGCCGGATCGGTGGGCTCGACAGTGCGATCGCACAAGGAGCGCTCTCCGTCCGCTTCGGCGACCGCCAGGTGACTTACATGTCTTTGGACGATCTGATGCGGGCACGCTCCACCTATCGCCGCGAGCTGCAGACGCTTGAGACAGGCTGCGCGCCGGCCAAGGCATCGCAGTTCCGCTTCGCCACCTCGAAGGGCCTATGATGCGCACCGCCAATGTCCGCTTCAAGGTCAAGGGCACCGATAGCTATGTCGAACCGGTGGCAATACAGCCTCAGGTCAAGATGACGGCGCTCATGTCCACCTATGAGGGGGCGAGCCAGGCGCCGCGGCTGGCGCGGTGGATGGCACCGCAGGCCGGGCCCAATGCGCTGGCGACCGCAGGCCTTGCCACCCTGCGCGACCGCTCGCGCGACATGGCGCGCAACAACGGGACGGCCGATGCAGCCCTCGAGGCCGTGGTCTCGAGCGTCATCGGCACCGGGATCGTCCCCCAGTTCCAGACCCCGGATGCCGAGCTCAACAAGGCGATGGGTCAGGCCTTTCTGGAATGGACGGATGAGGCCGATGCCGATGGCCGCCTCGACTTCTATGGGCTACAGGCGGCCGCGGTGCGCTCCATGGCGGAGGCGGGCGACATCTTCACGCGGCTGCGGGTGCGGCGGCTGGAAGATGGATTGTCGGTTCCGTTGCAGCTGCAGATGATCGAGAGCGAGTTCTGCCCCGAGATCAAGTCAGAGGCGCTGCGCAACGGCAACACGGTGCGCGCCGGCGTCGAGTTCAACAGGCTCGGCCAGCGCGTCGCCTATCATCTCTATCGCGAGCATCCGCACGACTTCCGGATGGGCGCACTGACGACGCTGCTGGAAACGGTGGCGGTGCCGGCAAGCGAAGTCGTGCATATGGCCGCCGTCCGTCGCCCCGGCATGATCCGCGGCGAGCCCTGGCTCACCCGGGCCATGGTCAAGCTGCACGACCTCGACAAGTATGACGATGCCCAGCTCACCCGCCAGCAGGTGGCAGCCCTGTTCGCGGGGTTCGTGACCGAGGAGATGCCAGAGGACTTCGTCGAAGAGCCGGGTGTTCTTGGCCAGCAGATCGAAAACGGGGTGGCGCCGCTGGAGCCCGGCACCATGCAGGTGCTCGGCAAGGGCCGGAAGGTCGAGTTCAACGAGCCGCCGGACCCGGGCAATGCCTATCTCGAGTTCATGCGCCTGCAGCAGCGCATTATCTCGGCTTCGGTCGGCATTCTCTATGAGCAGCTGACCGGCGATTACAGCCAGGTCAATGACAGGACCTTCCGGGCTTCGGTCAACGAGTTCCGCAGGCGGTGCGCCATGTGGCAGCACCATCTGGTGGTGTTCCAGTTCTGCCGCCCGATCCTGCGGCGGTGGGTGGATCTGGCGATCCTCGCAGGCCGCATCCGCCTGCCGGCAGGGATTACCTCCGGCGCCGTCGCCCGGGCAAAATGGGTGCCGCAGGGCTGGGCCTACATCAATCCGGTGCAGGACGTGCAGGCCCGCACGGCGGAGGTGCGCGCCGGCTTCCGGTCCCGGCGGGAAGTCGTCTCCGAGCAGGGCTACGACGTCGAGCAAATCGACGAGGAAATCGCCTCCGACAACGAGCGAACCGATCGGCTCGGCATCGTGCTCGACAGCGATTCGCGAACGGGCGGTGCAGATGAGACCGAAGAGCCGCAAGACCCGGACAATCCGGACAAGCGCTGAGGACGCAATCGACATGGATATCCTGGTGGGCGGCGAGCTGTATCTCTACGGCGCCGTAGGCGAGAGTTTTTGGGAAGAGGGATTTACCTCCATGGAGGTGGTCCGTGCCCTGGCCGAGGTCGGCCGGAACACGGACGTCACCGTGCATCTGAACAGCGGCGGCGGCAACGCCTTCGAGGGCCAGGGGATCTACAACGCGCTGCGGGCGCATGCCGGCATCGTGACAGTCATCGTCGAGGGGATAGCCGGATCGGCCGCCTCGATCATCACCATGGGCGGCTCCAAGGTCGTCATGCGTCGAGGCTCGACCATGATGATCCATGATCCCTCGACGATCGTGCGGGGCACGGCTGCCGCTCTCGAGAGGACGGTCAAGGCGCTGAACACGGTCGCCGACGGCATGGCCGACATCTATGCCGCCAAGACCGGCAAACCCGCCAAGACGATCCGCGACGACATGCGCGCCGAGATCTGGCTGACGGCGGATGAGGCGGTCGCCGAAAGTTATGCGGACAGCGTGGACGAGACCGAGGCCGAGGAGCCGACCGCCTTCGACTACCGGATCTATCAACACACGCCGGAGCCGATCACGGCTCTGTCGGATGCCCGCGGCTGGTCACAGTCCGCAACCGCGAAGGCGGCTCCCACCGCGCCACCCGGTAATGAAAGGAAACCCAAAATGACCGCACAGACCACGGCGGAACCGAAGCCCGCGGAGACGACGAATCCTGCCCCTGTCGACATCGCCGCGGTGACGGCCGCCAAGAATGCCGCCGCCGCCGAGATCGCGGAGATCTGCATCGCCGCCGGAGTACCGGCAATGGCCTCGGTGCTGATCAAGGAAGGGGTGAGCACGGCGGAAGCCCGCACCCGTGCCGATGGCGCCAAGCAGATCCGCGCTGCGGTCGAGGACGCCCGAAAGAGCCATCCGGCGATCGAGGCGTCCCTGGCAGACGAGTTCATTCAGCAGGGGGTCTCGCTCGATCAGGTTCGCTCACAGCTCTTCCAGAAGATGGTGGCGAGCCAGCAGGCCACGGCGGTGAACACCTGGCACCAGCCTGCATCCAAGGATGTGCCCCGGGTCGACCTGGTGGCCGACATGAAGCGCCGCCTCGGCATCACGGCCTAAGCCGGCATCAAGGAGAACCCTATGACCATTACCCATCGTTCCTACAAGGTCGCCACCGACGTCGTGAAGATGGAGGCGCCGAACAGCTATTCTCGCGACAGCAGGTCTGTTCTGGCGTCCGGCGTTGCGGCTTGCGAGGTGGGCACCGTGCTCGGCCGCGTGACGGCGACACGCAAATACAAGCCGCTGGACACCGCCGCCTCGGACGGCACGCAAACGGCCGCCGGTATCCTGCTGGAGAAGACGCCAGCGCTCACCGCCGATCGCACCGTGGTGATCTTGCGGCGCCATGCGCAGGTCGTCGACCAGAGCCTCATCTGGCCGGCCGGCATCTCGGCCTCCAACAAAACCGCCGCCCTCGACGTGCTCGATTCGCGGGGCATAACCCTTGAGACCGGAGTGTAACGCTTCATGACGCCTCTTGATCTTCTGAACGCCCCCGACTTCGCTGATCCCCGGCTCACCGAAGTCATCAACGTGCCGCCCTATGTGACGGGTAGGCCGGCACAACTCGGCATTTTCCGGGACACGCCGATCCCGCTCACCTACGTCAAGATCGCCGTGATCGATGGCGATATTACCATCATCCCGGCACGCGAGCGGGGCGGGCCGTCCAACAAGAATATGCGGGGAGGCGTCGGCGATACGCTGGTGTCGATCCCGCACTTCCCTCTGGACGATGCCATTACCCCGGCGGATCTGCAGAACCTGACCGTTTACGGCACGAATTACGTGATGCAGACGCTGGCCGGCGTCATCAACGAGAAGCTGCTCACCATCCGGGCCAAGCATGATGCCACGCATAATCACCTCGACTGGGGCGCGCTCAAAGGCGTGATCCTGGATGCCGAGGGCAAGGAGCTAGTCGATCTCTACGACCTCTTCGACCTGACGCAGGACAGCGTCAACTTCGAGCTCGCCACGACCACGACCGATGTCGCGGCGAAGAACCGGGCGGTGAAGGAGAAAATCCGCAAGCAGCTGCGGGGCGCACCCTCGACCGGCGTTCGTGTCTTTGCCGGGGCGGAGTTCTTCGATGCCTATGTCGGCCATGCCAAGGTGCTCGAGGCCCTCAAGGCCTATCCCGGTGCGACGCCGAACCCGGCGCGTGAGGACATCCAGGACACCTTCACCTTCGCCGGCCTGACGCTGGAGCGCATCGACGAGGAGTTCCAGTTCCGCAAGCCCGACAACACCTTCGAGGTGCAGACGGCGGTCGAGTCGGACGAGGCGATCGCGGTGCCCATGGGCACGCCCTATTTCAAGCGCTACATCGCGCCGCCGGATACCATCATGGATGCCAACCAGGCGCCCAATCCGGCGAACAAGGTCTTCGTCTCGACCCATGACCTGCCCCACGGCAAGGGTCGCGACGTGCACACCGAATCCAACGTGCTGCCGATCTGCCTGCGCCCGCAGGTCATGATCAAGCTCACCATGTGATGGAGGAAACCCATGCAAGTCAGGATGAAGAGACGGTTCGAGTTCGTCGATGAGCAGACGGGTCGGACCAATCGCGTGCCGGCCGGATGGGCCGGGGACCTTCCCGACGACGTCGTCAAGCTCGCCCGCAAGGCTGGTGCACTGGAGGGTGCGGCCGTCGAGGAGGTCGATCTCGACGGCATGACCAAGGCCGAGCTGGAAGAGGAGGCGGAGCGCCGGGGTGTGGACCTCATCGGTGCCGGGACGAAGGCCGAGATCCTTGCGAGGCTGAAAGCCTGAGAGCGGGTCACACCTTGCTCAGTTGCGAATGGGCGCCTTCTGGGCGCCTTTCGCAAGTCTGGAGGAAGAATGTTCGACTTCGGCATCGTCAATCAGATCGTCACCGAGACCTTCGGAGAAGCCGTGACGATTCGCAGCCAGGGTCTGCATGAGGACCGCGTGATCAAGGCGATCTTCGATTCCCGGCATTATGTGATTGTCGACGGCGAGGCTGGCGGTTCCGACCTCATGACGTCGATCACCATCACGTCGGAAGACGCGTCCGGGATCACGGCCGACGATGTCGTCGTTGCACGGCAGACGCTCTATTCGATCCTCGATATCAGGCCGCTGGGCGAGGGCATGTCGATGATCCTTCTTGGGCGATACTCCGGCCCTCTCGCGGCGGAGGTGCTGCCATGACCCATCGCAGGCAGGAGATCCGCGCGGCCGTGGTCGAGATCCTGAAGGCGGCCGTGCCACATGGCTGCGCAGTGGTGCGCACCCGCACCCGGCCGACGCAGGCGAACGAGCTGCCGACGGTGCTGGTCTATATGATCCGAGAAACATCTGAGACATCCACCTTGCGTGGCAGGCTGGATCGCACGGCCTCGCTGTTGATTGAGATCCGGTGCGCGGCCACGGTGGACCTGGACGATCGGATCGATGCCCTCTGTGAGATCGTCGAAGGCGCGATGGCAGCCGTCGGCAGCTTCGGCAGGCTTGCCCTGCACTCGTTTCTCGCCTCCACCAATATCGGGCTGGATGGCGAGGGCGAGAGCCGGCAGGGCGTCGCCATCCTCGAATATAGCGTGACCTACCGCACACCCTGATCCCCATTTCGCATCCCATGGAGACTATTCATGAGTGAAACCACTTCGGCCGGCACGAAGATTTCGATTGGCACCACGGCCGATGCGCATGCGTCCGACACCTACATCCAGATCGGCGAGGTCACCAATCTCGGCGAGTTCGGTCGCACCTATCAGGAGATCACGCACGAGCCGCTCGCCAGCCGGGACGTCAAGAAGCACAAGGGCACGCGCAATGACGGAAGCCTGGCGATCCAGCTGGCCAGGGTGATCGACGATGCCGGCCAGGAGGCGGTCGAGGACGCCCTTGACACTGACTACGACTATAACTTCAAGATCGAGCTGAACGATGCCCCCGAAGGCGGCATGCCGACGCTGATCTATGTGAAGGCCAAGGTCATGTCCTTCGTCGACAATATCGGCGGGCCCAACCAGGTCGTCGGTGGCACCATCACTCTGGGCATCAAGACCGGGTCGAAGGTCATCGTGCCTGCCGCCGAGGAAGCCTGATGGACACCGTCGAAATCACCCTCGCGGACGAGGTTCTCGTCCTGCGCCCGACGCTCGAGGCGGCGATGCTGGTGGACAGCAGGTTCGGAGGCTACTCGGCCGCTTTCCAAAGCCTGCTGGGGCACAGCCTCGATGCCATGGTGGGGATCGTCGCCGCGGGGTCGGGCAAGTCCATCAACACTGCCTTGCGCGAGAAGGTCTACGCCAAGGGTGTGCGTAACCTGGTGGCGCCGCTCAGCCAGTATCTGACCCTTCTCCTCAATGGCGGCCGCAGGCCGGAGGACGAGACGGCCGAGGGAAAATGATCACCCATGCCGAGCATCATCACTGGCTGCTCGAGATCGGCATGGGATGGCTGGGCTGGACCGAGCAGCAAACGTTGAACACCACGATGTCGTCGATCATCACCGCCTATCGCGGTCGGATCGACCTGCTGAAGACCCTGCTAGGTCAGTCGTCTGACAAGACGCAACCGCAGGGGCGCATGAAGCCTGCCACGGCGGCCAATGTTCTCGCCGTTTTCCGGAGACTGGGATGAACGTCACACCGCTGCGCGTCCCGATCGTTGCGGACTCCTCCCAGCTCGGACCCGGCTTCGATCTCGCCCGCAACAAGGTGCGGATGTTTACGCGCGAGGCCGAGATCGAGTCGCGTAAGTTCACCAGCATCATGACGAAGAGCACCTCCGAGGTGCTCGGTTCGGTGGGCAGGCTGGGCCCCGGGCTTGCCGCCGGTCTTGCCGGCTTCGCGGGTGGCTTCCTCGCCGGCGGCGCCATCGCGGCGGCGACCGAGGGCCTGTCGGTTCTGCAGAACTCGATCGTGGAGCTGAGCCAGACGGCGGCCGATGCCAAGATGGCGGGGATCGGTGTCGAGGCGTTTCAGGCGCTGCAGTTTGCAGCGGTGCAGTCCAAGGTCGGGGTCGACGCCCTGACCGATGGGCTCAAGGAGCTGCAGCTGCGCGCGGACGAGTTCATCGTTACCGGCAAGGGACCGGCAGCGGAAGCCTTCGGCCGGATCGGCATGACGCCGAAGGAGATCAAGGAGCGCCTGAAGGATCCGGCGGAGTTCCTGACCGAGATCATGCGGCGGATCCATGATCTCGATAAGGCGGCGCAGATCCGCATCCTCGACGAGCTGCTCGGGGGAATGGCCGGCGAGCAGTTCATCCGCTTCCTTGGCCGTGGCCGGGACGGCCTGGCCGACCTGCAGGATGAAGCCAGGGCGACGGGGCAGATCCTCAGTAAGGACATCTTCGATGAGGCCGAGAAGATCAATGCCGAGTTCGCCGCCTGGGCGGCGACCCTCGATCTGCAAGTCAAGCGCGCAGCCGTGGGTATTTTGAGCACTTTGCGCGAGATCTATTCCGACGCCTCCGGCGCAACCGATCCGGAGGATGCCGGCAACCGCATGATTGCGCTGGTCGCGGAAGAGCGGATGTGGACCGAGCAGCTGGCGGATGCCAGGGCTACGGCGGCGGCCACTGGCATGGACGTCGACCGGCAGCGGGCTCGGATCATCGAGGACCGGATCAAGGCGATCCAGGAGGAGCAGCGCCTCATCCAGGAGACGGGCTGGGCTCAGAACGAGAAGACATTGCCGCAGCCGCATTCGTCGCAGGGCGGACGGCAGCGGTACAGCTTCTCCGGGATAGACCCGGCGGCGCAGAAGCAATTCGAGCGTGAGGCAGCGGCGGCCGCTAAGACTGCAGAGGATGCCGCGAAGAAGGCGGCGGAGGCCTATCAGCGCCAGGCCGACCGCATCAATGACGTCTTCTCGTCCTTGCAGTTCGAGCGCGAGCAGCTGGGGCGTACGGCCCAGGAACAAGAGCTGTATAACCGGCTGAAGGCGGCAGGTACCGATCTCACCACTCAGGCTGGGCGGCAGATCCGGGACGAGGTCGACCTGCTCTATGCGCGCAAGGCGGCGGTCGAGGCTGATGCCAAGGCCCTGGAGCAGTCGAAGGAAGCGCAGGCAGCCTTCAACGATTCCATGAAGGATCTTTCGTTTGCCGGCGTAGAGGCATTCGCCGATCTTGCGACTGGAGCGAGGGAGTTCACCGACGTCCTCGACGACCTGGGGGCGATGCTGTTGAAGGCCTCGCTCCAGGCGGCATTCCTGGGGGAGGGACCGCTTGCCGGGCTGTTCGGGTCTGCAAAGAGCGGCGGCATCCTCGGCACGCTGTTCCCGAGTGCCAAGGGCAATGTGATCAGCCACGGCCGGATCGTCCCCTTCGCCAAGGGCGGCGTGATCAGCAGTCCGATCATGTTCCCGATGCAGGGCGGTGCGGGAATTGCGGGCGAGAAGGGGGCGGAAGGGATCTTCCCCATCAAGCGCATGAGCAATGGTGATCTGGGGATCCAGGGCAGCATGGGCGGCAGCCAGGCGATCAACGTCACCTTCGCGCCGATGATCGACGCGCGCGGCGCCGAGGCCGGCGTCGAGGCCCGGATCATGAAGCAGCTCAGGCAGCAACAGGCGGACCTGACCCGCAACCTGCCAGCCATGGTCAAGGACGCGCAGTCTCGATCGAGATTGTTCTGATGGCGATCACCGCGCTTCCCGATGTGGACTATGTCGCGCCCCGTAAATTCGACCTCCGCCGAACGGTGCTGGCGACACCGTTCCGGGGTGGTGGCGCGCAAGTGATCGAGACGGGACCGTCGCGCTGGATGGCGAGCTTCACGACGCAGACCCTGGACCTGATCGCGTTCGGCCGCTTCCAGGCCTGGCTTGACGATCGCCGTGGTGGCCTCGAGCCGTTCCTGGGTCATGATCCGCATCGCCCCCTGCCGGGTGAGTATATCGACAGCGGGCTGCCAGCCCTGACCTCGGCCGGCAATCCCTTTGCCGGGACCGGGGCGGTGACGCAGCTCACCGCGACGACGATCCGGCTGGTCGGCCTGCCGGCGAACTTCCAGTTCAGGGCAGGCGATTATGTCGGCCTGGTAGAGGAGGAACGTCGCGGCCTGTTCCGGGTGGCGGCGGACCTGACGGGAGCCAGCAACGGGATTGCCACCGTGAACATCCAGCCGAACGTGCCGCTGAACCTGTTCTCAACGGCCGCGACTTACAAACTGACCAAGGCGGCCTGTCTGATGCTCATCGATCCGACCTCGATCGCCGAGGAGACGATCGGCCGTCGCGCCTCGATCAGCTTCGATGCCATCCAGAGGGTTGCCTGATGCGGACGATCGATGCGCCGACGTTGGCGACGATCGAGGCCGGTGCCATCGCCGAGCGCGACATGATCCTGTTCGACTTCCCCTCCGGCTTCCATGGGTTCTGGACCGGGGACGGGGTCTTCACCTGGAATGGACTGACCTTCAACGGCACCGGCTCGCTCCTCAGCGTGGCCTCGATCGAGGAACGCGACGATCTCGGCTCCGTGGCCCTGGAGGTGCGGCTGCGGGCGCTGCCCGAGGCCGGGCTGACCGGCGATGTCCTCGCCGAGATCGAGAGCGAGGCGTATCACCAGCGGCCTGTGACGATCTACAAGGCCTTCTTCCATCCGCTGACTGCAGCCCTCCTGTCGGTCAGCGTGCGCTATCGCGGCACCCTTGACCAGATCGAGCATGATGAGGCGGCCGATGGCGAATACACCCTCATCGGCCGGATCGAGTGCCGCTCCCGCGATCATACCCGCACGGGCTACCGGCTACGATCGGATGCCGATCAGAGGCTGATCGATCCCGATGATGGTGGCCTTCGGTATGCCATCGGAGCGTCCCGCCAACAGGTTTATTGGGGCGCCGAGAGGCCAAAGAAAATTGAGTAGTCTAGAGCAGGACGGTCAGTGGCTGGTGGGCTCTACCCCCTCCGGCGAGATGCTCGAGAAGATGTGAGAAATGTATGATTTGGCCCGTCGTCTAAGATGGTTGCTGTCCTCGGTGTCGCTCGGCTGAACTGCCTGGTTATCGAGATCACTGAGAATCCGATCCCGGACAAGCCTGACATTCGACGAAAACTTCTCGGCGTCCTCGTCCTCCAAAAGATGATTGTACATGAACCGGACCAGCTCGATTAGGGCCAGATTCAGCGCGGCATCATTGAGCTGAATATCGGAGTCGTCCTGCTCGTCTTTCACTGACAATCCCTGTTTTCTTCGCATCACTTCAACACCGGCAATGCCATGCGAGTCCTTAACTGGCCTGAGCGTCTATTCGATGCAATTCGGTCCCATGAGGCCCGCCCCTTCGAATGGGCGGTCTCCGATTGCTGGGGCATGGCAATGGATGTCGTGAAGGCGATGACCGGCCATGAACCCTTTGCTTCGGCCAGAAAGTACAAGTCTGCTCGTGGTGCCCGGGGTGCGTTACATCGCCGAGGCTTTGCCACCATCGTCCATGCCTTGGCGGCCGAGTTCGAAGAGGTGCCGCCGGCGATGGCCCAGCGCGGGGATCTCGGTGTGATCGAGGTTGAGCACGAGCAGGCGGCGGCAATCTGCGAGGGTGTCATGTTCGTTGCCAAGGCGCGGACCGGAGTCATCCGGGTCCCACGGTCGCACGTGATCCAGGCGTTTCGGGTACCCTGATGCCTCCTGTCATCGGCGCTGCCATTGCTGGAGCGATCGGGCTTGCGGCGGGAACGACCGCGTTTGCGATCGTCTCCTATGGAATCTCGGCGGCGATCGGCATCGGCCTGAGTTTGGGCATCAGCGCCCTGAGCGGCGCCTTCGCCAAGCCAAAGCGGCCACCGGGCGGCGGCCAGGTCGATCTGCAGACCGGGGGTGACGTTCCACGCTCGATCCCCCTGGGACGGATCGGCCTCAAGGGGCATCTACTCTATTGGAACACCTGGGATGTGGAGAACGACAAGCTCGAGCTGGTCCATGCCCTGGGCGACTTCGAATGCGAGGCGCTGATCGGCATCTATGTCGACGGCGTCAGCATGGCTCTGCAGGCTCAGCCAGACGACGAGAGCGGCGCCGATGCCGTCTATATTGTCGACGGCTATGACGACCGGATCCTGCTGCGCTTCTTCGCCGGCAGGGTCGACCAGGCGGTGAACTCGGCGCTCGTTGCGAATGCCAATCCGGTGGGACGCTGGACTGCGAACGATAGGCTCTCCGGCATCTGCCATGTCCAGGTGCAGATGGCGTACAACCGGGACATCTTCGTTGCAGGGATCCCGGAGCTGCTGTTCGAGCTAAAGGGCGCCAGGCTCTACGACCTGCGCAAGGATACGACCGCCGGCGGCTCCGGCTCGCATCGCTGGGCAGACCAATCGACCTGGGAATGGTCCGAGAACCCGGCGGTCATGGAGTATTGCTACCGCCGCGGCTTCTATCGCGGGTCCGAACTGGTGCTGGGCATGGGCGTGCCGGCGAGCGACCTGATCGTCGATTATTACATGGCGGCAGCCAATGTCTGCGACGAAACGGTGACCGAGGGCGGCGGCACAGCCAAGCGCTACGTCTGCGCGGCGATCGTGACAGCCGATGTCGAGCACCGCACGGCGATCGAGGCCTTCACCCATGCCATGGCCGGCTACTCCTATGAGAAGGCCGGCAGCTTCGGCCCGATCGCAGGGGCGGCGCAAGCCTCCGTCGCGACGATCACCGAGGATCACCTCGCCAATGGCTATGCCGCGAAATGGCGGGGCAAGCGGTCCCGGGTCGAGCTGCTGAACGCTGTGTTCGGCTCCTATACCGATCCGGACAACCAGTGGGGCATGAGTGCGTACCCGCCGGTCACCGATCCGACCTGGCAGGCGCAGGATGGCAATGAGCGGATCGCGACCCAATTCGATCTGCCTTCGGTGCCATCGCCCTACCAGGCCAACCGCGTTGCCGAGATCCGCGCACGGGAGACCCGCATGCAGGCGACGGGCGAGATCACCGTGGGCCTGCAATGGATCTACCTCGAGCCCGGGGACTGGATCACCTACACAAACCGGGCAGGGGGCAGGCGGACCTATCGGGTCGCGCGGAAGACGGAGAACGAGGACCGTACGATCACCCTCGAGATCGGCGAAACCGGGTCCTGGGTCTATGGCATCGGTTCTCCGCCGACGTCGGTTCCGGTCACCGTGCCCCCGTCGACGCCGGGGCTTCTGACGAATGTGCAGAACGTGCAGCTGCAGGCGGAGACAATCGAGGGCGCCGACGGCCAGATGCGCCCGGCGCTGCACGTGACCTGGACGCCACCCACCGACCAGGCGATCGACGCGGTCATCATCGAGTATCGCATCGCAGGGCAACCCGCGACGATGACCCATCGTGACGACACGCCCGACGACAGTGAGGCCTGGATCACGCAGGATGTGCTCGCCGGCACGGATTATGAGATCCGGGCGACGATCACCACCACGCCCTCCAGGGTAACCAGCTGGACGCCGTGGATCGCGATTACCACCACGACCAACTACGTGGTGCTCGATGCGGTACGGGCCGCAGAAGCCATTGGCGAGCTGCGCGACGAGATCGACGAGATTACGGCATCGATCGGCAGCAACGATGCCGTCGGCGAATATGCGACCCAGCTGCGCCGCGAGATCCTCGACGACATGGAAGCGGACATCCTCGCCCTCGTCGGGGATTATCAGGGCGACCTCACGGCCTCCAAGGATCGTCGCAAGGCCGAGTTCGGGCTGCTGCAGGAGGTATCCCTCCAGTTCGTCCGCATTGGCCAGAACGAGGCGAGCATCCTCGCCGAGAGCCTGGCTCGCGCCGACAGCGAGTCCGCATTCGCCTCGGCTCTGGAGGTGGTCGAGGCCAACTCCGCCGGCGGCACGGCCTCGGGGCAGCTTTATTGGGAAGCGGTTTCCGGGCCTGCCGGTGTGACGGCGCGCTACTCGGCCTTCGTCAAGGTCGAGGGCGGCGGCGAGGCCGAGGAGGCCGGGCTCTACATGGAGGTGGTGCCGGACGGGGAGGGTGGCTTTGCAAGCCGTATCGGCGTCTCCGCCGACAGCTTCTTTGTCTATCAGAATGACGGCCTGGGGTCCCCGAACGTCGTCTTCCTGGTCGGCACCGTCAACGGGATGACGAGCGTCGGTATCAACGGGCAGCTGATCGTGGACGGCACCATCAACACGAGCAAGCTCAACGCGGCCAGCCTGTCGGCCATCTCGGCAAACCTAGGCACGGTGACGGCGGGCAAGATCCAGAGCCCGGACGGCAAGTTCGTCATCGACTGCACCAACAAGCTCATCAGGATCGAGGTCTGACACATGCGCAAGCTGATGAAGGACGGTCAGGAGATCGCCGACGGATCGGAGATCGGCCGCAAGGGCGAACTGGTCATCCGGCTGATCCAGGTGTTTCAGGATCGCGATCACATCCTGGTCGATTACGAAGCTTCCTACGGTACGAGTAGCCGCAAATGCCTGCCGTCGGCCGTTGGAGGTGAGATCGTCGATGACTAAGGTCTTCATGGCGAATGGCGTGACGGGCAAGGTCGCGATCTATGACGGGCCCTCGGATGCACCCTTCACGGACCCGCTCGGCAATCTCGACAAGCTCTACTTCCATTCGGACCTGGATTATGTCTCAGGTCTCGACAAGCGCACCGGCACACTGAACCTGCCGGAGCGCCGCGGCTCTGACATCTCCTTCCGTAGCGGCAAATGGTACGAGCACACACTGTTCGCCCATGGGCGGGCAGGGGCCCCGTTCTGCCTCGGCCGGGTGGTCGATTACGAGGGTGCGGATCTGCCTTTGGTGGGTTCGATCCCAATCCAGCAATGCGCCTTCGACACCAGCGCCTCGGTTGGTGGCGAAGCCGGTTCCTGGCGGTTCCTCCATCTTGCGACAGACGGCACGAACGTGATGATCATCGAATATACCTTCAATCTCGCCTGCACGGTCGGCGGCTGCATCGTCGTGCCGGAGACCTCCATCGACTGGGAAGTGGTGGTAACCGACAAGGTGCTGACGTGACCGAGACGCTCTACATTGCACCCGGAATCATGCGTGCCGGCGGGGCCAAGTTCGACACGGCCAAGGACTACCTGACGGCGCGGGCGAGCGGCTATGGAATGGCCGGCGAGGGACCGACCTTCTTCTTCACCACCCATGACAATCATCCAGGCTGCCGTTACGCGGTGAATGGCTTTGCCAGGCAGAAGACGGCAAACAGCCAGCCTACGGGCGAGGCGCAAGTGACCATGGTCGAGCCGGCGAGCTCCAGGGTCGTCTCCGCCGGGCAGCGCGGCTTGACGCTGCAGAGCAACGCCATGCTGATCACCGATACCGATGGCCGGGTGGTGCTGGATACGGCGGAGAAGTTCTTCGCTGTGACCGACCAGGTCTCAGGCACCTTCACGCCGGAGACCCGCGACCGGGGTGACAAGGGGGTCGAGGACTATGCCCTGGCCGATGTGACGCCCGGCAGCCGCTTCGTGGTCGGTACGCTCACCTTCACCAATCCGGAGACCAGCGCCATCCGCTGGATGAACGCCGGCGGCACCTTCATTTCGTTCTGGGCGAAGAATTCGACGGTCTCCGGACCCTCGGTCAACGCCATCCGCGGCCTCACCTGGATGGTGAACGAGAGCGACGAACTCATCCTGCGTGACAACTACAATAACGGCCAGGCGAGCAGCCCGATCTTCGAGGGCATGGCCGGCAACCTTATTGCCTACAATTTGCTCATCGGCACCTTCATCTAACAGAGGAAGAAACCATGGCATGGGCTTGGTACAAGGCGGGAACCGTTTCGGTTGAGAACGGGAGCGATGAGGTCGTGGGCGCTAGCGGCACCCTGTGGGCGGCCAAGGTGCGCTCCGGCGACGCGTTCCTCGGGCCCGATGGCGTCTTCTACGAGATTGAATCCGTCAACAGCGATAACAACCTGACACTGAACGCTAATTATGCGGGGACCACGGGGAGCGGCGAGAGCTACAGCATCGCCCCCTTGGCGCCGCTGTCGCAGATCCTCTACGACACGCTGCAGGCCTTCATTGCCTCGCTCTCGGGGGAGTTCAGTCCGGGGGCACTGCGGATCAATGGGGCGGCGACCGAGGCCGCGCTGTCCTTGCTGGGTGATGTCTCTCTTGAGGCGGATGCCAGTGGCGACCAGGTCACCCGGATCTCGCGTAATGCCGCCTCGAAGCAGGCTATGCTCATACTGGCGACTGCCTTGTCCGACCGCGCTCGCATCGGCCTCGTCAATGACGGCACTGAGGATTTGCATCTAGCAGTGTCGGCAGATGGGGCCACATGGATCCCGGCGATCACCGTGCGCAATGCCGATGGGACTGTGGTCATCCACCAGTCGATCGAAGACCGCGACGGCAACCCGATCGGCGGTGGCGGATCAATTAAGCCTGGCGACATTGCAGGGGCCGCCGACGATACGACTATGATCATCGGCAAGCTCGCGAGTGATGACACCACCGCCATGCGCGAGCTCGACCTGGCGGCGCTGCAGACGGCACTGGGCACCGTCATTGGCCGCAACGTCACCATCAGCACCGGCGATCCGAGTGGCGGCGTCGATGGCGATCTCTGGTTCAAGGTGGCCTGATGCCCGACACGGGGTGGGTGCTGGGCGGCTCGGCGATCAGCAGCGGATCCGGGGTCGCATGGTCGACGCCTGAGGCGGTGCTCGCTGCATCGGATGTATCATTTGCCTCAGCGTCCCTAAGCTTGTTCAATACCTCTTCGGCAGCGCTGCAGGTCACCGGCTTCGACTTCTCCTCCATCCCGGACGGCGGTGAGATCGTCGGCCTCGAGCTGCGGATCCGCCGGCAGCGCAATTCCAGCTCCTCCGGGAGCGTGGCCGACGGCACCGTCCGGCCACTCCTCGGAGGCTCGGCTGCAGGCAACAGCAAAGCCTCGGGCACGTCCTGGCCGACCGGCTTCACCGATGCCGATTATGGCAGTGCCGCCGACCTGTGGGGGCTCACCCCAAGCGCAGCTCAGATCAAGGCTTCGAACTTCGGAATCTCGATCTCGGCCTCCCGCGGCAGCGGATCGCCGGCGCCGAACATCGCAACCGTCTGGATGCGGGTCCACTTTGAGGCCTCGGGCCTCAACGCCCTGCGCGTACGCCATGCCGGCACCTGGAAGACACCCGCGCCACACGCAAAGCATGCCGGCGTCTGGAAGCCGGTCACCGACCTTTGGGTCAGGGATGCCGGCGCCTGGCTCAAAATCCTGGAGATTTAGGGGAGGTTGCCATGACCGAAGGCGGATACGCGAGGATCGACTGGAACCTCGTGCGCGGCGACACGATCCCGCCGCTCGACATCGTCTGGAAGCCGAATGGCGAGGATCCGATGGATCTGACTGGCTACGGCGCCGACTTCAAAATCCGCTGGGCTGACGGTTATCTGGTGTTCACGCCCGGTGATGGAATGGACATCGTCCGCCTCGAGGGCCGCATCACCATCCAACTCACCCAGGTGCAGGCCTACAACCTGCCCCCCGGCAAGGTAGCGCAGCACGAGCTGCGCCTGACCGGACCCATGGGAGGGACCTTCACCAAGATGAAGGGCTTCCTGATCGTCACCGACACACTGTTCTGAGGGTTGAGAATGCAGACCAATATCGTCACCACTCGGGTCGAGATCATCGAGCGGCTCATCCCGGGGCCTGTCGGGCCGATGCCCTTCCAGTTCGACCCGCTCGATTCTGATTGGGTGGTTGATGTCGAGTACCAGGCAAAAACCCTGGTTCGGCATGATCACAAGTATTGGTATTCGCTCGACCGCAATGAGGGCGTGGAACCAGGGGCCGACGATGAGGTCTGGTACCTGTTCCTGGACGGTGCTGCCGCGGCTGAGCTCTTGGAGGCTGTCGCTGCTGCGGAGGCGGCCCGCGATAAGGCTGAGTTGTGGGCTGATGCCGACGAGGACGATGAGGTGGAGAGCTGGCAGTTCTCCGCTAAGCACTACGCACTCAAGGCAGAACAGGCCCGCGCGGCGGCGGCACAGATCGCGGCCGACTTCGTGGGTACGGCCGGCTCAGCCGTTGTCAGCGTGACCGCTGCGCGTGACGACAGCCTGAGCCAAATCGACGATACCCGCCTTGCCGCCCTGGCAATTGTCGGCACTGCTCGCGCAGGTGCTTTGCAGGACATAGACACCGCTCGTGTCGGTGCCCTCAGCGACATGGCCGTCTCCAAGGATCTCGCCGAGAGATGGGCCGAGGAAGACGAAGACGTAGAGGTTGAGGCAGGAAAGTTCTCCGCCAAGCATTGGGCGGCCAAGAGTGAGGGGTCCGCTGAGACCGCGGAAGCGGCGCGAGATGCCACCATCACTAATGCTAACGCTGTGGGCGAGGCGCTGCAGGACGCTCTCGATCTGTATGGCGGTGCGACTGCTCTTGAGGCTGCTGTTGAGGCTGCCGAAGCTGATCGGCTTGCCGCACAGGAGAATGTGGCGATCTCAGCAACCTACGCCGGTGTTGCTGGTGCCGCCTCGCAGAGTGCCGTCGCGATCACCGGTCTTGCAAACCTGTCGAGCTACGCCGCGGCCATCGTCAGCGCGTCGGACGTGGTGGATGCTTTTATCTACGACACAACGAAGGACAGCGACGGCGGCGCGTGGCGTCTCAAGTGCAAGGCTCATTCATGGGCGACGGAAGCGAAGAACACAGCGACGCGCGGGGCGAGGGCCGACTTCCCGTCGCGGGCGTTGGTGGTAGCGCGCAACCCTTCAGTTACCCCGCGGATAGAAATTTATGACCTAGACGATCCATATTGTCCGATGTGGATGATATTCCCAAACATTACTGCTAACCAACAGGGAGTTTTGCTCATCGGGTCTCGGGCTATAAGCAGCGTATGGATGCTAAACGGCAACTTATATGTTGGCGGAAACGCGGCGGCTCCATTGTATTTGGCATGGGCTGATTTTCTGCTAGATAAAGGTTTCTATATAGATCTTAGCAACACTTTCTCTAAAAATGGAAACATTGCCGAAAGATCTAACACTGTGACGATTACGGCGATTGCGACCGGAGGTCTTCCAAGCGCATTCGTAAATGACGTAACCGCAGCCGTTCTGCCCGGAACACCTTGCAATCCTCAGCGCTTCGGCTTGCCCAATCCGACTATTGCTGTTGGGACAAATGGCGGCGCTGCGGTGGTTCGTGCCGACGGTGTCATCAAGAACGGCAATAGCACAAGCGCTGTCACCCGATGTGAGTTCGACAAGGACAATGATTTAGTTTTCTGCATTTCCAACGTCATGGATCGCGCTAATCCGGCGGCATTTGCGGCTGGAAACTTTGGATCGACCGGCGGCATAACCGCCGGGTCGTCACGATTTAGTAATGCTTATGCCGCGTCGGGTGCTCCGGCTTTGCCAGGAACAAGTGCCGGAAGCGGAGGTCTTGTGCCTGGACGCGCGGTCGGCGGAAGCGGCTCGCAGGGATGGCTTGCCATATTGAAGGAGAACAAACCCTTCCCCGGCGCATCAATCCTCGCCTCTGTGACCGATAAGTTCAGCACGGGCTACATGGTCGGCGACACGAAGCTTGCGCTTGCCGAAAGCAGCGCGGATCTGACGGATTTGGTAGGTCAAACACTGATGACCATTCCGGCGTCAACCGACGCTAGTGTTGCAACGGGCTCGTCATCGGTCGATGCAACAAACATAACTTTGACAGGGACCGGAACAGGCGTTGCACAACGAAACATAACGTTCGCCACGGTCTCCGGGCGATACTATGCGTTTACGTTTGCGGCGGCAGGCGCTGCGGTCGGAACGGGGGCTTACGATAATAACACGACGCAGATTAGCAGCGGGGTCGTAACCTCCGGTAATACCGTGACGCTGTTGCTCAAAGCGATTGGAACGTCGACCACAATCCGACTTGTGAAGACGTCGGCGGGTGTGGCTACGGTCGCGCTCGCGAGCATTGTCATGCGCGAGGGTTTAATTCATGCGGACGATATGTCGAGCTATGGCAGCGACGCGGCACTGCAGGCGGTTTATGATACGCTCGGCACAGGGACGCTCACGCTAAACGCTGGTGCCGCTCGTCTCACCGGATCTTCGGTGAACACTCGCGCGACGTGGCTTGCCGCCGGGCTCGTGGCGAATAGACAATACCGCTACAGCATCGGTTATACTGTCGTTACTAATTCGGGATCGTGCACGCCGCGCATTGGCACCGGAAACACGGCCGGATCTGGCTTTATAGCCGAGCAAGCTTTTAATTCGAGCACGACCGGATCGGGAACGCTAACAGGCACGTTCGTTGCGGGCGGTACAACTCAGCAACTTTATTATGGGGCAGGCGGCGCGCAGTCGGCCTCGTGTGTTGTCGATTTTGACAATATCCAAATCGAACTTGTCGCCGAAGAGCGCTCGGTAGCCGGGAACCATATGACTGTCCTAGCCACAGTCAGGCGCGAAGTTGTTGCTACGGGGGCAGACGTTGCTTGGTATTATATGTCTCCCTCATATGACGAGACGGACAAGGGGACGGTCACAGTTCCAAATCTATTAGCGGGCGACTTCACCGTAACGTTTTGGGGAAAAGTTGGAATCAGCGCCGCACCTTACCTGCAGTTTTCACAAGGGGGAGGCGTGACGTCCGGAGGCGCTTATGCATTCTCCGTCGGCGGAAACGGCGTTGTGGGGCAAGTTTCCGTGCGCCTTCGTAACACTGGGGGGACTAATTTCAACGCGCCCAACATGACACTTAGCGCCGGGACGTTGTTCCGCATCGATGCGGTCAAGAGCGGTGCCGTGTGGTCATACTACATCAACGGTGTATTTGCTGGGTCGGTAACACCGATCGGGAGCATGTACACGGTCGACACGATGGCTTTGCGCATTCGCAATAATGACAACCGCATCGGTCAAATTCGCATCTCTCAGACAGCGGCAACTCGCCAACAAATAGCCCAAGCATACGAAGACGAGCGCAAGCTATTCTTCGCGAACGCGAAGGCGCTCTTGCCTTCGGCAAACGTACTCAACCTTTCTTATGACGAAGACACCGATCAACTCGGCGTCGGGACCGCGAATGGAACGGCCGTCATCCAGGGCTTGCAGGTCGTCGAGACGATCAAGAGCACGTTGGGTAAGAATAGAGTAGCTAACAGCATAGGCTCGGGAGCGCAGGTAGGGGCTCCCGGAATCCTTCCGAGCAGCTGGGTTGCCGTGACGTTCTCCAATGGAATGGCTTACGAAGTGAAAGGGACTGGAAACGAGGGAGGCAAGCCCTACACTGAGATCAGAGTGCACGGAACGCCATCCGGAAACACATTTCCCGAGATCATATTTGGCAGAAATTCAGCCCTACCGGCGGCATCTGGTCAGACCTTGACAGGACAGTTTAAGCACAAACTGATCTCGGGAAGCGTACCGGCGTTAACCTATGTACGTATTGCAGGGTACGCATCGAACTCTCGTGTCGAAGCAACCGAGACCGCAATAGCCGCATTCGACTCGACCATGAGAACTTCATCAGGGACGCGGATGCTAAACAACGGAACGACAACAAATTCGGCGGTTTCCCTGCTCTTAAGTTGTCCGTCGGGTGTGGCAGTCGACTTCACCTTCCGGGTCTATGAACCGCAGATGGAGCTTGGTGCGATAGCTAACTCCTACGAGCCATCACTCTCGGCAAATGACAACGACAAGGTCGTCGCCTTCGCGGCCGGGATCCGGATGATCGGGACCAATCTCGGCGTCGATAGCTGGCAACCGTCCGTGGTCCTCCGAGAGAACCTCACCAGAAGACAACAGCGCGTCGGGATCTATGACGAAAAGATCATCTCCGCCCAAGCCGTAACGACAGACGCGACGGCAACGAAGATCGCGAAGGTGCCTATCGCGGAGGGCGAGGCTAGAGGTTTCACGGCTTGGGTGACCGCTTATGAATATGGCAACCCCACCGGCGAGGCCGCACGCTACATGATCAGCGGCATTGCGCGACGAGCGATGGGCGGCAATGTCGCGGTCAATGCCACAGCGACTATGATCTATGAGAGCAATGGCACCATGGATTGCGTTGCCAACGCCGACACTATAGCGCAGACGCTGGACATCCAAGCCATGGGCGTGGCCGCAAAACGCCTGGTGTGGTCGTCTCGGATCGAGTGGCAAGCGGCCGAGGGCATCGCGGTCTGACGGGGACATCTTGCCTGAACCGACTTGCGGCGACCTTGCCGGGCGCAGGTCTGCTCTCTCCGCGCCAGCTTTCCCGCTGAGTGGAAATCTTGGTGATGAGTACAGCGATCGACTTGGCTGTCATCTGGGTGAAGGAATATGAAGAGGCCAAGTGTGTTCTTGACCCCTATCTCGGACACGCCCGAGACGGTCCTGGTCTGCGATCCTACAACTGGAGAGGAGACCGGGACCGGACCTTCTCTTGTCTGGCCGGCCTATCCTGCTGGCAGGAACAAGACCGCGTGCTGGGTGATTTGAAGTTGGTAGCTGCCAGCGATCGGGCAGGTGCTCAGGTTTGAGAGCTTCGCTCCGGGCGATCTGCTTCAGATGATAGCGACGATTACTTGAAGAGCCGGCGGAGCAGCGAGAGAGTGGGGGCACCTTTTCGAGCTCCGCCGGCTGATGCCGGTGAGGCTCATCTCACAGCATCCACCTCACGCTACTCCTATTCCGTGTAATTCCACAAGAGCGCACCAAGGTTTTTGGAGCGCCAAAGCTGAGTTTTTGTTTTCCAATGATGCCGCATCGCGGATTTGTGATGAATCGGAGCAGTCGTGACGGGAGCTATCACGTGGGAATTCGTCACTGCGATCGCCGGCGTTCTCGGCGTTCTGGCGGCGGTCTGGCGGTATCTCGAGGCGAGGATCATCCGCACTGAGATCACTGCCAAACGCGAGGTCGAGAGCGCCCAACGAGCCGTGCAGGAGATCCGCAAGGACATGGACACTCGCATCGGTCTGATGAACACGACGATCTCGACGCTTCAGGTGATGAACGCCGAGAAATATGCTTCCCGTGAGGTGCTGCGGGAGACAGAGGACCGCATCGTGGCCGCTGTGGAGCGACTGCAGACGTCGGTGGACCGGATGGGCGTGCGGGTCGACACCATGCGCGACCGGCTGCCGCCGAAGAGCAACGCCTGAGCTTTTAACCGGAGCACACATCATAATGAAGTGCATCTGCGCTGCCGCCTTCGGGGTGGCGGTGCCGGAATTCTTTTGCCTGGCTCTGCTGGTGGTTCCTGTGCCTGCAGCCCCGCCTCGGATCATCTGGAGCCCACCTTACCCGCTTCCGCCGGAGTGGCAAGCGAAGGGCCGGGACGTGATCTACGCCCGTTGCATCAACGCCTGAGGATATAAATGACCCGAAAAATCAATCGTGCCGGCCTTGATCTAATTAAGGGCGCAGAGAGGCTTGTGCTCTTTGCCTATGACGATGGCGCCTATCCACCCAAGCCGTTCCGGTCGGGCAACCCCAAGGGCACGCTGACCATCGGCTATGGCCATACGCAAGGCGTGCGGCCGGCGCAAACCATCACCGAGGCTGAGGCAGATCGCCTTCTGTGGGCAGACCTCGCAGCGGCCGAGCAGGCGGTTGCGAGCAAGGTCAAGGTGCCGCTTTCCGTCAACCAGTTCTCAGCCCTCGTCTCCTTCGTCTTCAATGCCGGGATTGAAAGCTTCGCCAGCTCGACGCTGCTGCGCCGCCTCAATGCTGGCGATTATGATGCCGTTGCCCGCGAGCTGCCACGCTGGAACAAGACCGCGATTGAGAGAAATGGCAAGAAAGTCAAAGTCGTCAGCACCGGCTTGGTCAACCGGCGCGAGGCGGAAAAGACTCTCTGGCTCAGCGGGTCTCACGATGTCCAGATCACGCGTGTCGCCACTCATAAGACGGCTGGCGAGCAGAACTTCGCTGAGCGCTCCCCCGTCATCTGCGACATTCGCATGATCCAACGCCAGCTGTTCTGCCGCGGCTACACGGAAGTTGGCTTCATCGATGGTGATTGGGGTGCCGACTCCGCGAAAGCCCTGAAGGCCTTCGAGATTGAGAACGGACTTCAGGGAGATGGCATCCTTGATGACGTGACGGTTCGCATCCTATTCGCCAACAAGGCCAAGCGAAACGTCTCGGCGACACGGGCAACGATGACTGGGGCCGACTTGAAGGCTGCCGGATCGAAGGTCATTCAGAACCTGGATTATGGCAAGGCTGGCGCTGCAGTGATCACTGCAGGCGGAGCCTTGGCGGGCAGTGCCGAGGTGAGCGGCATTGCCGGCCCTCCCATCCCGCTCACAGATCCTGCAAGCGCGATCGAGCAGGGACGATCCCTCATTGAGCAGGGCAGCGATGCTGTCAGCATGGCCTTTCAGCTGCAGGACCTGTGGCAGATGCTGGTGAATAATCTCTGGGTGCTGATGGTGCTTAGCGGCATTGCCCTCTTCTTCGTGCTGAACAAGCTCTACAGGCGATACGAGGAGGGCGTCAGAGCCGGCGAGTATCGGCCGCTGCTCGAGCTGCCGGAGCGTGATGAGCAGACCGCGGAGCCATCGCCTTGACCATGCTATTCCTGAGGTTTCTCGGGGGCAAGGCACTGGCCCTGCTCTCGGCTTACGGCCTCTATGTGCTGATTGCCGGAGGGGCCTTGGGCTTCATCGCCTATCAGCGCAGCGATGCCGCTCGTGACGAACGGGCCCGCATCGAGATTGCCCATGCCAAGCTCCGTGCCAAGGAGGTGGCGCGGCAGCAGGCGATCACCCGCGACGTGCGTGAACGCGCCGAACGTCGTGAGGCCAAGGACAGCGCTGAGATCGCTGCATTGCGCGCACAACTTCGGAAGGAACGTGATGACGATGAAATACTCGATCATACGCCCAAGGGGCAAGACGCAATTCCCACTCCTCGCGACAGGCCTGATCCTGGTTTCGATCGTACCCGTGTCCTGCGCCTCCCAGGATATTGAAGCGGTGCCGCGGGTGAGACCAAGTGATCTTACGCTTGAACCTGCACCGGCGACGGTTAGGAAAGAATGCGACATACCGACCAGGCCACCTCCCCGTACCCTTAGTCCGAAGGAGATCTCATTCTATTGGGGGCTCGACCGGATTGCGCTGATCCATTGCAAGGCGCAGCATCGTACTGTGGTTCGGTATTACAAAGAGCGGGATAAACGATCAGCAAAAAAATAAGGTTACGCCTTCTTTGGCTTATTATTTTCCCCTAGCGGATAATCACTGAAGATATCGAGTCAGTCAGCGTCTAAATATGGGAGCGCCGCTGCACCTTAGAGGTCGATATTTTTACACGGATTTTGCCATATAATTTTTATAATAATGAAAGTGATCAGTTTATACGAAATTTTATTCACTGGAACTATTTCCAAGCACAAAGTGATTATCGAAAACTAATAAGCCAATACTATCATGCTTTCTGTTTTCTTTCACAGATACAATATTATCTTTATGGCCGACCGTAAGATTACCTGAAATAACAGAGTTACTGATGTTACCATAGTAAATCCCGTGTCCTACAGAATTGCTCAATTCAAAATCACGCATTATATTGTTACATACTCGACCATTTCGACCTCCGCCCACGGATATTCCCGAAATGCATTTTTCTACAGTATTTTCGCATATGCGAAATCCCTCAAGTCGAAGACCGTCACGACTATCGACATCGCCCGCAACAATTGCAGATCCCGGATGATTGACAATTGTATTACCCGAAATATCAACACCAGACGATTTCGAAACACATACCCCATTGCTTTGTCCATCAAGCAAAAGGTTATCTGTGATTTTTATATTTTCAGTTCCAGCTGATACATAAATTGAGAAACCCACATCAGAGGGTTCCTTTTTATACTGTCCAACACCGAATCTTTTCCCAGCATTAAAAACAATATTCTTGCTACAAATCACATTGTGAGACCTTCCAAGGCGATAGAATTGATCTTCTATGATTCCAATCCCGGAGGCCCAAGTATTCTCCACAACGTTCCCTGTCGCAACAAGGCGATCAACGCCGGAACATGCTAACCCTTTTGCATAACCCCCTTTGAGGATGTTATCCACAAATACTGCCGAAGCAGTACCTTCTCGCACCGAGCCGTCGGTCGCGACAATCAACAAATCGTCTCCCGTATCTTCGCATATGTTGCCGGATGCGATAACGCTTTCAGTACAACTGTCAAAACCGATACCGTTCCCGAGTGTCCTCACCACGATACAATTTTTAACAGAGGCTCGTTTCGCCTTATAAATGCTGATGCCACCATTGCGCGCGTCGTAAACGGAAACGTTTTCGATGCGTATATCGCTGGCAACGTACGGAGCAGCCAAATTCATACTTGGATCTCTTCGACCACCGATCCGGACCCCGTAGCCATTCTTCCCCCTGGATTCCAAATCTGAAGCATTCAACAAATTAATTTTCTCGGCATATGTGAAGGTAAGGTTGTGCAAATAAATCCTATCCCCCCGCAACCACCAGCCTGCGACATCAGTGTTCTTTGGAAGATTGCTGACTAGAACCGCTCCCGCTCCGTACACTTCGATGTCATCAATATCAGCGTCAATATTAGTATACAGATAGCGTCCTGGCGGAAAAAATAGCGAACCGCCTTTCTCCTCAGCAATTCGCCGAATTGCCCGTTTTATAGCGTCGGTGTTATCCGTCCCGCTTATGCCATCCCAATCACCTTTCGCATTAAAATCGTTGACAGACCATTCTCTCGAAATTGGATTTTTCTTCAACGCAGGCGATGATTGCTCTGATTGCTCTGATTGCTGTGTTGCTGCATCTCTAATAAGTGGGACAGACAAGAGCGACGCGAGGGCGAGGCGTCGGCTTATCCAATTGTAAATAGGCATACCCTGCTCCTCATACCAAGCTCACGCCTACAACCCTTAAACCGCACTCAGCGCGTTGCAGAGCGAGAACCTATTTGCCTAGGAGGCCGTAACCTGTTCCACAATCGCGCGAAGGCGAGCTGCGAATTTTTCGGGACTGAAAGTATTTGAATGACGAAAAATAGCGGTCTTGTCCCACTTGTCCGGAAACGAAGCAATCGCGTGTACAATGCATTCTAAGGTAGGCTCATCAATGAATAACCCGCTCACACCCTCTAAAGTTGAATCAAGAAAGCCTCCCGCGCGTAATAATAGGGCAGGAGTTCCAAACGCATTAGCTTCGATAGGGGTTAAACCAAAATCCTCCCGAGAAACCGAAACTAGTGCGCGTGCATTCTTATAGAGCCAGCGCAGCTGCGCATCTGAAACTAGGCCAACTGGGCGAACATTTGGAGCGATATTACCCAAGGTGTCCGCTCCGGTCACCACCAGCTTGTGCTCAGGAGTTCGGGAAAAAGCTTCAGCTAGTACTTTTGTGCCCTTGTATCCTCGCGACCTACCAACGGTGAGGAAAAAGGGGGGTTCTAAGCCCTTTATGGGCTCGCTTGAGCCAAGAGGATCGACACTTACCGGAGGAAAAAGAATCTCCGGCTCCCTACCGTACGCCCTGCGAATGCGTTCAGCGACAGACGTTGAATTAGCGATGTAAAAGTCTGCAGAAGCAGCCGCTCGGCGATCCCAATCAATCAGCTTTGGCTTAAAAAGCTCGAAGATATGTCTGAAAGAGTTCGATCTACCCAAGAAGTAATCGTCAGTTTGGTAGAGCCATCGCGCGGGATTATGGCAGTATACAATCTTCCGCGTACCTGGGGTAACCGGCAGTGCATGAGCCCAACCCGACGAGCTGCAAACCACGGCGTCTGCGTCAACTGGACGACGATTGGACCAGGAAGCGGCCAGAAAAGGAAAAGCTAAACGCGGATCACGTCGAAACGGTGGGACTGAATTCAAAAAACTTGCGCATATCTCAATTCCTTTAAATTCCGGAAAAGTGTTATCAGGAGAATAAAGGGAAGTAACAATGTGGGAAGGCTTAAGGGCCCGAGTGACTTCGAGAGTAACTCGTTCCGCTCCACCCCGTTGAGTAAGGTAGTCATGAGCGGCAACAATGCGCTTTGCTGAACCCTTTGCAGACATCTATCTCACATAAAATTTAATTCATTGGAGTTGTAAAGACCGCTTTAATATTTCACTTTAGATGTATTTCTCAAGCCTTTAAACTGATCGGCCCGGCGTAACACCAGGCATTCGCGCTCCACCTGAAAGGCCCTTGAGAAGCCTGATGAAAACTATCCCACAGACCAAGGGGATCAAAAGAGTTAATCCATAATAAATATCAAATGCCGCTCCGCCCATCATAAAACGAACAACAATGCATATTACAACAGCCAACACAAATGAATTTTGAAAACAAATCGCAAGTCTACTAGTAACAAAAATAAAGACGAACAATCCTAAAAGAGCAAACGCGTATCCTCCAAATGCTATGCTCATATATCCAATAGGGGATAGGAACTGCCCACCAGCCCCATAATTCAGATATTTAGCGCTAATTTCAACAGAAAGATCTGCCGGCTTATCGGGCCAGATAGCTCGAGGGATGAAATTCGTAAAAACGGTAAACACACTTAGTGGCCGCGCCTCCTCATTGGGCTGGATCATCATCGACAATCGATATCCATCAAGAGTGTCGATCCCGGACTCATAAATGGACACATAGGGACTCATCATAGTCTGCGTCGCAATCTCGATCACTGAGACCTGCTCGCCGCGAATGATCGTGCCACGCAGATTGGACATAAACGCTCCGAATATCCCTAGCGTAACCGCGATCAAAGCTAGCAGAGCCATGCGCTTGGGTAACAACTCGCCTCGCGATATCAGTCCCGCAACATATCCAAACAACACAACCAAAAGTGGGCTGCGAACGCTCCCCCCAATTAGAAAGAGGACCCCGGCTATGGCGGCCAAGCGAAAGCGATTGCTGTTAAAGAAATTGTAGAATGCCAACATCGACAGGCCAACAATAAGAAACGATCTCATCAAAACGCCAAATCCCTGACCTCCGTCGGCTCTCTGCTCAATAGAAGATGCAGGAAGAACAATTGTAGAAATAACTCCAACAATCATCAAAAAAATAACGATGCGCCGAGCATCCCAAGGCGTCATGGAACGGAGTCCAAATTTTGAGTTGGGCGGTCTCGTTTTAGGTGTTGACCCTGCTGCAATTGTACTTGCCACTTCAGCAGCCAAAATTACCATAAGCTCCAGTGCCCATCGCAAGGATAAACTTGACACCTCATCCGGTGTGGGTAAGGCGACCAATCTAGCCAAATATATTTTGCTGATAATCAAATTCTCTGACTGAAGTATCGCCGGAATCCAGAGGCAAGTTAAGTAAACTGCAGCGGAAATACAAGAAACGATAGCACATGAAACTTTTCCCTGTCGAGACATCAACAGGGCGCGTGCTACAATCGCTCCTACGACAGTCAAAAAAATCAGTTGAGTCACTGCCTGCTGTTGCCTCTCTCGTTGACGGTGGCCGATTGCCCCTCCGATCCGGCATCGAGCACTACTGCATTACATACCTTATGTGAGTTTTTTTGGGCGGGAAAAATCGCAGCGTTTGGATACCCAAACATTTGTCTGACGCATCAACAGAAACAATATCATCAGCTAAGGGGAGGATCCTCAGTCCGTAAACGTCGGAAGGGGGATTTGGCCAGTGCTGTCAAACATCCCGCCATCAGCAACGACACGTGAACTTCGTTGACAATTTTTCTGTGATGTCCAATTTCAATCGCCAGAGGTGAGATGCTGACAGATGATTTTCTATCTCGGATACTCTAATTGGCCTCAACTTCGGAGCCACACCGCGTTGTATCACAGTAGTCATTCAACGAGAATATCACCAATCAGGGATTGCAAAATTTCGTGATGCGCAGGAAAGTATTTAAAATCTCCGTTGCCTATGTTTCGCCTTATTCGAATTCCGTTAATAGATACACTAAAATAACGATTGACGACCTTCGAAGCACAGGGCTGAGTGTCTACTCGCTCAAAGAGGCGTTCAAATCACACTGGTTTATCCCTCGGTCTTCAAAATTGCTCGTCTTAAATTGGTTTGAAGACCGAATTGCAGCATCCAACCGGCCAATTTTTGAGTTCACTCGAAGTCTCTTAGTTTTGTTGCTGTTAAAACTTCGTGTGCGGCACGTTATTTGGATGCGCCACAATCTATTCCCTCACGACTCCAGCTATCGATCGCTGTTAGATCGTGTTTTTCTTTTTGCATTGGCTCGCGTAACATCGGCAACAGTCACTCTTCGGCCTTCCTGTTTATCAACCTACGTGATTCCGCATCCAACATATCGCCAGCAGCAGCAGTCCGTTTTATCTGAGAGTGAACGACGAGACGAATACATCCTGTTTGGATCTGTGCGTCGAAACAAAGGGTACGACATTTTGCTCAGCTGGTGGCCGCCTAATCGGCGTTTAGTCATTCTTGGAAAGTGCAGCGATCCAGAACTCACCCAAGAACTCACCAAAACAATCGAAACACGATGCCTGGACGTAGAATGGCAAAATTTATTTGTTCCAGATCACGAACTTGACGCGCGCCTTGCTAAAGCAAAATATGCAGTGGTGGCTCACCAGGATGGTACCTCAATTGTGTCGGGAACGTTTTATCACGCCGCTTCTTTTGGGCTAAACGTCTTAATCACTCCCGGTGACTTTTTCGATCACCTTAAGAAAACATACTCATTCGCTCACCTGTTAAATTTAGAAAATCTTTCTCTCCGACCCTATGTTGCTCCAGAAACAGTGGTCGAGGAAATTGATCGCGTAAATGGTGCACAAGCGCGACTTGCCGCTTGGATAAATGCTTCTAGCTCTATGGGTTTGCAGCTCCCAGTTCCCTTAGTTCTACAATCCGATAGTGGAGTCCGACAAAGTTGCTCCTAAAGAGATTGCTTCGAGCTGATGTCATGCTCGTCACCTCGGATCAAATACGCTGAGATAGTTAGCCCGACCCGCGTAGCGATCGAATTTCTCCGCCACACGATATCCCATCTTTCTGCTGAAACTTTCATAAGAGGAGATATTCTCATCCTCTACCTCAACAAATATTACCGGTTTATTTTTATTGATAGTTTGCACCAGACCCTCAAGAACTTGAATTTCAAAACCTTCGGTATCGATCTTAATAAAGTCCACTTTTTCATCCTTCAAATAATCGTCGCCTCTGCCAATTTTTATTCCTCCTGCATCGGGACGTTCCAATAACCTAGAGCCTCCAAGATTGTTTGTAGGTGAAGTGAAAGAAGCTAACGTATCCGTGTTCGAAAGTCCCATCTGTCTTAGGGTTGCACGGTCGCCAAGCTGGTTTGTGGCTATATTAATTTCGAGAATAGAGAATGCTAGAGGAAGCGGCTCAAATGCTATAACTTTAGTAGCATCAAGGGCCAATAGGGCGTACAGTGTATGATTACCAATATTGGCTCCTACGTCGACAAATGTTCCGCCTTTAAAATGTTGAGATATAAGCTCAAGTTCGTCCATTTCGTAAAAAACTCCTGCTCGATGAAATTTTTGAATAGAATCCAGTTCATTTGAGACGAAAAAGGCCACATCTCTATTTTTAATTCTCGACTTTACAATAGCGCCTCGAGTAATCGTGCTTTCATCCTCCTTCCATTGAATGCGAAGGCCAATAACTCTGCCGTTTGAATTTGTGGACGGATCGACATGGAGCCCGAGTTTACGAAGGGCTCTGACTGTCTTGCCAGCAATTTTTCGAAAAATGGCCATTTAACTCTCCCGACGGATCATAATTGGGGGCTTTGGATAATTCCTATCATTACACAACTATATGTTCCCTCAGTACTTTCTCATACTGATCCGTCACGAGCTGCAGAGAATACATCGGGGGCAGGATAGACTTTCGGAATGGCTCTGTAGAAAATAATTTGACTAAGATCGCCTGCGCAATAGCATCAAAATCTTGCGGGTTTACGGCAGCAGAGGACAGTGCCGGGACTGAAAGATGCTCTGACAACACGCATGGAAGTCCTGCCGCGGCCGCTTCAAGCGGTCCAAGCGCCAGCCCCTCTCGACGAGTTGACGTAAAGAGAAACAGATCAGCTGCACTAAGCAAGCTTGCAAGACGACCTCGGCTAACTTCGCCACAAAATATTACGTCCCGCGATACACCAAGACTTTGTGCGTGTTCTTTCAACTGTGATTCGGCGGGACCGGATCCCGCTATAATGAAACGAAGAGACGATACGCTGGATTTCGCACGCGCGAAGCCCTCTAACGCCTGATGTAGACCTTTCTGAATATGCAGGCGACTGGCAGAAATTATCACCTGATCTTGGTCGCCAATTGACAGGGACCGACGAATCTCTTTTCGCGCCGACAGGTTAAAGGCAAACAGGGTCTCATTTATTCCATTAGATATTACAGATACCGGTGTTGAACCAAGCATCCATTTCGTGGGGCGTGATTTTAGAACGTTCTCCACTGCCGGTCCAACAGCTATGACACGATCGAACCGCCGAAGAACGCGGTCGACTAAAACGCCATAAGCGTTTTTGGATGCCTTCAACCAGGAAGTGGGACTGGGAATTAAGAGTTTCGATACCATTTCTCCCCACGCTTGACCATGAGATTGCATTAATATCGGCGGCCAATCGCCTCTCTCTCGGTTCCTGGCAATAGCGTAAGCTCCGGCGCCGATTCCGAGAACCAGGTCAGTCCTCATCTTATACTCGGTCCCGAACAGGTGGGTTGTTTTTCTCCAGAATTCTCCTGTGTATCGACCAGGTGGAACATCCATGGCGTGTATTGAAACACCTTCTTGAATGCTTCTCGGCGGTAACTTTTCACAGCTAGTGGTAAGAATCTCCACTTCGTGTCCGCGATCTGACAACGCACGCGCAAGGTCCCATGCCACAACCTCCATACCCCCTAGGTGATGGAATGGGAGTGACCGAGACACGAATAATAGTCGCATCAGTGGCAGTCCTTCTTTAGCGTTCGCGCCGCCAGTGCCGCTCGATAAAGGACGATGCATTTAGATGCGACCGCATCCCACTTGAACTCGACTGTCTCAAAGGACGGGGCAGGTCTGTTCATGACATTCGACAGTCCGCTTGTCCATGCGGGCACATCACCTGGTGGTAAGATTAACTGGTCAGCAGCTCGAAGCACCTCAGCAAGCCCCCCCACATCAGACCCAATTACCGGCGTTCCCGCAGCGAGTGCCTCAAGTGCGACTAAGCCCAACAGCTCCGGCCGGGAATATTTCTCATGTTGGTATGTCTCAACAGAGGGGACGAGCAGATAACGAATGGAAAACCGCAAACTTGCAACAAACTCATCCGATGCATCGGTTACAAAGGTAACCCGTTTTCCCCGAGCCAGTTGTTTGAGTTTTTGAAAGTATAACTCATCACGAACTTGACCTGCTAAAACAATGCTGGCACCCGCTGGAAGTGCTTCGATCGCTATATGCGCGCCTTTATGAGGTAAAAAGCGGCCGATAAAGCCAAAATCATAAAGTTCAGGAAGGGAAGGTGAGCTAGGCAAGTGATCGCCGCCACCAAGTATAATAGTATTTTTCTTGATGACTCCATGGGGATCAACGTCGCGTTTGCTCCACTCGCTTACGAACCCGGCGGCATCCACGAGCCCTAAACGCGCCCGGCCCAGGAGGCGACCCGGGGTAAGAGACCCACCGCCGTGATCAGTGAGAACTATCGGTTTTTTATACATACGTGATGCAAGCACTGCGTGATCAAATCCCGGAGTATTAAGCTGATGAACGTGAATCACATCTGCCTCACGCACCATTTTTAAAAAATGCGCATAAGGGACTGATGTAGGCGGTATGTGCATATTAACCTGCTCAGCAAAACTCCATAGTCCATTCACCACTACGATTTTTACGGTCGTACCTTGTGATTGAAGAGCCCGAGCGAGTTCAGTCACATAGCGCTCACCGCCGCCCTTTTTGTTTCCGCCAAAAACCGCAAGAGTAACGAGCAGAACACGCATTATTCCGTCACCTCTTGCATCTTGATGAGCTTAGCTGGCGAACCGGCATAGGTACCCGGTTCAGTTATAGATCGGCTAACGACCGAATTTGCCCCAATCTTCACATCATTACAGATTTCTATGCTGCCTCGCAGTGGGGTAACTACGACAGTCCCTGTGCCAATTGTGACCCGGTCGCCGATTGTAATGCGGGAACTGGAGCCAGGTGAATCGCTGACTGAAAGAGTTATATTGTGCCACAATATTACATCTCTTCCTAAGGTAACGTTAGGATGTATAACTATATTCATTGCGTAATGCCCTAGACTTACATCTCCTTTAAGAATTGCCTCAGGCGGCAATATACAGCGAAAAATAATAAAATTGTATGCCTTGATCAATCGTGCGCGTCTATGTTTCCCAGCTTGCCAAAGGCGCGACGAGCGAGCCCACATTTTCGCCGGATCAGCAAGCAACATTGATCACTTCCTCGCGCGATTTTTCGTTGATGAACAATCATCCTCCCATAGATCCCGGCGCATTGCTAAGACCCAACCAGTCAGAAACATACCGGCAATAAACATGGTTGATTGGGAGACCACGCTGATCCACGCTGCGATATTGGCGGTCAAATCATTCCAGAAAAACCAAAACAAAAAAATGGTGCTTGCGACACCAGAGGCGGGCCCAATAGAGGAAAGTCCCGGCCTTCCCAATCCAGAAAGAAAAGCAAACGTAACATTCGACCAATAAGCCACGAAAGAGCCTATGAGCAATACACGAATAAGATCTGAAGCTGGAGAAAAATCGCTTCCGAAGAGAATAGGGACGGCCAATGGAATAATCGAAAGTATGATCAAAATTAGCACAAATTGGCATGCACCTCCAATGAGTACCGATCTTAATATTGATCTTAGACTAACTTTAGAACTGACTTCAGCAAGAACGTTTCTAATCGCAACAGTAGTTATAATATTGGCAACCTCAGCGACAGCCACGGCCACGGAGAAATATCCAAGCTCAATAGGGGATACCGCTGCTGGCATAATAGCTTGGTCTAGCCGGGCGCTTACTGCTGTTGCCACTGTTCCGAAACTTGCGAACAGAGCATAACGGGCCATCTCACTCGCCGGCAACTCAACTTCCCTAGAATGCGCAACAGATTTCGCCCTTACCTGCGTCGAAAAGAGCAAAACGCTGGAGGCAATGAGACCAGAAGCCATATAAACTGCCGAGTAGATGAAAACGTTAGATACTGCCCCTGCCCACAAAATCGCAATTAGCCCCACTCTCAACACGGAGGCTAAAACTCGCTCCAAATCGAGCACTCCATATCTTCGGATACCTTGTAGACGCGCCCTGCTAATGGAGATGAAGGCACTTGGAAGAAACGCCAGCCATACCAAAAGCATTAAATTACGGTCTACTCCAATTTGCTGCGCCACAGTATACGAATAAAAAAAAAGTCCGACTGCCACGAATAGTGTTAACAGAGCCGAAATTCTCACTGCAATTTCAGAAACTCTGCCGGCCTGAACACCCCTTCCGATGAAAAATGTTACTGCCGACGGAACTCCTAATGCGGCAATAGCGCTAGCGAGCACTAGTGGCTGAAGCATTCCCGCCAATTGACCCCTTCCCTCAGGACCTAGAGCATGCGCGAGGATTGGAGCAGTGATCAGACCTGCTGCTGGCAATACTGCATATGCAGCCCAACTCCGTGCTAGTGGTAGAAAGTGACGGATAGATTGCACCATTTTTTCAGCCAGCTCCTCCTATACGCCTGAGCAAATCCTGTATCTGAGCCAAACGTGCTTCCCAGCTATTGTTGTCGTAAATGCCAGCAGGCGCTCTGCGCTCGGACTCGCAAAGATGTAACACCCGTGAAGCGAACTCGTCTGAAGAAACCAAGTCGAGACCATCTATGGCCAGTGAATTAAGACTACGTAGTTTCGTAGCTATAACGGGGAGCCCAGACGCTAAGTATTCGTATATCTTCATCGGGAAAACACCATTGGTATAGTCATTAATGTGGTACGGTATAATTCCGACCCAACTACGACCAAGCTCTACAGCCATTTCTTTTTGTGTAAGTACACCCAAATAAGTAACGTTCTTAGACTGCAGAATCCTATTCAGTAAGGGGTCGCGCTGTGTGCCGTCTATTGAGCAAGGTCCGGCTAGCGCAATCCGCACATTTAACCGAATCAAATTTTCTAGGATCGCGAAGTCGACTTTTGACTGCGTTAGATTACCGACAAAAATCGCTCGGCGTTCGCGTTCATATGACTGATGAGAAGAAAATAACTCAATGTCAGCTACATTCTCCCATAAAAGAGCTTCACCTCCCTGCGTTTTTATATGATCCTTTACTCCTTTGCTTGATGCTATGACAGCATCCGCCCGACTGATTAGCCGCCTTTCCTGATTGAGCAAGACTGTTTTCGGAATCCCCGGCAATTTGTGCAGTAAATCAACCGAATGGTAAATTACTGAGACTGCAGATTGCTCCAAGTCATACGTCAGGGGAGAAAAAGTCCAAAGAATATAGCGATCTGGCAACTTCCTTTTCATCAATATTCTAATCAATAATCTATTTATTGAGCGAATAGTGGTAGAATTATGCCACGGCAAAACGAAGGGAGAAATAACTACCAGATTGTGAATTTTATCTTTGTTAGATGATTGTGTTCGATGCCCTGGGATTGCCGCAAAAAAACGACCTGCAACTCTTCGGACATCTTCAAAATTTACTTTAGGGGTTCGTAGACCAAGCGACTCGATATAATACACATCGCATATCTTAGATAATCTTACCGCTATGTGTTGCTTATTTGTCCATATCCTTGAGTCGAAATCAGCAGTCGATAAGATTACGACTGGCGTGTGCTTTTTCATGAATTACTCATTTGTTGACACTGGAAAATAAAGACGCAAACAAATGAAGAGGAGCATTTAAAATTTCCGTGTATATTTTTAACTAGCCCTTTCCCTTGGGTTCAATCTCATGGGAAAGATGTAATAGACTCGTTGGATGAGCAAGGACGGAGTTCCTTGGTAAGCTGCCTTCTGAGATTTTCCATGAGCGAGATCTAGTACCCTGGGAGAATGCTCGGTACAATCGAGACTCTTAAAAATACCATTGTGACGTCTGTAAGGCTCCATTTGAGCGACATCATTGAGATGCTCCTTCGCGCCTGCATAAAAAAATCCTTATAGGAGTTTTGGGAGTGCATATAGAGAAATTTCGTCAGCCGTATGTCGTGGCGTACAGGGCTCTAAAATCAGATCAGCCTGCTCTTTCTAGTGCCCTTTTCTTGATCTCTTCATCCGGTGAATGGTTAGACAATTCCGTTCTAAGTCATTGAGAAAACGTTTAGGTTTGCCTGGAATTCAGCTTCTAAACATTTGCACCACCTGAGGTAAGCGGGGCATCATAATCCGCGTGTCGGGGGTTGTTTGATCTTCCGGACCCTTCGGTTCAAGACATACGGCAAAGGAGATCTCGCCGGATAGTTCCGGTGCCTCTAGCGTTCTTCGTTTTGGTCAGGTTCATCGGGTCGAGCTTCGATCGGGGGTTGGACAAAGGCGGTTATGGACGACAGCTTTCCCCGTATCGGCGGCTGTGCAAGACCAGTGACGGCTCTGTCTGCACATTAATCTACAATGACAAGCAGGGGCGCAGTCGCGAAAATCCTTGGCTGCGAGGCGCCGTTCCGCAACAATCCGCTTCCCGCCCTTACGACGGCAGGACCGTGGCTGCCGGCTGGCGCTGCTTTATGGCGAGCACAGCATCGAAATCCTGCGAGGGGCGGATTTCTCCGAGGCGCAAATTGCTGAGCTTCTCGCATCAGGAGACACGCGGGCGAAGACTGCGGATCGCAGCGGGACCTGAGCATCGGATTCACGGTTATGGTCTCCGGGGATGGGTGAGGAGGGGGCAGGAGCATTGTGACCGAGCTGCGGGACATCGCCTAAGCCATTTTGTCGAGGGTGGGCAGATAGTCCTTCGAGATCGCCATCCTGACCGTCATGAGCGGGTCGACGACTTGGCTGATCCGCAACTGGCCGACGAGGCTGGTCAGCATGTAGGCGTCCGCCCAGGGCAGGCCCTTGCTGCGCATGAGGGCGCCGATCAGGTCCTCATTTGCGAGGATGCAGGCCTGCTCGAGAGTTTCCGCACTGGCGATGAACTGCCATTCGCCAGCTGTTTCGATCACCGGCCTCGACAGCCGGCCGCCCTTCACAACCTCGAAATGAGCGAAGATGTTGATGGGAACGCCCACTCCCGTCCCGCAGACCTCGCCGTCGCCCATCACTGCCTTTGCGTCACCCATGGCAATGAGCCCTCCCGGCTGATTCACAGGGAAATGCACCCGGGCCCCGGCGCGGATGGCAGTCGTGTCCATGTTGCCACCGTGGTCGAAGGGGATAACCGTATTGTAGCGTCCTTCATGGGTCGCCACACCGATTGTGCCGATGCAAGGATCGAGGGGAATTCGCATGCCGTCGAAATGGACGCAGCCGTCCTTGATGGGGACAATCTTCGTGCGGGCCTCCTGGACCTTCGCCTGCAGCAGCCCGAAATTCGGGATGACGAGAACGTAACCCCAGTCCTGGGGAATCTGAATGTCGTGAATATCGAAAATCAGGCGGTCACCGGGTTCGGCTCCCGCCACATGGATCGGTCCCACGGCATCATTGATGTGATCATAGTCAACTGCAACATAGCGATCCTGCTCGGTGCGGATCTGCCCATGCACCCCGTCCGGACAGCGGATTTCCACCTGCTCGTGCGGCGCCACATGCCACTTTGCCTCGAGGTCGGGATGAAAATGATAGATCACGTGGTCCGCGGTGATTACCGTGTGTTCCTCTGGCAAAGTCATGATGGTTTCCCTGGCCCCGATTGCTTGACACTCGACTGCGCTTAAAGCTGTGCTAATGGTCGGCTTGGCGCCGCTTCCTGCTTAAACCATCATTAGAAGCCCTCGTTTGACCTCTGCCGCCTTGAGGGCGTTACCCTCATGGGATCGTCTGCTGACGACGCCACGATCCCCTTGCGCGCCCAGGAGCACTTCGTGCAATCGCCTTCCTTCACCGGTGCTGACCTGCACGGGCGGCCGGACCCGAAGACCCCGCCGGTCGACTTTATCGCTGCCATGCGCCAGTTGGCCTCTTCGGTGACGATCATCACCACCGGAACCGCAGAGGATCGTCGCGGCCTGACGGCTACGGCCGTCTGCTCGGTTTCCGCGGAGCCGCCGACGCTGTTGATCTGCGTCAACCGAACCTCCGAAAGCCATGGCGCCATCGAGAGGGTCCGGCATTTCTGCGTCAACATCGTCGCGGCTGACCATGACGACCTTGCTGCGCATTTTGCCGGCAGAACAGGCGTCCATGGTGTCGATCGCTTCGACCGAGGCGAATGGATTTCCCTTGTCACTGGTGCACCTGTGCTTGCAGATGCTCTGGCGGCGCTCGATTGCCGGGTGGTCAGTTCGGTCGTTTGCACCACTCATACGATCTTCGTGGGCTCTGTGGTCGGCACTCACATCGGCCGCACCCAGCAGGGGCTCATCTATAGGCAAGGAAATTTCCTCGCCCTCTCCTGATTGTCCTCAGGCACCTTCTTCGCCCTCCGTCTGGATCCAGTGGCGGAAGGTTGCGACCGCAGGCTTCTCTGAAAAGTCAGGGCTGGTCAGAACATAATATCCCTCGCCGGTCTCGATTTCGGTCTCGAAGAGTCTGATGAGCCGCCCGGACTTCAGGTCGCTCTCAACCAGCGGCTGGTTCGCCAGCGCCAGTCCTTGCCCCTGGACGGCCGCGTCCAGCATCAACCCCACATCGTTGAAATAGAGCTTGTCGCTGGACTCCCCCCGGTCCGCGCCGGCCGCCGCAAACCAGGCCGACCAGAAACTGCCTTCCACCACCTGAAGAAGCGTGTGATGTCTAAGGTCGTGCGGATGATGGATGGGCGGCCCCTCGCGCAACAGGGCCGGGCTGCAGACTGGAAACAGCCGGCCATGGCCGAGACGCTCCACCCTGGCATGGGGCCAGCGCCCGTTCCCCCACCGTAGCGCCACATCGATGTCCTGGCGGTCGAAATCCACGGCGTCGTTGGAGGCCAGCAATGTGATCTTCACCTGTGGATTGAGCTGCATGAATCGCTTCAGGCGGGGGACCAGCCACCGCGATGCAATCGACGCTGGAGCATTGATACACAGGACCGCCGGTTCGTTGGGGTCGACGATCTTTTGGCAGGCGGCGACAAACAGCGACAGGCCCTCGCAGACCGCGCTTGCAAGCACGGTCCCCTCCCGCGTCAGTTCCATCTTGCGCGGCAGGCGGCGGAAAAGACGGACCTCCAGCAGGTCTTCGAGCTGGCGGATTTGCTGACTGACGGCCGAGGGCGTGACGCAAAGCTCCTCGGCGGCAGCCGAGAAATTTCCCAGACGCGCCGCAGCGTCGAAGACCCTGAACAGATTCAGAGGGGGAAGGCGGAACGGTTTTCCCTGGATCGGAAGTTGGGGTGGTGCCTGGGTCTCATCGCCGGCACCACGATCCGGGACCGCGATGGTCACCGGGTGAAGCACTGGCTGATGCTTGTTCATGCGCGCCTCACGCCGCGCCCATGAGGTCGCCGTCGCGCAGGCTGAAGACATCGGCGAGCTGAGGGATGACGCTGTAGCCGAAGCGCTCGATGGATGCGAGGGTCTCTCGCCTGCCAATTCCGGCAAATCCCATGAGACAGGCGAGATGCGTCGGGCGCAAGGCCTCGATCTCCTGGCCAAGCTTGTCGACGCAGTAGGAGGCAGGTCCGATGACCGCCTTCTCCCGAAAGTCTTCCAAAGGCGGTTCATCATTGAGCGGCATCAGCCTGAGGAAGGGACCATCCATGCGTCGGCCCTCTCCGGTTCGCAGCGTCTCGCCGGCGCGAGCCAGGTCGCGCACGCATTGCGCTGCATGGCGGGCATCCGCCTCATCATCCGTCACATAGACGAAGCGCATGACACCCAGCGGCATTTCCGGGCTTGCACCCGGCGTTTTGGACCAATGCTCGGCGATGACGCTTCGAACCGCAAGAGCATGATCAAGTCCGCGATGACCGAACGACATGAAGGGAGTGTGGCCCCCTTGGGCGGCCCGCGCAACGGCCTGTGCATCGCTGGTGGCTAAAAAGACCTCGGGCATGGCAAGTCCGAAGGGCCGCATCGACAGTTCCGTGCGGGGAATGTCGAAGTGGCGACCCTTGAAGCGCACGACCCCTGACGTCAGACCCTGTTCGATGATCGTCCACGCCTCCAGCAGTCGTGCATGCTTCTCCGAGCGATCGACCCTGTAGCGATCGAATTCATGGGGCTGGTAGCCCGAACCAATCCCCAGAACGAGGCGGCCCCGAGTCAGCAGGTCGGCGAAGGCAATCTCCTGAACCACCTTGAGGGGCTGGTAGAGCGGCAGCGCCAAGACTGCCGAGCCGAGCCGGATCTTCGACGTCTCCGGCGCACAATGAGCCACCATCATGAGAGATGATGGGCAGATGGAATGATTGGTGAAGTGATGCTCCGCGAACCATGCCACGTCGAAGCCGAAATCCTCGGCCATTCGCACAGCATCTACGGTCGTCTTCAGGACTGAAGCCGGAGAGGAGTTCCGGTCATAGAGACCCATAAGGCTAAACAGTCCGAGAGTGACCATGTCGCTCCGCAGGAGGATCGCGCGTCCTTGAGGACAGCAATGCTAAGTTCAGAAGACCGCCTCAGGCAAATTAGTCCTGCTAACACTTCCATAAGCGGCGGTACCAGCAGTGCTGCCTTTTAGAAACGATTGTTTGAAGCCCAGCAGCGAACTGCAAAGACTGCGAGCAACAAGGCAAATGACGCACTGGATATGTCTGCATCTGTGGGATTGAGAGGGGTCTGACATGAAGAAACGACTGAGAATCCGCGCCTATATCGCTCTTGCGGCCCTGGCGACGACGTCGCTTTTCCAAGGTCTCGCACCGACACCCGCCATGGCTGCCGGGTCCATCGTCCTCGCCTGCTACCCCGGAGCTCCAGAGACCTTCATCCGCCAGGAACTGATCCCCCTTTTCGAGAAGGAGACAGGCGCCACCGTCACCTATCTCACGGGCAATTCAGTGGCGACCATTGCCAAGCTGCAGGCCCAGAAGGATGATCCACAGATTGACGTGGCCTGCATCGATGACGGCCCCATGATCCAGGCTGCGGGCATGGGCTTGCTTCAGACCCTTACACCAGCGGAGATGCCCAATGCTGCCGACATTCAGGAGGTTTCGCACTTGCCCAATGGCATGGGTCTCGGCTGGGGCCTGTTTCGGCTCGGCCTCGCCTACAATCCCGATGAATTCAAGAAGAACAACCTTCCAGAGCTGACCAGCTGGAATGATCTCGCGCGGGCGGATCTCAAGGACCATGTGATCGTGAGTTCGATCTCGATCAGCTACACGCACATGCTGCTGATCCTGCTTGCTCGTGCCAATGGCGGCTCGGAGGAGAATATCGAACCCGGCTTCGCCGAGATGGTCAAGATCAAGCCGAACATCTTCAACTTCGACACCACCGCCGACCTCACATCCTATTTCCAGCAAGGCGAGGCCTGGGTCGGTGTCTGGACTGACAGCGAGACCTATTCCTACGCGCATCGTACCGGCTTCCCGATCAAGTTCGTCTTCCCCAAGGAAGGGACAGCGGCGATTCAGGCGGGCATCGCGGTCGTCAAGAACGGAAAGAACACGGAATTGGCGACCAAGTTCGTCAACTTCCTGGTGGGCCAACAGGCGCAGGAGATCATGGCCCAGAAGCTCGGCTGGCTGCCTGTGAACAAGAAGGCGACGTTGCCGCCAGACATGAGCTCGGTCATCACCTCACCCCCAGCCAATGGCGACAAGATCGTGCCGATCGACTGGACCTATCTGAACAAGCAGCTCCCGGCATGGACCGAGCGTTGGAACAAGGAAATCGAGGTTCAGTGAGCGGCGCGGGGACCACAGGGTTCCCCGCATCTTCTCGGCATCGGATGGCTCGGCAGCGGCAGGAGTATCAGAGTGGGTGATCGGCGTGTGGCGGTCCTTACGGGGGCGGGGCGGGGGATCGGTGCCGCCTGTGCCCGGGAGATGGCGAGGCGCGGGTTCAGCGTCGTGCTCATGTCCTTGTCGGGTTCGGCCGCCGCCGTCGCCGCGGAGCTCGACGGCCATGCTGTTACGGGCTCGGTGGAGAAGACCGAGGACCTGGCGGCCCTCGTCGACCTTGCGATGACGCAGCATGGACGAATCGATGCGGTGGTGAACAGCACAGGCAATCCCACATGGTCGACGTCACCGGAACGCAGTTCCTATGAGCTGTCCCCCGACGGATATTTGCTGGAGATCCCGGACGAGGACTGGCACGCCATGATGGACCTCCAGTTCCTTCCGGTGGTGCGCATGGCGCGCATCGTCACGCCCCACATGCAGGCTGCGGGGGGCGGGTCGATCGTCAATATCTCAAGTGCGTTTGCCGTGGCACCCTGCGTGGCCTATCCCTTCGGGGCGACGGTCCGACGATCCCTCACCGGCTTCGCGAAGCTATATGCCTCTCGCTACGGCCGCGACGGCATTCGCATGACCAACGTCATGCCAGGCTTTCTGGACAATCACTCGTGGCCTGCGGAGCTCGTGGGGAACATCCCGCTCCAACGGGCTGGCACCCTGGAGGAAGTCGCCCGTACGGTTGGCTTCCTCGCCGACAGCGACAGCAGCTACATCACCGGCCAAGACATCATGGTCGACGGCGGCACAGTCCGTTGAGAAAACCACTGAGGCGAGAGCGACGGCTATGATTTTGGACCAGCAATCTTCCACAAATGCGGGAACACTCCGCTACCCGCCTGGCACAGCTTACGCCAATGGCGAGTTCTGCGAGATCGCAGAGGCGAAGCTATCGGTCCTTGATTGGGGATTCCTGCGCTCAGACGCCACCTACGACGTGGTCCATGTCTGGAAAGGGCGGTTCTTTTGCGAAGACCGGCATATCGACCGCTTCCTGTTGAATCTGGAGCGGATGCGGCTCAGCCTTCCCTTCGATCGTGCGAGGCTGATCGAAATCCTCCATGAATGCGTTCGCCGCTCCGGCCTCGAAGACGCCTATGTCGAGATGATCTGCACCCGGGGCATCTCGCCCACCTTCAGCCGCGATCCACGCGACGCCCGCAACAATTTCATCGCCTTCGCCATTCCCTTCGGCTGGATCGCCAACGAGGAGCAGCGCCGGCGCGGGCTGAAGCTGATCATCAGCAAGATTCCGCGCATTGCTCCGCAATCAGTGGATCCGCGCATCAAGAACTATCATTGGCTCGATCTGGTCAGCGGGATGTTCGAAGCCTATGACCGCGGCGCCGAGAACGCGGTGCTCGTCGATCTCGACGGCAATATCACCGAGGGCCCCGGCTTCAACATCTTCGCCGTCGCCGATGGCGCCCTTCTGACCCCTGCCGCCGGCGTTCTTGAAGGCATCACTCGCGGCATCACAAAGGATTTGGCCAAGGAACTCGGCATCAACCTTCGCGAAGGGACGCTCACGGCGGACGCCCTGCGCGGTGCCCATGAGGTGTTCATCACATCCACGGCGGGCGGAGTCATGCCGGTCACGGAGATCGATGGCGCGCCTGTCGGCAATGGCGGGGTCGGCACCGTGACCAGCGCCATCCTCGATCTCTACTGGCAGAAGCACAGCGACCCGACATGGTCGACGGCCGTTTGACGGTCGCGTCCGGAACCCTTGTAACCAGGAGCGAAACGTGGCTGACTTTACCGGCAAGACGGCGTTGATCACCGGCTCGGGTCGCGGCATGGGACGGTCGCACGCCGCAATTCTCGCAGCCCGTGGGGCGGCCGTCGTCATCCATGACATCAACGAGGCCTGGGCCGAGGAGACTGCAAGGCGCATTCGGGACAAGGGTGGCCGGTGCCTCGTCGCCTGCGGCGACGTCTCCAAGCCCGGCGACATGCAGGACGTGGTCCGGCGAGGGGAAGCCGAGTTCGGCGGTATCGACATCCTGATCAATAATGCCGGAATTTCCGCCGAGCGCGCAGGGCTGGACGGTATCACCGAGGACCTCTACGAGCGCATGTTCGGAGTCCATGTCAAAGGGACGATCTTCACGACCCAGGCCGCGGTACCGGGCATGATTGCCCGCCGGTCGGGCAGGATTGTCAACATCTCCTCCATCTGGGGCATGACCGGCCATCATTTCGGCGCGACCTACTGTGCCGCCAAGGCAGCGATCCTCGGACTCACCAAGGCTTGGGCGAAGGAGTTCGCGCCGCACAACATCTGCGTCAACGCCGTGGCTCCCGGCGCTGTGAAAACCGAAATGCAGGTGGAGGTCGACGGCCTCGAGGCCGTGAAAGCGCAGGCCAAGGCAATCCCCCTCGGCCGCTTGGCGGAGCCGGAGGAAATGTCCTACCCGGTGATCTTCCTCGCATCCTCGGAAGCCAGCTTCGTCACCGGCCAGGTTCTAAGCCCGAATGGCGGCGACACGATCGTGGGCGTCTGACCCCGCACGAGCACGCAATGGGAACAAGCACAATGAATTTCGGCCTCTTCAACCTAATGCCGCGGCGTGACACGAGCAAATCGCCCCAGCAGCTCGCCCTGGACTCGATGGAACTCTGCCAGATGGCGGAACAGCTCGATTTCGATACGGTGTGGTTCGCCGAGCATCATTTTTCAAATTACTGCATGATCCCGTCACCTCTGATCATGTCGGCCTACTGCGCAGCACGAACGAAGCGGATCAATGTCGGCCCTGCGGTTCTCGTTCTTCCACTTTATGAGCCCGTGCGTCTGATCGAGGAGATCGCCTTTGTCGACCAGATCAGTGACGGGCGCCTGCAGTTGGGTGTGGGCGGCGGATACCAGAACTATGAGTTCAGGCAGTTCGGTCGCGATCTGAAGGACGGCCCCGCCATGTTCAGCGAGCTGCTCGATATGATCGAAATGGCCTATCGGACCGGCGAGATCCACTATCAGGGCAAGCACTTCAAAATCGACCACACACCGATCGGCCTCCAGCCACAGCAGAAGCCGATGCCGCAGGTCTATGTGGCTGGCTTGACCCAGGACATCTCAATTCAGGAGCGGATCGCCCGCAACAATTACGTGCCCTTCATCGGCCAGCATCACCGACCCGCCTCCACGACTCTGAAATCGAAGGAGGCGATCGCAAAAATCTGGACGTCGGTCGGACGCTCTCCCGAAGATATGGCCTTTGCCACTCAGCGCTTCATCTATGTCACCAAGAACCGTAACGAGGAGATCAAGGCGGCGGAGAATATTCGCTACACATTGCGTCTCGGAGCAGGACTTCGGGCCAATGCGGAGCAACTAGACGGCGCCATGCTGCGTGAACTTCCCTTCCGCGACGAGCCGTCATTGGAAGAGATCATCGAATTCTCCCCCATCGGCAGCCCCGAGCGGGTCGCCTCGATCCTGGCGGAAGACTTTCAGCTGCTAAACCCAACGCATGTGAGCTTCATGTTCCAATTCGGTTCACTGCCGCATCGCTCAGCCCTCCGATCGATGGAACTGTTCGGAACGGAAGTCTTGCCGATGCTGTCCTCCAGCGCCCATCATAGCGCGCCGACCGTCGCTGCCGGCAGGCACTCAGCCGCCGCCGGCCTGTCATGACGAGATTGGTGATGGACGGCGGGGCGCAGGGGTGATGACGATCTACAAACCCATCGGGGCCAGCGGGGAAAAATCGACAGGATCACTCAGTGGAGGGCCTATTCAAAAGCCGGATTACCTGAGAATCGACGAACTCGTCGTAACATTTGGAGAGCAGCGCGCACTGGATTCAGTCAGCTTCCAGGTCTCGTCAGGGGAACGGGTTTGCCTCTTAGGTCCCTCCGGCTGCGGCAAGACCACCTGCCTCAGGGTCATTGCCGGCTTTACGGCGCCGACAAGCGGCCGGCTCTCCATCGAAGGCCGCAGCATGCTCGGCGTCCAGCCCGAGCACAGAAACATCGGCATTCTGTTCCAGAATTACGCCTTGTTCCCCCACCTAACGGTCTATGACAACGTCGCATTCGGCTTGCGGATGCGGGGGAAGAGCGAGAGCGAAATTCGCGCCCGCGTGAGCGATGCGCTGACGCTCGTGCGTCTCCCAAACGCGGGGGCCAAGAAGCCTGCCATGCTCTCCGGCGGCGAGCAGCAGCGCATCGCCTTCGCGCGTGCCGTCATCATTCAGCCCAGCCTGTTGCTTCTCGACGAGCCCTTTAGCAACCTCGACGCCCGCCTGCGGCTGGAGATGCGCAGCGAGCTGCTGGAACTCCTCGAGCGACTGGGCATCTCTACAATCATGGTCACCCATGACCAAGAGGAAGCCATGGCGATCGCCGACCGCATCATCGTGATGCGTGCAGGCAGGATCGAGCAGGTCGGGTCACCCTCCGACATCTACGAGGCTCCGAGCAACGAGTTTGTGGCAACCTTTGTCGGCGGTTCCAATGCCTTTGATGGCGTTTACAGCACGGCCGGCGGCCATCCTTCAGTGAAGATCGAGGGCCTTGGCTCTGTCGGTGTCAAGGACAGCCCCCGCACGCCGGATGCCTCTTCCGTCCGGTTTCTCATTCGCCCCGAACGCGTCAGACTGAGTGCTCAAGGGCCGTCACACAACGCGCCGTCCAGCTCGACCGATCTTGAGGGTGTCGTCGAGCGCTCCCAGTATATCGGCCATAGGATGGAATACCGGGTTCGAGTCGGGGCGCTGGTACTGCACGTCTGGTCCACAGGAGGTCGCAACTCTGCCTTTAGGGCAGGGGACCGCGTGCATGTCGCGTGGGACATTGCGGATACCCTGATCTTCTCCGGTGGCGCGCGATGAGCCAGCCGTCATCGGGATCATCCGGTCATCTGCAGTGGCTGTTGCTGGCCCTGCTCCCCATCATCCTCTTCGCCGTCCTCTACGGACTGCCGGTCTATCAACTCTTCCGGGGCAGCCTCGACCGTTTCGATCCGATCACGGGCGCCTCTTCAGCCTTCCAGTTCGACTTCTATACGAAGTTCCTGACCGATTCCTTCTACCTCGGCGTTCTCTGGCGCACGATCAGGATTTCCCTGATGATCACCGTTATCTGCGCCGTCGCCGGCTATCCCATCAGCTATTTCATTGCCCGAACCGAAAGCCGGTTCCGCACCTTCATGCTCATCGTCCTGATCGTGCCGATGGTGACGAGCCCTGTGGTCATCGCCTATGGCTGGCTCATCATTCTCGGCACAAAGGGTATCGTCAACGACACCCTTATCGGCTTGGGTCTCGTCGACAGCCCAGTCAAGCTGGTCTTCCGTGAGTTCACACTGGTCCTGGGCCTCGTCTACGCCAATTGCGCCTTCATGATCTTCGCGGTCTCGGCCTCGCTGCGCAGTCTCGACTGGAACCTCGTCCTGGCCTCGCGCAGTCTCGGAGCCAGCGGACGCCGCGCGTTCATGGCCATCGTCCTGCCCCTGAGCCTGCCGGGGCTTGCTGCCGGAAGTCTGATCGTCTTCTCACTGAGCATGAGCGCCTATGCCGTTCCGGCCCTGGTCGCCGGGCCGCAGGTCAAGGTCATGTCGGTGCTCATCTATCAGCAGGGCATGTCGCTCCTGAACTGGCCGTTTGCCGCCTGCATGTCGGTGATTCTCGTGGTCTGCACCACGGGAATTCTCAGTGGCTGGCGTGGCCTTGAGATGTTGAATGGTGCCCTGGCGCGCAGGCGGTCGATCGCCGCGGACGGAGGGAACTGACATGTCCGGATCCGAAGGTCTTGGAGGACGCTTCAGCCGCGGCGCCCTCTACGCCTATGTCGGCCTCGTACAGATTCTCCTCCTGGCTCCCATCGCCGCGATCACGCTGGGCTCGCTGACCACCACCCAATATGTGGTCTTTCCGCCAGTGGGACTGACCCTCCAGTGGTATTCGCAAGTCTTCGACCGACCCGAGATGATCGATTCCTTCGGTCTCAGCCTTGGAATTGCCGGTCTTGCCTCGACGGTCGCGGGCCTCGTGGGGCTTGCCGTCTCCATCGCCCTCATCCGGTACCGAACACGGATGAACGTCGTCCTCTGGCTTCTGGTCGTCTCCTCGATGATGATGCCTTCCGTGGTCCTCGGCTTTGGTTTTCTCCAGACTTATACCCGGATTGGCATTGGCGGCACGGTCTTCGCGCTGATCGCCGGCCATATCGTGCTGGTCACACCCTATGCGGTGACCCTGATCGGTGCCGGCCTTCGTCTCGTCAATCCGACCCTGGAAGAGGCTGCTCGCAGTCTGGGAGCCAGCCGCTTGCGCACTTTCCGCCATGTCACGCTGCCGCTGGTCTCCTGGAGTCTCGTGGTCGGTTGGGGACTGGCCTTTCTCGTCTCCTTCAGCGACGCGTCGATCTCAATCTTCCTCAATACGCCAAGGGTCGTCACTCTGCCGGTCCGCATCTTCGATGCGCTGCGTTTCTCGCCCTTGGATCCGCAGCTCACGGCAGTGGCCTCGGGTCTCGTCATCGTGACCCTGATCGTTCTCTTTGCCAGCGCCAGATTCATTAACTTCGACCGGCTCACCCAGCAATCTACCAAGGACAAAACCGAACAGGGCTGACCATGCTTGCTGGAAAGACCGCCATCATCACGGGCGCCGCTTCGGGCTTTGGCGCTGAGATGGTCTCGCAGTTCCTGGCCCATGGAGCCGCGATCGTCGCGGTCGATCGTCAAGTCGGGCGGCAACCAGAGGGCGATCGCCTGCTGCCTGTCCTGGCGGATGTCACGCGAGAGGAGGATGCTGAGCGGATAGTCGAGGCTGCCAAGACTCGCTTCGGCGCCGTCGATATCCTGATCAACAATGCCGGGACCGTTGGTCCGGCCGGCCGCCTGGAGTCCACGTCCCTGGCAGAATTCAACGACCTGTTCCAGGTGAATGTCACCGGCGTATTCCTGTGCTGCCGCGCCGTGCTTCCCTTGTTCCGATCACGGTCGCGGGGAAACATCATCAACATCGCATCCGGCAGCGCGCTACGTCCCCGGGCCGGCGCTGTCGCCTATTCGGCCTCGAAAGGAGCGGTCATCACCATGACCCGAGCGCTCGCCCTCGAAGTGGCGGAGGACAGGGTCCGGGTCAACTGCATTTGTCCTGCGATCTCGCGGACTCCGCTGATCAAGGCCTTCATCGGCGATCACGACGATGCCGAGACCTGGGAACAGATCCGTCAGGGCATCCCCCTGGGACGGCTGGTCGAGCCCGCAGATGTTGCTGCGGCCGCCCTTTGGCTTGCCTCCGACGCCTCATCCATGGTGACAGGCATGTCGCTCCCGGTGGATGGCGGCCGCTGCATATAGGCGCTCAGGACGGGTTACGATGCGATTCACCGGCTCTTCTTACCCGGCGTCAGTCGACAGCATAGCCTTCGAACCCGGTGGCCAACGGCGTTCCAACGATCTGTTCGAAGCCATGGTGTTATTCTCGGCCGCGTCATGAGACAGCCAGTTTACTGCGCTGTTCACCGGTGGCGTCGAAATTCTCCGGCTGCAACCATGCTTCGTATCCTGCCCTGATCTGCGGCCAGTCGCTGTCGATCATCGCGAACCAGGCCGTGTCACGATTGCCGCCTTTGGTGACCATGTGCTGACGAAAGACGCCCTCGAAGGCAAAGCCAAAGCGTTGAGCGGCGCGCTTTGACGGCTCGTTGAGATCGTTGCATTTCCACTCGAAACGCCGATAGCCCAGACTGTCGAAGGCATAGGCGGCAAAAAGATAGAGGGCTTCCGTCGCGATGCGGCTGCGCGCGATGGCGGGGCCCCAAAGAATATTGCCGATTTCGATGACGCCATGCACGGTGTCGATCCGCATCAGCGACTGGCGACCCTCCGCGCGGTTGGTGCGCCGGTCGATCACGGCGAAGAACAGAGGATCCTCTGAGGACGAGGCCTTGATGAGCCAAGGGTCGAAGGCGGCGCCATCCGCAGGGGTTTCCTCGAACAGGTAGCGGAAACGATCATCTGCGCCGGGCTGCCGGGCAGATTCCAGCAAATTATCTCCATGGCGCGCCGGGTCCAGCGGCTCGAGGCGGACATATCGTCCCTCCAGCACCTGTCGTTGCGGACGCGGGACGCCGGTCCAGGAGGATAGATCCGTCATTTCAGGCCTCGGTTCGGGCGGCAGTGACCATGGGCGAGCATTCTGCCCCCCTGCATCTGCTCCAAGCGCATCTCTCTACATGATGACGGGGTTGTCTCACAACGGCCAGCAGGAACTCGGGCTTTCACGCTGGTGAGCGGTGCGATGCGGCTTCCCGTTTCTACAAAGTGGAACTCGTCCCCACAGGGTGAGTTTGCGGATCATCAAGGAGGTCCCTCAATGTTCATGCACAATAAAAGACTGCAATACACCGTTCGTGTGTCCGAGCCCGATCCGCGCTTGGCCTGCATGATCATGGAACAGTTCGGCGGCGCCGACGGCGAGCTCGCTGCCGCCATGCGGTATTTCACCCAAGGGCTGGCTGAGGACGATATGGGCCGCAAGGATATGCTGCTCGATATCGCAACCGAGGAACTGAGCCATCTCGAGGTGATCGGCTCCATCGTCACCATGCTCAACAAAGGCCTGAAGGCACAGCTTGCCGAAGGACAGATGAAGGAGGCTGACCTTTACATGATGGTCGGTGCCAGCGGCGCCTCAGCCAAGCAATCGATCCTCTTCGGCGGCGGACCGGCCTTGTGCGACTCCGCCGGCGTCCCCTGGACCGCCGCCTATGTCGATTCCCGGGGCGAGCCCACGGTCGATCTGCGGTCCAACATCGCGGCCGAAGCGCGGGCCAAGATCGTCTATGAGCGCCTCATCAACATCACCGACGATCCCGGCATCAAGGACGCCCTCGGCTTCCTCATGACGCGCGAGGTGGCGCATCAGAAGTCATTCGAGAAGGCGCTCTACGCCATCGAGAACAACTTCCCGACGGGCAAGCTGCCGGGGATCGCGAAATATGCCAGCATGTATGTCAATACCTCCCAGGGGGAAGGGGACGCCACCGGACCATGGAATTCCGGCGACGAATGGGACCGGGTCGACAATCTCGAAGAGGTCATGCCGGCTGACGACGGCGACGGAATGGCGACCGTGACGCTCAGCTCGAAAGACAAGAAGGTCGCCACACAGATGATGGAACGGACCATGTCCGACACCTCATCCGATCCGACAACCGGTGCCGACCTGGGCGCGGGCCCCGGCGCCGGCCGCACCAAGAATGGCGACATGGGCGGTGCTGCAAACATCCAAGAAGCCCCGGCCCTTGCCGAAGCCGCTGCAAACAAGCAAACGAGTCGGGCAAAACGTACTTGAGACAGCCCATCGGCCCATCAGGGTCCGACTTGATGTCGGAGGTGGCGCCTCGCGCCACCTCCGCGTCTTCCCCTCGGCCGCTCCGCCTGCTGTGGCTCGGAACCCCGGGCCTCGGCGAGCGCCTTCTGGGGAGGAACTATTGCTGCGGTCGTTCGTTTTCATCGAGACAATCACGAGGAAGTTATAGGATGATCAAGCATCTTCTTGTTGCATCACTTTTGAGCGGTTCAGTCGCGCTCATCGGCGGAACAGCATCGGCTGCAGTCTTAACACCAGCCCCAGTGAACCTCTCCACCGTGGAGTCGAACCTCGTACAACCGGTCGCCACGAAGAAGGTCGTGACCAAAAAGAAATACAGGAACGGCAAAGTCGTAACGAAGCGTAAGGTGGTCTACAGCCGAGATCGCTACGGACCACGCTATCGGGCAAAGCGGAATGGGTACGGCCATTATTATCAGGGATACTGGTACCGCACACCTTGGTGGGCAGGGGGCGGACCCACTGTCGTCATCCGACCCTAAGTTTCCTGGCCGCCTTCATCCCGAAGGCGGCCTCATTCATGCCGCCGTCAAATTCCTCGCGCATCATGTCTCTTTTTCGCGAATTGCCTTCTCGGTATGCGGGGCTTCGCCACGACCGCAAGGCTAAAGATTACTCTGAGCCCCCCGTTCAACTGAGCCCCTGCGCACAGCCGTCTCGAAGATGCCTGTGAGGAAGATTTCCCTCAAACTGACTGCCCTTCTCATCCTGCTGGCTGCTCTCTCAATCCCAGCGCAGGCTAAGGAGATCTGTACGATCGTGGCGGACGCTGCCGATGGCAAAGTCCTGATGGAGCAGGGCGATTGCAAAACGAGAGTGACACCCGCTTCCACGACCAAAATCGCCCTCGCCGTCATGGGGTTCGACTCAGGCTTTCTCAAAGATCCTCATTCACCGGAACTGCCCTTCAAGGATGGCTATGCGGATTGGCTCGGGGGTGTCTGGAGGCAGCCAACAGATCCGAAGCGGTGGCTAGAATATTCAGTCGTTTGGTACTCCCGACTTCTTGCAGGTGAACTCGGGACAGAACGTCTGGAGCGTTATGCGTCCGCGTTCGGATTTGGCAATGCGGATTTCTCCGGCGACCCCGGCAAGAGGAATGGCTTGGAGCGGGCCTGGATCTCGTCGTCGTTGAAGGTCTCACCCGAGGAGCAGGTGCAGTTCCTGTGGAAACTGGTCAACCGGACGCTCCCCGTTGCTCCAGGCGTTTTCGACAAGGTGTATGAAACCGTCGAAATGATGCCCTTGCCCGATGGCATGCGCGTCCATGGCAAGACGGGCTCGGCGTTTCCCAGGCGGGTCGACGGCAGTTTCGATCGCGATCATGCCTATGGGTGGTTTGTCGGATGGGGAGAAAAGAATAGTCGGACGATCGTCTTTGCCCGACTTGAACAGGCTGAGGGTCAGGGAACCGGTGGCGGACTCCGCGTTCGCGAGCGCTTCTTGAGGCAGTTGCCGAGCCTGTCGAAGACACTGCTCCGCTAGACCCAGGGCAGGGGCGTTTTGCTCTGGGCCCGCATCCCCAAGCGCGCGAGACCTTCAGACGGAAACTGTGCTAGGCACCTGCGACGCTGCCGCGCCAAGCGCAGCCTGACTATCGTCCAAGCTCTTCCTCATTCTGTTAAGGCTCTTCGGCCATGGCGATTGCGCTTCCTTCGGCTTCCGCTCCTCAAAAGGGATTGGCCAGCGGCGCCACTTTCCTGGTGGGCGGAATTGCCGTTTTTTCGCTGCAGGACATCGCCATCAAATGGATGAGCGGAGATTACCCCGTGCATCAGATCGTGTTCATTCGATCTGTTGCTTCACTGCCTCTCATCATCGCTCTGCTCTATTTCTTGGACGGACGAGCCGGCTTCGCAACGAAGCGAACCGGCTTGGAATGCGTCCGAGCGGCGCTCATGTTCATTTCCTACACCACCTATTATTTGGCGCTCGCAGTCCTTCCAATGGCCGATGCCGTCTCCCTGTTCTACACAGGCCCGATTTTCATCGCCATTTTCTCCGGGCCCTTCCTCAGGGAGCATGTTCGCCCCGTGCAGTGGCTCACGATCCTGGTCGGTTTTGCAGGCGTGGTCATTGTTGCAGATCCGACCGCGGGCATTCTCAACACAGCGGCTGTGCTGGCCGTCTTCTCCGCAGCCGCCTACGCGCTGGGCCAAATCACCGCTCGCAAGCTCGGGACGACGGACTCGGCGGGAACGATGGCGCTGTTCACGACAGGGTTTTATGTGGTTGCGAGCGGTCTGCTCGGCCTCTTCTTCGGCAATGGCTGGATGGCCACAGGGACACCTTCCAATCTTGCCTTCCTCACTCGGCCGTGGATATGGCCATCGCTGACAGACGCAGGGCTCATGCTCGGTTTGGGCGTCATCGCAACGATCGGATTTTACTGCCTGGCCAAGGCCTATTCGGTCGCCCAGCCCAAGGCTGTGACACCCTTCGAATATACCGCCCTCATCTGGGGGTTTCTGTGGGGGTATCTGTTCTTCGGCGAAGTGCCGACGGCCATTCGTTTGACGGGTATCGCTTTGATCGCTCTGGCAGGTGTGATCGTGCTTCTGCAGGGACAACGATCAGGATCTCATCGGCATTTAGAACCCTAGGCATCGGGTTTTTGTCACAGGATGGGAAGAAACCAGGACACCCAACCATGCAGTATGGCGACCGGGAACACGAAAAGCCCGAGAGCCAGAAACCACCAAGCAGCGGTGGTGATGCAGACCACAATATGCGTAACCCAGCCCGCAAGGGCGAACAGACAAATGATGCAGCCGGCAAGGTAACCCGCTGCGTTCAGAGTGGATTTGGATCGTTCTCCGGCCGCGTCACTCCCCATTGCTGGACTGGCGACGGCGTCAAAATTCAGCAAATAATTACCACGGAGCATGTTTCCTCACTGCTTTCAGCGGCTTAAAGACCGCTTTTTGCTTCGTTCTGGGAACGTTGAGGAAAGGTGTGCAAGTAAAATGCCGGGATTGTTTTCTCACCCTGGGTGATGAACAGTGCCGGACGAGGTAAAAGCCCCTTGCAGCGAAATATGCCCTTGATGACGCGCGCTGGCGAGACCAATCCCATAGCCAACTGACAAACACGGCCCGGTCCTGATGGCGGCCGGTCGGGGTGACAATCTCGCAGAAGCGAGGCGCACACCTTTCATGTCTGCAAGCGACGGGCTTCTGATCCAACCTGTGGCGGCCCGCAGTAGGCCCGTCAAAACCGTCAGTCTGGCTCAGAAAGGCCAGTTCGGTAATGGCGCTAATCAGTGAGGTAAGATTTCACCATGAAGAAGAAAATCAGAATTGCCCCGAAGGCCAAAAACTCGACCATGACGATACTCCCCCGCACTCCTCAGCATGATGCGTTAGCAACTGCAACATAAGCAAGTGCATTTTTTGCAGTGCAGCGCATTGCTGCGAATTTAATAGCTCTCGACTCCGGCAATTTTGCGATCGACTAGCGCTGCCGCTCGCGTCCGGTAATATTCGAGACGGTAAAGATCGGTTTCGAATGGGGGCTGCTTGAAACGTTCGAGACAGCGGGGAGGGTGCATCGACATTCGATGAATTTGGAGGAGCGTCATAAAAAAAAGTGGCCCCCACACTGGCCGATTTCGACCAGCGTGGCGACCACATTGTTGACCCAATCGTCAACGTAAGTGGTTGATTTCCTTAGAACCTAAGGAAAGCAACGGGCTACACTCTCAGACAGAGTAATACATGTCATATTCGACCGGGTGGGGCGCCATTTGGAAGCGCTCCTGCTCGGCGCGGCGGATGGCGATATAGGCTTCAATCTGGCCTTCGGTGAATACGCGCCCCTTGGTCAGGAACTCATGATCGGCCTCAAGGGCATCCAAGGCCTCGGTGAGGCTCGATGCGACATGGGGGATCTGCTTCAGCTCCTCAGGAGGCAGGTCGTAGAGATCCTTGTCCATCGGATCGCCGGGATGGATCTTGTTGAGGATGCCATCAAGCCCCGCCATCAGCATGGCCGAGAAGGCCAGATAGGGATTGGCCGCCGGATCAGGGAACCGCACCTCGACGCGCTTGCCTTTGGGGGAAGCGGAATGCGGGATGCGGCAGGAGGCCGAGCGGTTGCTGGAGGAATAAGCCAGCAAGACGGGCGCTTCATACCCCGGCACCAGCCGCTTATAGGAGTTGGTGGTGGGGTTGGTGAAGGCGTTCAGAGCCTTGGCGTGCTTGATGATGCCGCCGATGTAGTAGAGGCACTCCAAGGACAGATCGGCATATTGATTGCCGGCGAAGACCGGCTTGCCCGCCTTCCAGATCGACTGGTGGCAATGCATGCCGGAACCATTGTCGCCGAAGATCGGCTTCGGCATGAAGGTGGCCGTCTTGCCATAGGCATGGGCGACGTTGTGGACGACATATTTGTAGAGCTGCATGCCGTCCGCGATCTTCGTCATCGTCTCGCGGAAAATACCGAGCTCGTGCTGGGCGGCGGCCACTTCGTGATGGTGCTTCTCGGTCTTCACGCCCATGTCGGCAAGAACGGAGATCATCTCGGAACGGATGTCCTGGCAGCTGTCGATGGGGTTTACGGGAAAATACCCGCCCTTCATACGCGGACGGTGGCCGAGATTGCCGACCTCATATTCCGTATTGGTGTTGGTCGGCAGCTCGATCGAATCCAGCTTGAAGGAGCTGTGATAGGGATCGCTCGAGAAGCGCACGTCGTCGAAGATAAAGAATTCGGCTTCGGGTCCGAAGAAGACCGCATCGCCGATCCCGGTCGATTTCAGATAGGCCTCGGCATTCTTCGCCGTGGTGCGCGGGTCGCGTTCATAGGCCTCGCCGGTGGTCGGCTCCAGGACGTCGCAGAAGATGCCGAGCGTCGCCTGGGCGTAGAAGGGGTCCAGATGCGCCGTCGCGGGATCGAGCATGAGCAGCATGTCGGACTTGTCGATCGTTTTCCAGCCGGTGATCGACGAGCCGTCAAAGGCCACCCCCTCGGCGAACATGTCCTCGTCTACCAATCTGGCGTCCATGGTCACATGCTGCAGCTTGCCCTTGGGATCCGTAAAGCGAAGGTCAACGAACTTTATGTCCTTTTCCTTCATGGTCTTCAGCACGGACTCCGCCGTGTGTTCGGTCGTCATAGAAAGTCCCCTTTTTCACTTGTCTTGCAGAGGTATAGTCATCCGGCCCTCTTCCCCGCGGCGGAAGAAGCGAGCCGGCCGATGAGATCAGAGAGCGTCGGTGCCGGTCTCGCCGGTGCGGATGCGGATCGCTTCCTCAACGGTGGTGATGAAGATCTTGCCATCGCCGATGCGCCCTGTCTTGGCTGCATTCTGGATCGCCTCCACTGCCTTTTCGACCAGCTCGTCAGACAGCACCACTTCAATCTTCACCTTAGGCAGAAAATCGACGACATATTCAGCGCCGCGATACAGCTCGGTATGGCCCTTCTGACGGCCGAAGCCTTTCGCTTCCGTCACGGTGATCCCCTGAAGGCCGACCTCCTGGAGCGCTTCCTTCACTTCGTCGAGCTTGAACGGCTTTATGATCGCCTCAATCTTCTTCATACGCCCCGTCCTTGTTCGTTCTTCAGGATTAGCCTCACCATGGGCCCGTGCTCCATGGGAAGCACGCCGCGTTGCAGTGCTCGGCGCATCAGAATGCAGTCGCCGTGCCAGACCGCAAGCCCACATGAAGATTGTTTAGCCTCAGGAGGTTAGCCTATCACTGAAAGGAAGGACTGCAACAGAAGGAAAAAAGCAGCAGGAAGGGACGATTAAAAATTAGGCGAATGCGGCGAAATTAATCAGATGGGAGGGTGTGCTGTGGGACTGGGCTCAGAGCTTCTGACGAATGCGGAAATGCGGGAGGCGGACGCCCGCACCATCGCCGGCGGCGTGAGCGGCATTTCCCTCATGGAGGAAGCCGGGCGCGCTGTCGCCGAGGCGGTTTTGCAAGGCTGGCCCGAAGGAGCGGTCGCAGTCCTGTGCGGGCCCGGCAATAATGGTGGCGACGGCTTCGTCGCTGCGCGGCTTCTGAAGGCGGCCGGTCGGGTCGTCCGCGTCGGATTGCTGGGGTCGCGTGCGGCGCTGAGAGGCGATGCGGCCGCCATGGCTGCATTATGGACCGACCCGGTCGCAGGGGCCGAGGAGCTCGATCTCGGAACCGCGTCGGTGATCATCGACGCGCTGTTCGGCGCGGGCCTCGCGCGCGACCTTGATGGTGCGGCGCGCAGGGTCGTGGAGACCCTCAATGCAAGCGGCCGACCCGTGGTGGCGGTCGATGTGCCCTCCGGCATCGACGGCGATAGCGGCCAAATTCGCGGGGTCGCCGTCAAAGCCGCCGCCACGGTCACCTTCTTCCGCAAGAAACCAGGGCATCTGCTTTATCCCGGTCGCGGCTTGTGCGGGGAGATCCGCGTCGTCGATATCGGTATTGAGGCTGCCGTGCTGAAGACCATCCAGCCCCGCGCCCGGGAAAACGTGCCGGCGCTTTGGCACCCTTCATGGCCAACGCTCGACCCTCTCGGCCATAAATATAGTCGCGGCCATGCGCTGGTCGTCTCCGGACCGCGGCTGCACACGGGCGCCGCACGGCTCGCTGCGAGGGCCGCGTTGAGGGCGGGGGCCGGGCTGGTTACCATGGCGGGCGACGAGGATGCCGTCGGCGTGCTCGCCCACCATCTCACCGCGATCATGGTGACGCAGGCCAATGACGCCAAGGATCTCGAGCTGCAGCTCAGGGACAAGCGTCGCAACGCCGTGCTCATCGGGCCCGCGGCAGGGGTCGGGAGGGGCACTGCGGACAAGGTCATCGCCTGCCTCGCCAGCGGGGCTGCAACGGTGCTGGATGCGGATGCGCTCACGAGTTTTGCAGACCGGCCAGAGGATCTTTTCACTGCGATCAAGGCCCGACCAGATCGGGCCGTGGTGGTGACGCCCCATGAGGGCGAATTCTCACGCCTTTTCGGCAGGTTGTCCGGATCTTCTGATTCGAAATGCAAGGTTGCGGCGAAGGCGGCTAAGGCCTCTGGAGCGATCGTAGTGCTGAAGGGGCCGGATACGGTGGTGGCCGCACCCGATGGGCGCGTGGCGATCGCAGCAAACGCACCCGCGATTCTGGCCACGGCCGGCAGTGGCGACGTGCTCGGCGGGATCATCCTGGGCCTGCTGGCCCAGAAGATGCCGGGATATGAGGCGGCCTGCGCCGGGGTGTGGCTGCATGGGGAGGCAGGAACGGCCTTCGGCCCGGGACTGATCGCCGAGGACCTGCCGGAGATGCTACCGAACGTGCTGAGGCGTTTCGTCTGAGCCCGGGCTGGAGCCTCTTCGCCGCAGCGCCCCAGAGCCGTCACAGCCAGGAAGCATCCCACTTCGAAAGATCGGGAGTGGTTCCGCCCGCAATTTCATGCACAAGCTTCAAGCCCTCTTCCTCCGCCCCCCTTGTGGCCTCGAAAATCTGTTTGCGCCAAAGACCGGGAATAGGCTCGGGCCCGGGTGCCGCTGCATAGCCCTGGCGCACAGTGAAGGGGATGCCCATCTGACTTTGGACCACATTCGTCGCTGCTACGGCCCCGCCGCCTTTCACCAACGAAATTGGCGCACTGTGGAAAGCAGGGGCAGGGTCTGCTATCCTCAACTGGTGAGCGGAGACGCGCCCCCCGAGCGCATGGAGCATCTCATGCACGACCGGATCCGTGTGAACTGGTCGCCCCACACCAAAGTCCTCCGTGAAGTCAAAACCAGAGGCTCTCTCCTTAAGCCCAATGCTATGGCCAAGGCGGTAGAAATTGTTCTCTGTGCCGATTTGGATCGGGAGTGATTTGTATTTCGCCTCATCGAAATAGAGGTTGGCGACATGGGCGAAGAGGATGGAATTGCGACCCGCCTCCGTGACGATGTCGAGGACGGTCCCCGGTGTGAGCCGTCCGTCAGCGGGTCTCGAGCTGCTTCCCTCCAACAGGCCCGCACCGGAGAAGGTCAAATGCCGGGACAGGGCATATCCAAGATTCTGGGTGGGCACGGGGCGCGACAGGGCGACGACAGTATCGATCGCCGACACGTCGCCGAGATGGGCAATGAAGCTTCCGCTCGGGAGCTGAACCTGACGGTAATTGGGATAGTCGGTAAAATTAACGTTCCCGCTATCGAGCAAAGGCATGTCGCCACCAGAAGCTGACAGGCTGGTCGTTGAGCACAGGGGAGACACAACCTGGGATTGAATTCTCTGGTGATGTCGCGCATAATCGAGGCGAGACTGGGGCAGCATGTTTCAATGCGACCGGCTTCCTAAATGTCGCCCACATCCGCATGATGCCGTCAGCCTGGGTGGATTCTCAAAACCAGGAACCCATCCCATTGGTATTTCTAAGTATTTTAAAAGTACGGTGGTTCCGATGTACAGCAGTTCGAACTACGTCCAAGCCTCGCATAGCGGGGTTCTCTACCCGGTCCTGCGCGCCGATGCCGAGACATTGACCCAGATCGTCTCATCCGCAAAACCCGGGGTGGTGGGGGACGTGGCGGCGTTCTTCAGCAGGACACTGAAGTTTGGCGGCGCTGACCTGTTGAACAGCTCGAGCCTTGCGCCGGCGCATGGCTATGCGGACGGCCCCATCACGCCGCAGGGACTGATCCCGACACTCACCAAGTTTTACGAGAGCTCGCCGACCTTCCAGTCGGTGGTCAATCGCTTCATGTCTGAACCACAACAGCTGCAGGTCCATTTCAATGCCGACGCGGGGAATGTCTTTCATGGGGGTTGGGGGTGGTCGTGTTCGGACAAAACCAAAAAGGACACTCCTACTTCACCGCCGAATACAAGGAGGTGCCCTTCCAATCGACGGACGTCGTGGTCCATGAAATGCTGCACGCCATGGGCAGCCCCGGGATCTCGAGCCTGAGCCGCTTTCAGGATCCAAATCTCAAGATCGGCTGGCGCGCCTTCCTCGTCGGCGGAGAGACTGTGCTCGGAACCAATGTGATCCACCACGAAGCAGCGGCGCCCCATATGGCGCGGATCGGATATGCCAATCCGCGGATGGCTGCGGACGGGCTTCCCGCGATCCTGGAGCCGACGCTCGATGTCAATAATTGCCCAAGAGCCGACCAGGAGAATTTGCATCTCATCCGAGGGGTAGCGGCCGGAACCTTCCCGGTTCTGGAGGAGTGGGGAGGGCCGTTTACCAACCTAACCTTACCGCCGGAGACGTGGATGTAGCGAGATTGGCGACGCGGTTGGGCCTCACCAAAACTTGATGTCGCCACGAAAGGGCCATGTTGGCAGGCGGCTTGCTCCCCGATCCCGCATCAAGAGCCGAAGAGGCCGCCTTGTTCCGAAACGGAACAGGGGGCAGGGAGAACTCCAAAGATGGCAAAATTCGTCCTTCCGGTGATGGGGGGCTGGCTTGCGTTGATGATTTACAACAATGGCGCGCCGTCACTGCATGCTCTGATCATCGCGCTGTTCCTCAGCGGCTATATCGCCAGCCTGGCTTGGCTGTTGAACCGATAGAGAGGAGGATCGCCGTCCCAGTTTCGAATGGCTGCAGATGATTTTCAGCGCTGGCGCGCGTGAAAGTCATTGTGTTATAGAGGCGCCCGACTTATGCAGCAGCCGGACCGGACGCCTTGCGCGACCCGCGGGCGTGGTGGAATTGGCAGACACGCGAGGTTTAGGTCCTCGTGGGCTTAGCCCGTGGGGGTTCAAGTCCCTCCGCCCGCACCATGCAAGGCTCGATCCGGATGCGGCGTTATGCGACCGCGCGAAAACGGCAGGCCGCGCCGGACCCTGAGTGCTGGGCGCCCCATTTGGAACAAGAAGGATTTGCGACGTGCAGGTGACCGAGACCCTTAACGAGGGCCTGAAGCGCGAGCTTAAGGTGATTATTGGCGCAAGCGAGCTGGAACAGCAGCTCCAGGCCAAGCTGCACGAAATCAAGGACCAGGTGCGGGTGCGCGGATTTCGGCCCGGCAAGGTCCCGGTGCCGCATCTGAAGCGCCTCTATGGCCGGTCACTGATGGCGGAAGTGGTCCAGAAGAGCGTGGACGATTCGAGCCAGAAGGCGATCGCCGAGCGCGAGGAGAAGCCCGCCTACCAGCCGCAGATCGCGCTGCCTGAAGAAAAGGACGCGATCGAAGAGGTGATGGAAGGCAAGGCCGACCTTGCCTTCACCATGAGCTTCGAGATCGTCCCGGCCTTCGAGATCGGCGATCTGTCGACGGTCGAGCTCGAGAAGGAAGTCGCGGCGATCGAAGATGCCCATGTGGAGGAAGCCCTGGGCACGCTGTCGCGCAACTACCGCGAATTCGAGCCACGCGAAGAGGGTGCCACCGCGAAGAGCGGGGACCAGGTGACGATCGATTTCGTCGGCAAGATCGACGGGGTGGCCTTTGAGGGCGGCACGGGTACCGACGCGAAACTCGAGCTCGGGTCGAATACGTTCATTCCCGGCTTCGAGGATCAGCTGATCGGGCTCAAGGCCGGCGAGATCACGAAGGTCCATGTGAATTTCCCCGAGGATTACAGCGTGGCGACGCTGGCCGGCAAGCCTGCGACGTTCGACGTCACGGTAAAGGAAGTGGCCGCGCCCAAGGAACTCGTGATCGACGACGAGTTCGCCAAGAAGCTTGGCCTCGACAGCGCGGATGCCCTCAAGGAGAAGATCCGCGAGCAGATCGGCGGCGAATTCGAACAGATGTCGAAGACCAAGCTGAAACGGCAGCTGCTGGACCGGCTCGACGAGCGGTACAGCTTCACATTGCCGGAAAAGCTGGTCGAGAACGAGTTCAACCAGATCTGGCGCGCGCTGTCTTCGGAAATGGAGCGCGAGGGCAAGAGCTTCGAAGACGAGAATTCCACCGAGGAAGAAGCGCGGACCGAATATCGCAAGATCGCCGAACGGCGCGTTCGGTTGGGCCTCCTGCTGGGGCGGATCGGGGAACAGGCGAATGTCCAGATCGCCGATCAGGAGCTGCAGGCGGCGATGATCAACCGAGCCCGGCAGTTCCCCGGCCAGGAGCGGCAGGTGTTCGAGTTCTATCGCAACAATCCCAATGCGATGCTGGAGCTGCGCGGGCCAATCTTCGAGCAGAAGGTGGTCGATCACATCGTCGAGCAGACCAAGGTCACGGAAAAGCCCGTCAGCCGTGAAGAGCTGTTTACGGATCCGGATGCCGAGCACGATCACGACCATCACGGTCATGATCACACCCATCATCATCATGATCACGACCACGATCATGGGCACGATCACGACCATGGGCACGATCACGACCATGGGCATGATCACGACCATGGGCACGACCACGACCACGACCACGATCATGATCACGAGGGCGAACCCAAGGCCAAGAAGAAGGCTGCGCCGAAGAAGAAGGCTGCCGAGGCCGCCAGCGACGACAAGCCAGCAAAGAAGCCCGCCGCCAAGAAGGCCAAGTCCAAGGACGCTGAATAGGCGCGGGGCTGACCCTTTTCAACGATCCGGCGCGGTATCGCGGATGCGCCGCCGCGCCGCCGGAATGACCCACTCGTCCCTAAGCGGTCGTGGCCCTTGCGCCCCAGCCGCGAAGCACTTATCAGCAGGGAGTGGAGCGAAGCCTCACTCGTCGGTGCTCGGAACTTGCGGGCGGCGTTCGGACCACCATATTAGTCGAGGCCGCTCTCCGGCGGCCTGACCCCGGTCGAGATCGGCTTCTCGCTCCGGGTCCCCTTTCCTGCGAGGCCTTAAGCCCTATGCGCGATCCGCACGATATCTACATGAACACGCTCGTGCCGATGGTGGTCGAGCAGACCAACCGCGGCGAACGCGCCTATGACATTTATTCGCGCCTGTTGAAGGAGCGGATCATCTTCGTCACCGGCGGCGTCGAAGATCATATGTCGACGCTGGTCACGGCACAGCTCCTCTTCCTGGAGTCGGAGAATCCGAAAAAGGAAATCTCGATGTACATCAATTCGCCCGGCGGAGTGGTGACATCGGGGCTGGCGATCTACGACACCATGCAGTTCATCCGACCGGCAGTCTCAACGACCTGCATCGGCCAAGCGGCGTCCATGGGCTCGCTGCTGCTATGCGCCGGGGAGAAGGACATGCGCTTTGCGTTGCGACACGCGCGAATCATGGTGCATCAGCCCTCGGGCGGTTTCCAGGGTCAGGCCTCGGACATCGAATTACATGCCAAAGAAATTCTCGAAGTCCGTGCTCGTCTGAACAGGATCTATTCTCGCCATACCGGGCAGCCGGTAGAGGCGATCGAGAAGGCGCTCGACCGCGATTATTTCATGACAGCAGAATCCGCTAAAGAGTTCGGGCTTATCGATAAAGTGATCGACAAGCGGCTCGATGTCGCAACCGACAAGTAAGCTTTGGCTTTACGGTTTATCGAGGCTGTAGAGTGGTATTTTCGACCCAATGGCGTAAATGCCACGGGATAGAGAAAAGCCGAGGGTGCAGGCAGGCAGGTTAATCTATTGTTGATCCGCCCGCCCATACCATGCTGAGATACTGAGGAAACCAGCCGAAGACAGGGCTCAAGCCCTGCTTTTCGGATACGGATCTTGATGCCGTTCGCGGCGGAACATAGTGACTTCGACATCTTCCAACTGGGGAACATGTCGCCCAACGGGGGCCAGAGGGCTTGGTCAGGGACATCTAATGAGCGATCGAAACCGGAGCGACTCTAAAAACACTCTCTACTGCTCATTCTGCGGAAAGAGCCAGCACGAGGTGCGCAAGCTGATCGCCGGGCCGACCGTATTCATCTGCGATGAATGCGTCGAACTCTGCATGGATATTATCCGCGAGGAGAACAAGAGTTCGCTCGTGAAGTCGCGCGACGGGGTGCCAACGCCGCAAGAGATCTGCAAGGTGCTGGACGATTACGTGATCGGCCAGATCCACGCCAAGCGGGTGCTCTCGGTCGCCGTGCACAACCATTACAAGCGGCTCAATCATGCGTCGAAAAGCAATGACGTGGAGCTGGCGAAGTCCAACATCCTGCTTGTGGGACCGACCGGCTGCGGCAAGACGCTGCTGGCACAGACGCTGGCCCGCATCCTGGACGTGCCATTCACCATGGCGGATGCCACCACGCTGACCGAAGCGGGCTATGTGGGGGAGGATGTGGAAAACATCATCCTCAAGCTCCTGCAGGCTGCAGACTACAATGTGGAACGCGCCCAGCGCGGCATCGTCTATATCGACGAGGTCGACAAGATCAGCCGCAAATCCGACAATCCCTCAATCACCAGGGACGTTTCGGGTGAGGGCGTGCAGCAGGCCCTGCTCAAGATCATGGAAGGCACCGTCGCTTCCGTACCGCCCCAGGGCGGGCGCAAGCATCCGCAGCAGGAGTTTCTGCAGGTGGACACGACGAACATCCTGTTCATCTGCGGCGGCGCCTTTGCCGGGCTTGAGCGGATCATCTCGTCACGCGGCCGGGGCACCTCCATCGGCTTCGGCGCCGATGTTAAGGCCAATGACGACCGCCGCATGGGGGAGATCCTGCGCGAGGTGGAGCCTGAGGACCTGCTGAAATTCGGGCTGATCCCGGAGTTCATCGGCCGCCTGCCTGTCATCGCCACGCTGGAAGACCTCGACGAAGCGGCGCTGATGAAGATCCTGTCGGATCCGAAGAACGCGCTGGTGAAACAGTATCAGCGCCTGTTCGAGATGGAGGATGTGCGCCTCACCTTCGCGGAAGAGGCCTTGAAGGGGGTGGCTCGCAAGGCCATCGAACGCAAGACCGGCGCACGCGGCCTGCGTTCGATCCTGGAGGCGATCCTGCTCGAGACGATGTTCGAACTTCCCGGCCTCGACGGCGTCGAGGAGGTGGTGATCTCGAAGGAAGTGCTCGAGGGCGACGCCAAGCCGCTGCTGATCTATTCCGATCGGGCCGAAGAGATGAACAGTTCAGCCTAGGCCGCTGGTCACAACAAGACAAAGAAGGCCGGCCTCATCCGCCGGCCTTTTTCATGTTTCGTCCTTCGAGACGCAGCCTGACGGCTGCTCCTCAGGATGGCTTCGAGATGCAACTTGGTGCCTCCGATGCAGCGGCCGGGATCACCCGGTGGGCACTGCGGTCGCAACCACGACGGAGCCAGTCGCACTCTCCCACCTGCGGCATCTTGCGACGGATCGATCACAGGATGCGCATGTCAAGATCTTGACGGGGATAACTCCCGTGGCCACTTACAACTTCGACCACAAAGAGCTGCTTACCTCGCGAATCAGGCCTATCATGACGCTAGGTTCCGGGTCATCCTCAGACCGGAGCACAGCGGGCAGGGAACTCAAGGCCAAATGTCCCCGCCATCGCGAATGTCACCAGCGGATGCCAGCAGGGTCCGTCGGTCCAATACAGCGCTCGCAGAGCAATGAAGGGCATCCGTCCCATGAGTGACAACGACACCACAGTCTCCCAGGCCCCGCTCGGCGGCAAACCTGAAAAATTCGCGGTGTTGCCGCTGCGCGACATCGTCGTGTTCCCGCATATGATCGTGCCGCTTTTCGTCGGCCGCGAGAAGTCGATCCGGGCGCTTGAAGAGGTGATGCGCGAAGACAAGCGCATCCTTCTGGTGGCCCAGAAGAACGCGACAGACGACGATCCAGCGCCAGAGAACATCTATCCCGTCGGCACGGTCGCCTCCGTGCTGCAGCTCCTGAAGCTGCCCGACGGCACCGTCAAGGTGCTGGTGGAGGGCGCCGAGCGCGCACGCATCGTGAGCTATACGGGGCGCGATGATTTTCACGAGGCCGTGGCCGAGACGCTGCCGGAAGAAGCGGGCGATGCACGCGAGACCGAGGCCCTTGCCCGCTCCGTCGTCACCCAGTTCGAAACCTATGTGAAGCTGAACAAGAAGGTGCCGCCGGAGGTCATTTCGACGGTCAGCCAGTTGGAGGATTACTCCAAGCTCGCCGACACGGTGGCCGCCCATCTCGCCATCAAGATTCCGGACAAGCAGCAATTGCTTGAAATCGCCTCTGTGAGCCAGCGGTTGGAGCGCGTCTTCGGCATGATGGAGGGCGAGATCTCCGTCCTGCAGGTGGAGAAGCGTATCCGCAGCCGCGTGAAAAGGCAGATGGAGAAGACGCAGCGCGAGTATTATCTGAACGAGCAGATGAAGGCCATTCAGAAGGAACTTGGCGACGGAGACGAGCGCGACGAAATGAGCGAGCTCGAAGACCGGATCAAAAAGGCAAAGCTGACCAAGGAAGCCCGCGAAAAGGCGGAGGCCGAGGTCAAGAAGCTGCGCCAGATGAGCCCAATGTCCGCCGAGGCCACGGTCGTTCGCAATTATCTCGACTGGCTGCTCGGTATTCCCTGGCAGAACAGGAGCCGGATCAAGAAGGATCTGAGCTTTGCTCAGCGCATCCTGGACGAGGACCATTTCGGTCTCGACAAGGTCAAGGACCGGATCGTCGAGTATCTCGCCGTTCAGCAGCGGACCAACAAGCTGAAGGGTCCGATCCTGTGCCTCGTTGGACCTCCCGGCGTAGGCAAGACCTCGCTTGGCCAGTCGATCGCCCGGGCCACGGGACGCGAATTCGTGCGCCTGTCACTGGGCGGCGTGCGCGACGAAGCGGAGATCCGCGGGCATCGGCGGACCTATATCGGCTCCATGCCCGGCAAGATCATCCAGTCGATGCGAAAGGCCAAGAAGTCCAACCCGCTGTTCCTTCTCGACGAGGTGGACAAGATGGGCATGGATTTCCGCGGCGACCCTTCGGCTGCCTTGCTGGAAGTGCTCGACCCGGCGCAGAACGGTGCGTTCATGGATCATTATCTGGAGGTCGAATACGATCTCTCGGACGTGATGTTCGTGACCACCGCCAACACGCTGAACATCCCCGCGCCGCTGATGGACCGGATGGAAATCATCCGCATCGCCGGCTATACGGAGGATGAGAAGGTCGAGATCGCACGGCGCCACCTGATCCCGAAAATCTACAAGAGCCACGGCCTCGATCCGAAGGAGTTGGAGATCGGCGGAGACGCCCTGACCGAGACGATCCGGCGCTATACCAGGGAAGCCGGGGTGCGCAATCTCGAGAGGGAGATGTCGACCATCGCCCGCAAGTCGGTGAAGGAGCTGATCACCTCCAAAAAGAAGAAGGTGAAGGTCGTCGCCAAGAATCTCGAGGATTATCTCGGTGTGCCGAAATACCGTTATGGCGAGGCGGAGCTCGAAGATCAGGTGGGCGTCGTCACCGGGCTTGCCTGGACGGAAGTGGGCGGCGAATTGCTGACCATCGAAGCGGTCATGATGCCTGGCAAGGGCAAGATGACGGTCACCGGCAATCTGCGGGACGTGATGAAGGAATCCATCTCCGCGGCAAATTCCTATGTGCGCTCGCGGGCCATCGATTTCGGCATCAAGCCGCCGGTGTTCGAAAAACGGGACATCCACGTGCACGTGCCGGAGGGTGCGACGCCGAAGGATGGTCCCTCCGCAGGCGTAGCCATGGTGACGGCCATTGTCTCGGTGATGACCGGCATTCCGATCCGACGCGAAGTCGCCATGACCGGCGAGATCACGTTGCGGGGCCGTGTGCTGCCAATCGGAGGACTGAAGGAAAAGCTGCTCGCCGCCCTGCGTGGGGGTCTCAAAAAGGTGCTCATCCCCGAGGACAATGCCAAGGATCTGGCGGACATCCCGGAGAATGTGAAGAACGGCCTCGACATCGTGCCGGTGGCACGGATCGACGACGTGCTGAAGCATATCCTGGTCAGGATGCCGGAACCCATCGAATGGGATGAAGAGGCCGAAGCCCTGGAAGAGGCCGCTCGCGCCTCCGCGCTGGCCGCCAAGACCCATAATGTGCGGGCGCATTGAGGCCGCGACGGATGGACTGACGGACGCGCGAATCAACGCCTGGTTGATTCGAACTTTGGCGGAAAACTGCGGGGCCGGTGTGGACAACATCGGCCCCGCGCCGTTTCCACGGTGTAAGCCTCTGAAATTTATGATAGAAGGCGCCCAGAACGTGAAAACCCTTGCGTTTCTGCGGATTTTCGCTTGACGTTCAGCCGCCGCGGGATGGAAAGACGTCGCCCGGTTGCAGGATTTACAGCAAGAGAGGACTCTATCAGTGAACAAGAACGAACTGATCGCCCAGGTGGCCAAGGATACCAATCTGTCGAAGAACGATGCCAGCGCCGCCGTCGAGGCGACCCTGAACGCCATCATCGCCTCGCTCGGCAAGGGCGACGAGGTGCGGCTGGTGGGCTTCGGCACCTTCGCGGTCGCTTCGCGCTCAGCTACGGAAGGCCGCAACCCGCGCACCGGCGAGACCATCAAGATCCCGGCCTCCAAAGCGCCAAAGTTCAAGGCCGGCAAGGCTTTCAAAGACGCTGTGAACTGAGCGACGCGCTTCTTAGACGCCTCCGCCCTGCGTCCGGTTCGCGACGTGGGGCGTTCCAACCGGTCGTGGCCGCGTCCCTCAACGCCGAGACTTGCGATTGTTGCGATCGGTGGCTAGAGAATGCCGAAAGCTTCGGGGTGCCTCCTCTGAGGATCCCGAACACCAGGCGGTCCGGAGGGTGCCGAACCGGTTTGGCGGAGCCTGAGGCCGGATCTGCTTCTTGACTTGGCGGAACGTGGCAGGTTCCGTCTTCGGTTTTGCGGAATCTTCCGGTTCCGCTTCTGGCTTGGCGGAATCTTCCGGTTCCGCGTCTGGCTGGCGGAACCTTCCGGTTCCGCTGGGGGCGGTTAGCTCAGTTGGTAGAGCGCCTCGTTTACACCGAGGATGTCGGGAGTTCGAGTCTCTCACCGCCCACCATAGCCACCGTGCGGCCCCCCAGAATTAAGTGTCGTTCCTCGCTTGACTTGGGTCGTAGCTATCGCCTACATGACGGCACCTCGGACGCCGCAGTAGTGGTCCAGCCCGAGCCCGTCTCGACGAGATGGGGGTGTAGCTCAGTTGGTTAGAGCGCCGGCCTGTCACGCCGGAGGTCGCGGGTTCGAGCCCCGTCACTCCCGCCATCCCCCCATTGTGAATATTCCCTCCCTCCCGCCCCGAAGGCGGTTGATCCCTCAGCGCAGCGGCCTAAAATTGTCCTGACGCCGCTGCCGAGGAGGGCACAGCATGAGTGATCGATCTGACGACGATGTCCTCCTGCTGGGAGCGGGGCAGGGGCGAGTTTACGAGCTCGGTACCATGCGCGCGATCTTCAAGGCGGACGAGGCAGAGACAGGCCAGCGCTATGCAGTCTCGGAATGGTGGCTGGAGCCTGGCTGCGAGGGACCGGGCGCCCATTCACATGCGGCTAATGAGGAGCTCTTCTACGTGCTGCAGGGGACCATTCGATTCCTGGTGGGTGAGCAGTGGATCGATGCCGCGGCCGGGAGCTTCCTTCGGGTTCCCTGCGGGGTGCTCCACGATTTCAAGAACAGCACAGGGGCGCAGGCAGGGCTCCTCAACGTGTTCCTGCCCGGGGGGTTCGAACGGTCCATGCCAATGATCGTCGATTGGTTTGCCCAAAAGCAGCGATAGCGTGACCCCGCTCAGGTGACCGGTCGGCTACCGGTTGGCTGGAGCTTGTCGTTCTCCCCCTGCGCGCGGGAGAGGGCAGCGGTCAGGCTCTGGACCGCGAGCGTCAGGGCATAGACCTCCTTCTCACGCAGCTCGTCGATTTTCTGGTGCAGCAGCTCGATTTCGAGTTCCGCCTTGATGTTGATGTCATGATCATGGGTCGCTTCAGCGCGATCAATTTCCTGCTGGCGGTTCTGGCTCATCATGATGAAGGGTGCTGCGTAGGCGGCCTGGAAAGAGAGGCCGAGATTCAGGAGAATGAAGGGGTAAGGGTCCCAGCGCTGGACATAGGCCGTGACATTCAAGACGATCCAGGCGAGGAGGATTATGCTCTGGATGATGATGAATCGCCAAGAACCCATGGTGGAGGCGACCTTGTCGGCGATCTGCTGGCCGATGGTGAATTTTACATGGGCCGAAGGATCGGCGGGCTTGCGGCGCTGCTGACGGCGCCGGCGGCGCAGCCAGTGGAGTTTGCTCACCTCGTCGGCATGCAGATTATCGCTCGTCTCGACAATGTCGGCCACGCTCGTTCCTCTTCGAAAGTGCAAGAATTCGCGCACGCTAGCTCGGCAACCACGTCCAGCAAAGCGAATTGACCGATGCGACGCCAATGCTTTCTTAAAAGGCCGGCCGGCGTTAAGGTGGCGCCATCAACCCCGATTGCGGGGTCCCTACAGATCAGGACATGCTTTCCATGACATTTCGCCTGCTTTTCGCTTCCTGCCTCATTGCCGCGACCGTCGGCCACGCCCAGGCGGCGGAGGACGTCCGTTCCGTCGTGAAGGCCGGATGCGGGACAGATTACATGAAGTTCTGTGCCGCGGTGCCGCCGACCGGCAATGGAATGAAGGCACTGCAATGCCTCCTCGACAATCGCAAGAAGGTTTCGAACAAGTGCCAGTCGGCGCTGTTGAAGGCCAAGGAAATGCGCGAGGCGAAGGGCGACTCGACCGAAACGGCACCCGAGGCCAAGCCCACGACGACCAACTTTTCGTCAAAGCAATAGAGGGTTGCTCCTGACGCATGCTAATAATCGCTTTGCAGCAGTTTGAAACCCTTCCAATCTGCGGCGAGTGAGGCTACGTAACGAGCAACGGATGACGGAGGGACTCATGCAGCGTTTGCCGGGTCCTTCAAGATCAGCCGAAATCCTGGGGTTGAAATGCTTAAGCGTTGTTCCGAGGAGGGGTTGCAGCCCCTCTGAGCCTGCGCTAGGACGGCTTACAACCCGCCATTCGGCGACCTCTAGACCGTCAGGGTAGCGCGCAGATGCTCGAACTCGTGCAGAACTATCTGCCAATTGTGATCTTCATGGGGCTGTGCCTGGCGATCGGGCTCGCTCTCATGCTGTCCGCCTTCATCATCGCGGTGCGCAAGCCTGACCCGGAGAAGGTGTCCCCTTATGAATGCGGGTTTGAACCCTTCGACGATGCGCGCATGAAGTTTGACGTGCGATTCTACCTGGTCGCCATCCTCTTCATCATCTTCGATCTCGAGGTCACATTCCTGTTTCCCTGGGCGATCACCCTGCGGGAAAACGGGGTGGTGGGGTTCTGGTCGATGATGGTGTTTCTCGGTGTGCTGACGATCGGGTTCATCTATGAGTGGCGCAAGGGAGCGCTTGAATGGGATTGATCGAGACCACCCCTGCCGCCGTGGGGACAGCCGACACGCCGGATCCGTTCTTCGGCGGCATCTCCAATGAGCTCGCCGACCGCGGCTTTCTGGTGACTGCGTCCCATGACCTGATCAATTGGGCGCGCACCGGGTCCCTGCATTGGATGACCTTCGGGCTTGCCTGCTGTGCCGTGGAAATGATGCAGGTCGCCATGCCGCGCTATGACTGCGAGCGCTTCGGCTTCGCGCCGCGGGCGACGCCGCGGCAGTCAGACGTCATGATCGTCGCCGGCACGCTGTGCAACAAGATGGCGCCTGCGCTGCGCAAGGTCTATGACCAGATGCCGGAGCCGCGCTACGTCATCTCCATGGGCTCCTGCGCCAATGGCGGCGGCTATTATCACTACTCCTATTCCGTCGTGCGCGGCTGCGATCGAATCGTGCCTGTTGACATCTATGTGCCGGGCTGCCCGCCCTCGGCGGAGGCACTGCTCTACGGGATCCTGCAGCTGCAGCGAAAAATGCGGCGAACCGGCACGATCGAGCGGTAGGAGGCTTCATGGCAGACCCAGTCCATCCGCTGGACGAGACCCATGCCGAGATCGCCGAGGTCATCACGCGCGAACTCGGGGACATGCTGCTGGCGGTCAAAATCAGTTTTGGCGAGTTGACACTGATCGTGGAGCTCGATCAAATTCTGAAGGTGCTGAAGGTGCTGCGCGATGAACCGCGTCTGCGCTTCGTGGTTCTCCTGGACATTTGCGGCGTGGATTACCCCGAGCGCGCACGCCGCTTCGATGTGGTCTATCACCTGCTCAGCCCCTACCAGAACGCCCGTGTCCGCGTGAAATTCGAGACTGACGAAGACACCGCCGTGCCCAGTGCCGTCGGGCTTTTTCCGACTGCAAACTGGTATGAACGCGAAGCCTACGACCTTTATGGTGTGCTGTTCACCGGGCATCCGGACCTGCGGCGGATCCTCACGGATTACGGTTTCGAGGGACATCCATTACGCAAGGACTTTCCGCTGACCGGCTATGTCGAGCTGCGCTACGACGAGGACCAGAAACGGGTCGTCTACGAGCCGGTCAAGCTGCAGCAGGAATTCCGCAATTTCGATTTCCTCAGCCCATGGGAAGGCGCCGATTACTTGCTGCCCGGGGACGAGAAAGCCAAGGCATCGAACTGATCATGGCCGAACACGATCTGCGCAATTTCACCATCAATTTCGGGCCTCAGCATCCGGCGGCGCATGGCGTCCTCCGGCTGGTTCTGGAGCTCGATGGGGAGGTCGTCGAGCGGGTCGACCCGCATATCGGCTTGCTGCATCGCGGCACAGAGAAGCTGATCGAGCACAAGACTTATCTCCAGGCCGTCCCCTATTTCGACCGGCTGGACTATGTGGCGCCGATGAACCAGGAGCATGCCTTTGCCCTGGCGACGGAAAAGCTTCTCGGCCTCGAAGTGCCGATGAGAGGACAGCTGATCCGCGTGCTCTATTCCGAGATCGGGCGACTTCTCTCGCATCTCCTGAATGTGACAACCCAAGCGATGGATGTGGGCGCCTTGACGCCACCGGTTTGGGGCTTCGAGGAACGCGAGAAACTGATGCTGTTCTATGAGCGGGCCTCGGGATCGCGGATGCATGCAGCCTATATCCGCCCCGGCGGTGTGCATCAGGACCTGCCAAACCAGCTGCTCGACGATATCTGGGACTTCTGCGAATACCATCCGACGGCGCTGGACCATCTGGAGGTGCTCCTCACCGGCAACCGCATTTTCAAGCAGCGGAACGTCGATATCGGCGTCATCTCTCTCGAAGATTGTTTTGCGTGGGGTTTTTCAGGCGTGATGGTGCGCGGTTCTGGGGCTGCCTGGGACTTGCGCAAGTCGCAACCCTATGAGTGCTACAACGCGTTCGACTTCGAGATTCCAATCGGCAAGAACGGCGACTGCTATGATCGCTACCTGATCCGCATGGAAGAGATGCGGCAGTCGGTCAAGATCATGAAGCAGTGCCTGGAAAAGCTGCGCTCGACCGAAGGAGCAGGTCCGATCTCGTCGGACAACCGCAAGGTGGTTCCGCCAAAGCGGCCGCAGATGAAGAAGTCGATGGAGGCGCTGATCCATCATTTCAAACTTTACACCGAGGGATACCACGTGCCCGAGGGCGAGGTCTATGCGGCCGTCGAGGCGCCGAAGGGCGAGTTCGGCGTCTATCTCGTCTCGGATGGTACCAACAAACCCTATCGGTGCAAGATCAGAGCACCTGGGTTCGCGCATCTTCAGGGCATGGATTTCATGAGCCGCGGCCACATGCTGGCGGATGTCTCCGCCGTGCTCGGCTCTCTGGACATTGTTTTCGGTGAGGTGGACCGGTGAGCGCAGTTCTGCACATTCACAAGGGCGCTGCGCCATGTCGGTGAGACGACTCGATCCCATCCAGCCCGAGAGCTTCGTCTTCACGGCGGACAATCTCGACTGGGCCACCATGACGATCTCTAAGTATCCGGAGGGACGGCAGGCCTCCGCAGTCATCTCCCTACTTTGGCGCGCCCAGGAGCAGTCGGGCGGCTGGCTGCCGGAACCGGCGATCCGTTACGTCGCTCAGATGCTTGATATGGCTTATATCAGGGTGCTGGAAGTCGCCACGTTCTACACGATGTTCAACCTCTCGCCGGTCGGCAAACATTATGTGCAGCTGTGCGGGACGACCCCGTGCTGGCTGCGCGGGGCGGATGCTCTGAAGGAGGTCTGCCGCCGCGAGATCGGCGAGCCGGGACATGTCTCGGCGGACGGAATGTTCTCGTGGCAGGAAGTCGAGTGCCTGGGGGCCTGCGTGAATGCACCCATGGTCCAGATCAACTTCGATTTCTTCGAAGATCTCGATGCGGAGAGCCTGACCAAAGTGCTTGCGGAGTTCAGGGCAGGCGGAACGCCCAAGCCCGGGCCGCAGGACGACCGCATCAATTCGGCGCCTGCCGGAGGGCCGACGACGCTGACGGACGTTCATCTCTACGACGGCAACTACCGCAAGGTCTGGGCCGGTGAGGCTTTTGCTGCCGGCGAAACGGCCACTGCCGGCGGTGGGGCAGACGCGCAAGAGCCGATCAAGAAAGGCAAGCCAAAATCCGTTCAGACGGGCGAGCGCAAGCCCAAGGGCACGCCGCGCGGGGCGGATGCGGATTCCGCAGACGAGGCGGCGACGCATGCGTCCACCGCTCCAGGCGAGGCCGTCCCCCCCGGTGCGGCACCGCAAAGCGACGGCGGCAAGGAATGAGGATCAGGTCCCATGCTCTCTGACAAAGACCGCATCTTCACCAATCTCTACGGGATCCACAGCCCCGGGCTGAAGGCGGCCATGATACGTGGCGCCTGGGACGGGACAAAAGGGTTCCTTGAACAGGGCCAGGACTGGATCATCGAACAGATGAAGGCCTCTGGCCTGCGCGGCCGCGGCGGGGCGGGCTTTCCCACTGGCTTGAAATGGTCGTTCATGCCCAAGCAGGTGGGAGAGCGTCCGCATTATCTGGTCGTGAATGCGGACGAATCGGAGCCCGGCACCTGCAAAGACCGCGAGATCCTGCGGCATGATCCGCATCTCCTGGTCGAAGGCTGCCTCATCGCCGGCTTCTCCATGCGGGCGCATGTGGGCTACATCTATGTGCGCGGCGAGTTCATTCGTGAGCGCGAGGCGCTGCAGCGGGCGGTGGACGAGGCCTATGAGGCCAAGCTCATCGGCAAGAACAACAAGCATGGCTGGGATTTCGACCTCTATGTCCACCATGGGGCAGGGGCCTATATCTGCGGCGAAGAGACGGCGATGCTCGAAAGCCTCGAGGGCAAGAAGGGCATGCCGCGGATGAAGCCGCCCTTTCCAGCCAATGTGGGCCTCTACGGTGCGCCGACCACGGTCAACAACGTCGAATCCATCGCGGTCTCGGGGACCATCCTGCGCCGCGGCGGGGCCTGGTTCGCTGCTCTGGGACGGCCGAACAACACGGGCACCAAGCTGTTCTGCCTGTCGGGGCATGTGAACAAGCCGTGCAATGTGGAAGAGGAAATGGGCATCCCCTTCCGGGAACTCATCGACAAGCATGCCGGCGGCGTGCGCGGTGGCTGGGACAATCTGCTGGCGGTGATCCCGGGCGGGTCGTCGGTGCCCTGCATCCCGGCAGAACAATGCCGCGACCTGCCGATGGATTTCGACAGCCTCCGCAACCTCAAATCCGGATTGGGCACGGCGGCGGTGATCGTGATGGACAAGTCCACCGACATCGTGCGGGCAATCGCGCGGATTTCGTATTTCTACAAGCATGAGTCTTGCGGCCAGTGCACACCCTGCCGCGAGGGCACAGGCTGGATGTGGCGGGTGCTGGAGCGCATGGCCCGCGGTCAGGCTCAGAAACGCGAGATCGATCAGTTGCTGGACGTCAGCTTCCAAATCGAGGGGCACACAATCTGCGCTCTCGGCGACGCAGCCGCCTGGCCGGTGCAAGGATTGATCCGGCATTTCCGGCCGGAAATCGAGCGCCGGATCGATGAATACAGCGCAAACCCGAGCCATGAGCCGGCTCTGGTCGCGGCGGAGTAGGGCGGGCAGATGCCGAAACTTATCGTCGATGCAAAAGAGATCGAAGTCGAAAACGGCCTCACGGTACTGCAGGCCTGCGAAATCGCGGGCGCCGAGATTCCGCGCTTCTGCTATCATGACCGGCTGACAATTGCCGGGAACTGCCGCATGTGCCTGGTCGAGGTCAAGGGCATGCCGAAGCCGCAGGCCTCCTGCGCGCTATCGGTAAACGACCTGCGGCCGGGGCCCAATGGCGAGCCACCGGAGGTGTTCACCAAGTCCAAGACGGTGAAAAAGGCGCGCGAAGGGGTGATGGAGTTCCTGCTCATCAACCATCCGCTGGACTGTCCGATCTGCGATCAGGGCGGTGAGTGCGACCTGCAGGACCAGGCCATGGGTTATGGCGTGGATTCGAGCCGCTATCACGAGAACAAGCGCGCGGTCGAGGACAAGTATATCGGCCCCTTGGTCAAGACGATCATGAACCGGTGCATCCATTGCACGCGCTGCGTCCGTTTCGTATCGGAGGTCGCCGGCGTCGAAGATCTCGGCGCCATCGGCCGTGGTGAGGACATGGAGATCACCACCTATCTCGAACATGCCATGCGCTCCGAACTGCAGGGGAATGTGATCGATCTTTGCCCGGTGGGCGCCCTGACCTCCAGACCCTATGCCTTCAAGGCCAGGCCGTGGGAGCTGCGCAAGATCGAGTCCATCGACGTCATGGATGCGCTGGGCACGAATATCCGCGTCGACTGCCGCGGACGCGAAGTGATGCGAATCATGCCGCGGCTGAACGAAGACATCAACGAAGAGTGGATGTCTGATAAGAGCCGTTTTATCTGGGACGGGCTCCGAACGCAAAGGCTCGACCAGCCCTATCTGCGTGAGAATGGCAAGCTGAGGCCGGCAACCTGGCCAGAGGCCTTCGCGCGGATTGCCGAGAAGGTCGCGGCGGCGAGCCCCGACAGGATCGGCGCCATTGCCGGTGACCTCGCATCCGTCGAAGAGCTTTACGCATTGAAGGACCTGATGACGCAGCTCAACGTGGCCAGCGTCGATTGCCGACAGGACGGGTCTCGGCTGGGGGAGACGGGCGGCCGGGCGAGCTATCTGTTCAATGCGACCGTCGCCGGCATAGGCAAGGCGGATGCAATCCTGATCATCGGCAGCAATCCGCGCATCGAGGCGCCGGTGCTCAATGCCAGGCTGCGCAAGGCATGGCAGAACAAGGCCAAGATCGCCGTCATCGGAGAGCGGGCCGATCTCACCTATGACTATGACTATTTGGGCGCGGCTCCCGAAAGTCTGACGGCGCTGAGCAGTGGGGAGCATTCCTTCCTGGAGACGCTGAAGGCCGCCAAGGCGCCGCTGATCATTGTCGGGGCCTCAGCGCTGACGCGACGCGACGGAATGGCGATCCTGGCCAAGGCTGCGGGTCTGGCCAAAGACGTCGGCGCCGTCGGCGAAGGCTGGAACGGCTTCTGCGTCTTGCAGGATGCGGCCTCAAGGGTGGGCGGTCTCGATGTGGGGTGCCTGCCGGGCGAGGGCGGCTTACCGACCCAAGGCATTCTGGAGGCTGCGAACACAGGCGCGCTGGACGTGCTGTTCCTGCTGGGGGCGGACGAGATCGATACCGACAAACTCGGTCAGGCCTTCGTTGTCTATATCGGCACCCATGGAGATAATGGCGCGCACCGGGCGGATGTCATCCTGCCGGGAGCAGCCTATACAGAGAAATCGGGCACTTACGTCAATCTCGAGGGACGGCCGCAAAGAGCGGAACGTGCAGCTTTCCCGCCCGGCGACGCGCGCGAGGATTGGTCCATTCTACGCGCGCTTTCGGCGGTGCTGGGGCAGACGCTCGCCTATGACAATCTCAACCAGCTGCGCGCCCGACTGTTCGAAATCGCGCCCTATCTGGCCGAAGACGGTCGGGTCACAGCCGCCGATCCTGCGGGATTGGACGATGTGATCGCCGCCGGGGGAGCGTTGGACAAGGCTCCCCTCGTCAATCGGATCAAGGACTTCTATTTGACGAACCCGATTGCGAGGGCCTCGAAGGTCATGGCGGAATGCAGCGCCCTCAGGGTTGGTGCTGTCAAGCTCGACGCGGCGGAATAGACGATGAGCGATTTCCTCTACACCTATGGGCTCCCGGTCGGGATCATCGTGATCCAGAGCCTGGCCTTGCTGATCTGCCTGCTCGTCTTCATCGCCTATCTGCTCTATGCCGACCGCAAGATCTGGGCAGCCGTGCAACTGCGCAAAGGACCCAACGTCGTGGGTCCCTGGGGATTGCTGCAGTCCTTTGCCGACCTCCTTAAATTCGTGTTCAAGGAGGTGGTGATCCCAGCCGGGGCGAATAAGGGCGTGTTCTTACTCGCGCCTCTCGTGACCTGCGTGCTGGCCCTGTCGGCCTGGGCGGTGGTGCCCCTGGCCGATGGCTGGGCGATCGCCGACATCAATGTGGGTGTGCTGTTCATCTTCGCCATCTCCTCGCTGGGGGTCTATGGCGTGATCATGGGCGGCTGGTCGTCCAACTCGAAATATCCGTTTCTCGGGGCCTTGCGCTCGGCGGCGCAGATGGTCTCCTATGAAGTGTCGATCGGCTTTGTCATCGTCACCGTGCTGCTCTGCGCCGGCTCCCTGAACCTGACAGAGATCGTGCGCTCGCAGCAGGTCGGCATCGCGACCGCCCTGGGGGTCCCCTGGCTCAGCATCCTGAACTGGTATTGGATTCCGCTGTTCCCGATGTTCGTGGTGTTCTTCATCTCGGCACTGGCGGAGACAAACCGGCCGCCCTTCGACCTGCCTGAGGCGGAGTCGGAGCTGGTGGCAGGCTATATGGTTGAATATTCCTCGACGCCGTTCCTGCTCTATATGCTCGGCGAGTATGTCGCCATGGTCATGATGTGCGCGCTGATGACAATCATGTTCCTTGGCGGATGGCTGCCACCCTTCGATTTCGTGCCCTTTACCTGGGTGCCGGGGGTGATCTGGTTCACGCTCAAGGTGTGCTTCTTCTTCTTCCTGTTCGCCATGGTGAAGGCCATAGTGCCGCGCTATCGCTACGACCAGCTGATGCGGTTGGGTTGGAAGGTGTTCCTGCCGTTCTCCCTGTTTTACGTGGTGCTCGTCGCGGGGGTGTTGGTGACCTTCGGCTGGGCACCCGCATGAACGTCACGGTCTACAGCTTCCTGTTTGCGTTCCTGTTTCTGTGGATCGGGCTTTTCGAGTTTGCGGCGGTCAACCGTCTGGTCTATCCGCGCCTCAGGTGGCGCTACGAGAAAGCGAAGATGACACAGCAGCAGGGGATCGACCCCAACATGCTGCTGGGACTTGCCAAGGTGGTCGGCTTCATCCTGTTGCCGGTCTTAGGGTTCTACCTGGGGAGCCGCGCCTGATTCGGCGCCTGCCCCAGCGACAATCGAGTTGAAACGATGACACTGAGCCAGACAGCACGGTCGATCTTTCTCACCGAATTCGTTTCGGCGTTCTTCCTCGCCATGCGCTATTTCTTCAAGCCGAAGCCGACGATCAACTATCCTTTCGAGAAGGGCAGACTGTCGCCACGCTTTCGCGGCGAGCATGCTTTGCGGCGCTATCCAAACGGGGAAGAGCGCTGCATCGCCTGCAAGCTCTGCGAGGCCATCTGTCCGGCGCAGGCCATCACCATCGAAGCCGGGCCGCGGCGCAACGACGGCACACGGCGCACGACGCGCTACGACATCGACATGGTGAAGTGCATCTATTGCGGCTTCTGCCAAGAGGCCTGCCCGGTGGATGCGATCGTCGAGGGGCCGAACTACGAATTCGCCACCGAGACTCGCGAAGAGTTGCTTTATACGAAAGAGAAGCTGCTTTCGAACGGGGATCGTTGGGAGCGGGAGCTCGCGCGGAACATTGCACTGGATGCGCCTTACCGTTAAGTGCTGCGCGGGACGAGAGAGAGCGGGACATAAGACAATGGCCGTAGCGGCGCTGTTCTTCTATCTATTTTCTGCCGTGGCAGTCGCCTCGGGCGTTATGGTGATCGCCGCCCGGAATCCGGTGCATTCCGTGTTGTTCCTGATCTTGACCTTCTTCAACGCGGCCGGCTTGTTCATGCTGCTCGGCGCCGAGTTCTTGGCCATGGCCCTGGTCATCGTCTATGTGGGCGCGGTCGCGGTACTCTTCCTGTTTGTGGTCATGATGCTCGACATCGATTTCGGCCGACTGCGGCAAGGTATGCTGCAATATCTGCCGATCGGAGCGCTGATCGGACTTATCTTGCTGGTGGAACTGGTGCTGGTCGTGGGCAGCTGGACGCTGGCCCCGGACGCAGCCCAAGTCTCGGCTTCGCCCACGCCGGCCCTGGCGCAGATGACGAATACGAAAGCGCTCGGACAGCTCATCTATACGCGCTACGCCTTCTTCTTCCAGGCCTCCGGTATCGTGCTGCTGATCGCCATGATCGGTGCCATCGTGCTCACGCTGCAGCACCGGGTGAACGTCAAACGCCAGTCAGCGGCCGTGCAGATCGCACGGAATCCGGCCACAGCCATCGAAATCCGTAAAGTCAAACCGGGGCAGGGGATCTAAGCCCATGGAGATCACCCTCACGCATTACCTCATCGTCGCAGCGATCCTGTTCACGATCGGCATCTTCGGCATCTTCCTCAACCGCAAGAACGTCATCATCATCCTGATGTCGATCGAACTCATGCTTCTGGCTGTGAACATCAATCTGGTGGCGTTCTCATCATTTCTCGGCGATCTGGTGGGGCAGGTCTTCGCCCTGTTCGTGCTGACGGTCGCCGCCGCCGAGGCCGCGATCGGGCTGGCGATCCTGGTCGTACACTTCCGCAATCGCGGGTCGATCGATGTCGAAGACATCAACCTGATGAAAGGCTGAGGCAGGGACATGTATTCGCTGATCGTCTTCCTGCCGCTCCTCGGCGCGATTATCGCCGGTTTTTTCGGCCGCTTCATCGGTGTACGCGCCACGGAGGTGATCACCTCCGGCCTGCTCATCGTCTGCGCCATACTGTCATGGATCGCGTTCTCGCAAATCGCGCTGGACCATGAGACCGTCAAATATACGCTGCTCCCGTGGGTCCAGTCCGGCTCGCTGCAGGCCGATTGGGCGATTCGGGTCGACACGCTCACCGTGGTCATGCTGTGCGTGGTAACGACGGTATCGTCGGTCGTGCATGTCTATTCGATCGGTTACATGGCGCATGACCCCTATCCGATCCGGTTCTTCTCCTATCTGTCATTCTTCACCTTCGCCATGCTGATGCTGGTGACCTCCGACAATCTTCTGCAGCTGTTCTTCGGCTGGGAAGGGGTCGGGCTCGCCTCCTATCTGCTGATCGGCTTCTGGTACGAGAAAGACAGCGCGAACGCTGCGGCCATTAAGGCCTTCGTGGTCAACCGGGTCGGCGATTTCGGCTTCGCGCTCGGGATCTTCGCGACCTACCACATCTTCGGTTCGATCGAATTCGACACAATCTTCGCGTCGGCCCCGGATCAGGTCGGCAAGACGTTCGAGTTCCTGGGGATGAATCTCGACATTCTCACGGTCATCGCGCTGCTGCTGTTCATGGGCGCCATGGGAAAGTCAGCACAGTTCCTGCTGCATACCTGGCTGCCGGACGCCATGGAAGGACCGACACCCGTGTCGGCGTTGATCCATGCCGCGACCATGGTGACGGCCGGTGTCTTCCTCGTGGCGCGGATGTCGCCGGTGTTCGAACTAGCGCCAAACGCCATGTGGTTCGTCGCCTTGATCGGCGCCACGACATGCTTCTTCGCCGCCACCATCGGCCTCGTCCAGAACGACATCAAGCGGGTGATCGCCTATTCGACCTGCTCACAGCTTGGCTACATGTTCGCAGCCCTCGGGGTCGGTGCCTTCGGCATCGCCGTCTTCCATCTGACGACGCATGCCTTCTTCAAGGCGCTGCTGTTCCTGGGGTCCGGATCGGTGATCCACGGGATGGGCGGAGAGCAGGACATGCGAAAGATGGGCGGGCTGTTTCCGCACATGAAGATCACCTGGGCGCTGATGCTGATCGGCACCCTAGCCTTGACCGGGTTTCCGGTGATCACCGCCGGTTATTATTCGAAGGACGCCATCATCGAGGCGACCTATTCCGCGGGCACCGGCATCGGCCTGTATGCCTTCATCTTGACCGACATCTCGGCGGCACTGACCGCCTTCTATGCCTGGCGCGTCATGTTCATGACGTTCCACGGACGGAGCCGGGTGTCCAAGGATGTCCTGCATCACGTCCATGAGTCACCCAATGTGATGGTGATCCCCTGCTATGTCCTGGCGGTTGGCGCGCTGGGCGCGGGTTATGTCCTCGCGCCCTATTTCACGGGCGCCGAACATGCCGCGTTCTGGGGCCAAGCGATCGCGATCACCCGCGAAAGCGAGCTGCTCGAAGTCATGCATCACCTGCCGTTCTGGATCGTGATCTCGCCTTCGCTGTTCATGGCGCTCGGCTTCTTCGTCGCATTCTATTTCTATATCTTGAGCCCCGAGACGCCGAAGCGCTTGGCCGAGCGGAATTGGCCCGTCTACCAGTTCCTGCTCAACAAGTGGTATTTCGACGAGATCTACCATTTCATCTTCGTGCGCGGCGCGTTCGGCCTCGGCAAGCTGCTGTGGAAGCAGGGTGACGGCCGCCTCATCGACGGGCTTGGACCAGACGGAATCTCGGCCAGGGTGCTCGATGTTACCCGCGGCGCGGTGCGGCTGCAGACCGGCTATCTCTATCACTACGCCTTCGCCATGCTGATCGGGATCGCCGCCCTGGTCACTTGGCTGATGTATGCGGGAGCCTGAGGACACATGGACATCCCGCATATCCTTTCGGTCATCACGTTCCTGCCCCTGGTCGGAGCGCTGTTCATCCTGGTCATCAGGGGGGACGACGCGCATGCAGAGCGCTCGGCGCGCTATGTGGCGCTGTGGACGACGATCATCACCTTCCTCCTGTCGCTGCTGATCTGGATCAATTTCGACTATTCGACGCCGGACTTCCAGTTCGTGGAGAAGGCCGCCTGGCTGGGCGGCACCATCAGTTACCACATGGGCGTCGACGGCATTTCGATGCTGTTCGTGATCCTGACCACCTTCCTCATGCCGGCCTGCATCATTGCAAGCTGGGGCGTGAAGGTGCGCGTCAAGGAGTACATGATCGCCTTCCTGCTGCTCGAAACGATGATGATCGGCGTCTTCTGTGCGCTCGACATCGTGCTGTTCTATTTGTTCTTCGAGGCCGGCCTCATCCCGATGTTCCTGATCATCGGCATCTGGGGCGGACCGCGGCGCGTCTATGCGAGCTTCAAATTCTTCCTGTATACCCTGCTGGGCTCGGTGCTGATGCTGCTGGCGATCCTCGCCATGTTCTGGCAGTCGGGGACGACCGACATCCCGACGCTGCTCCGCTACAGCTTCTCACCCCAGCTGCAAACCTGGCTGTGGCTTGCCTTCTTCTCCTCCTTCGCGGTGAAGATGCCCATGTGGCCGGTGCACACTTGGCTGCCCGACGCCCATGTGGAGGCGCCGACCGCCGGCTCGGTCATCCTGGCTGCGATCATGCTGAAGATGGGAGGCTACGGGTTCCTGCGGTTCTCCATCCCGATGTTCCCGGCGGCCTCCGACTATTTCGCACCCTTCGTCTTCACGCTATCGGTTGTGGCGATCATCTACACCTCGCTGGTGGCGTTGGTGCAGACGGATATGAAGAAGCTGATCGCCTATTCTTCCGTTGCGCATATGGGCTTCGTGACAATGGGGCTGTTCACGCTCACCCATCAGGGCCTGGAGGGCGGGCTGTTCCAGATGGTCAGCCACGGCATCGTCTCGGGCGCATTGTTTCTCTGTGTCGGCGTCGTCTACGAGCGGATGCACACGCGTGACATTGCCGCCTATGGCGGGCTGGTCAAGCGCATGCCGATCTACGCCTTCACTTTCATGGTCTTCACCATGGCCAATGTGGGCCTGCCGGGTACCAGCGGCTTCGTCGGCGAATTCCTCACGCTCAACGGTGCGTTCCGGGTCAATACCTGGGTTGCGTTCTTCGCCTGTTTCGGCCTGATCCTGTCGGCACCTTATGCCCTTTATCTCTACCGGCGGGTGGTGTTCGGTCCGCTGGAGAAGGAAAGCCTCAAAACGATCAAGGACATGAATTGGCGGGAAGTGACAATCCTCGCTCCGCTCATCGTGCTGACCATTCTGTTCGGGATCTATCCGACGCCAATCATGGATGTGTTCCACGTCTCGGTTGATCACCTCATCACCAATTACCAGGCCTCGCTCGACGTGCTGAAGCAGGCCGCGGTCGCGACCGCCAACTGACGGAGCCTCATGGTGCACGCAATCGCAACCGCGGACATACTCGCCATCCTGCCGGAGATCGTGCTGGCGGTGGGTGCCATGGCGCTGCTCATGATCGGCGTGTTCCGCAAGGGCGATCCGGTCGAGCTGATCTCGTCGCTGGCCATCGTGCTGCTGGCGATCGTCGCCTTGCTCATCCTGCTCGACCATGACGGGGGCCGGCACGTCGCATTCGGCGGCAGCCTCATGATCGACAGTTTCGGCCGGTTCATGAAGATCCTCGCGGTCTTCGCCTCGGCCGCCGTGATCCTGCTGTCGGTTCAGTTCCTGAAGTCCGAGCACATGATGCGCTTCGAGTTCCCGGTGCTGATCTGTCTGGCGACGCTGGGCATGCTCGTGCTGATCTCGGCGAACGATCTGATTGCCGTCTATCTCGGGCTCGAGATGATGAGCCTGTCGCTTTATGTGGTGGCCGCCATCAACCGGGACTCAGCGCGCTCCTCGGAAGCAGGGCTCAAATATTTTGTCCTGGGCGCCTTGTCGTCGGGCATGCTGCTCTATGGAAGCTCGCTGATCTATGGTTTCACCGGCACCGTCTCCTTCGACGGTATTCGGTTGGCACTTGGGTCGGGCGAGGCGGGGATCGGGCTGCTCATCGGCCTGTCGTTCCTGATCACCGGCTTTGCCTTCAAGACGTCGCTGGTGCCGTTCCACATGTGGACCCCGGATGTCTATGAGGGTGCGCCGACCCCGGTCACCGCCTTCTTCGCCTCTGCGCCCAAGGTGGCGGCGGCCGCCGTCTTCGTGCGCGCGATGATCGTACCGTTTCCCACGATCGCCGCCGATTGGCAGCAGATCGTCGTGTTTCTCTCGATCGCCTCCATGGCCCTAGGTTCCTTCGCCGCGATCGGGCAGACAAACATCAAACGGCTGATGGCCTATTCCTCCATCGCGAACATGGGCTACGCAATGATCGGGCTTGCCGCCGGCAGCCCCGAGGGCGTCCGCGGCCTCATCATCTACATGACCATCTACATGTTCATGACGCTCGGCTCCTTCGCCGTGATCATGGCCATGCGGCGCGGGGAAGGGGCGGTCGAGACCATCGCCGATCTCGCGGGATTGTCCCGCAACAACAAGCCGCTCGCCTTCGTCATGGCGGTGATGATGTTTTCCATGGCAGGCATTCCGCCGCTGGCGGGGTTCTTTGCGAAGTTCTTCGTCTTCTCGGCGGCGATCAAGGCGGGTCTCGTGACGCTGGCCATCATCGGCGTCGTTACGTCGGTAGTGGGCGCCTACTACTATCTGCGCATCGTCAAGATCATGTATTTCGACGAACCAGCCGATCGCTTCGTTCCGGCGCCTACGGAGATCCGGGTCGTGTTGGGCGTGTCGGCCTTCGTGATCCTGGCCTTTGTGGTCTTCGCACGACCGGTGCTCACGGCCGCCCAAGCTGCCGCCGCCTCGTTGTTCTAAGATCGGGTTCTTCGTCCGCATATAGGGGCCCGCGAGAAGTGGCGGCGACGAGAACTGCGCCTTTGCTCGCGCCAGGGCCCTCGAACACATCGACGGAGCGCTGGATCCTTGTGGCTGGAGATCCTGGGTTGGGTTGGATCGGTACGGACGCATGCTGCAGTGCGCCCAAAGTGACGTTGAACTATGAGGCGCTATCGAGATGCAGCGAATTTCCCTCCCTTTCGGACACCGGCTCGCGCAGTTCGATGAAGTCGATTCGACCAATGCCGAGGCCATTCGCCAGGCAGCTTCGGGCGAAGTCGGCCCGTTATGGATCGTGGCACAACGGCAAAGTGCCGGACGCGGTCGTCAGGGACGGCCTTGGACGTCGGAAAGCGGCAATTTTTACGGAAGCCTGCTGCTGACCGACCGAAGCGCGCCAGCCCGCAGCGCCAATTTGAGCTTCGTGGCTGCCCTTGCTCTGTTCGATGCCGCCTCGGCCTGCGTCTCCGAGACCCGTCGGAGCCTGATGCGGCTCAAATGGCCCAATGATTTGCTGATTGATGGCGCCAAGACTTCGGGAATCTTGCTAGAGGCGGCGCCCCGGCCCCATTTTGCTGAGGCCGGCTTGGTCATCGGTATCGGGGTCAATCTGACGCGCAAGCCTCCTGGGGACCTGCCATACAAGACAACCTGCTTGGCTGAACATGGTGCCGAAGATGGGCCGCTCGCTTTCCTGGAGCATCTCGCCCAGGCGTTCGACCGATGGCACATGGTCTGGTCGGGGCCCGAGGGTTTTGCCGGCATAAGGCGGGCCTGGCTGTCACGGGCGCAAGGTTTGGGAGGCCCTCTTCTGGTGAGGATGCAGGGCGAGCAGATCGAAGGGATCTTCGCTGATCTCGACGATGAGGGGGCGTTATTGCTGCAGATGCGAGGCGGGGCGACGCGGAGGGTTCTGGCGGGAGACGTCTTCTTCAGCTAGTGATGGCGCTCGGGGATCGACAAGGGACGAATGGATGAAAAAAGGTCGGGGAAGCCGATCGCACGGAGACAGCGATTTTGTCTTTCTGCCGCTGGGCGGAGCAGGCGAAATCGGCATGAACGTGTATCTTTACGGTTACGGGCCCGAAGATGACCGCGACTGGATCATGGTCGATCTGGGGGTCAAATTCGGAGAGGATCACGAGCCAGGGATCGATGTCGTGCTGCCGGACATCTCGTTTGCGGCAGGGCTGGGGAACCGGCTCAAAGGCATCGTGCTGACCCATGGTCATGAAGATCATTTCGGCGCCGTCGGCTATCTGTGGCCAGACCTGAAAGTGCCGGTCTATACCACACCCTTCACCGCCTCCCTGCTGCGAGCCAAGCTGCATGAGCGCCGCATCCTCGAACATGTGGACCTGAAAGTCGTGCCGTTGAGCGGACGGTTTACGGTCGGCCCCTTCGATGTGGAGCTGGTGACGGTCAATCATTCGATTCCAGAACCCAATGCCGTTGTGATCCGCACACCTCTGGGCCTCATCGTCCATTCCGGCGACTGGAAGATCGATGACGCGCCCATGTTTGGTGCGCGTATCGACGAAGCCAGGTTCAGGGAGATCGGCGAGGAAGGCTGCGACGTCCTCATCTGCGACAGCACCAATGCGCTTCGCGAAGGGATTTCGCCGACCGAGCAGGAGGTGTCGGAGAGCCTGACGCGCCTGATCATGGCGGCGGAGCGGCGAGTCGCCGTGACGACATTCGCGTCGCATGTGGGACGGCTGGAGACGGTGGCAAAGGCTGCAGAGGCTGCGGGACGACAACTCGTCGTGGCGGGACGGGCCATGCATACGACAATCACGGCGGCGCGGGAGGCGGGCTATCTCAAGGACCTGCCGAAGGTGGTCAATGACGAGAGTTTCGGTTACCTGCCGCCGGAAAGGGTCGTCTGCCTGTGTACCGGCAGCCAAGGGGAGCCGCGTGCAGCCATGGCGCGGATCGCGGAAGACATTCATCCGACGATCTCGCTGGAGGCCGGAGATCTCGTGATCTTCTCCTCCAAAACGATCCCAGGCAACGAGAAGGCGGTGATCTCCATCGAGAACAATCTGGCGGCGCGCGGCGTTCAAGTCATCACCGGCGAGGAAGCGCTGGTGCATGTGACCGGCCATCCCAGGCGCGGCGAGCTCGACATCATGTATTCCTGGCTGAAACCCAAGATGGTTATCCCCATGCATGGCGAGATGCGGCATCTGTTAGAGCACAAGCTGTTTGCCCTCTCACGCGGAGTCCCGCAGGCCGAGGTGGTCGAGAACGGGCAGATGATGCGGCTTGCGCCGGAGCCGCGGCTGCTGGGGCGGGTGCAGAGCGGTCGCATCCATCTCGATGGCACGATCCTGGTGCCGGCGGATGCCAATTCTCTCAAGGCACGACGCAAGCTGTCCTTCGCCGGGGTCATCATGATCTCACTGCTGCTCAACGAGAAGGGCAAGCTCGTCGGGGAGGCCAAGATCGCCATGGAAGGGGTGCCGGTGGTGGATCAGGATGGCGAGGCCATGGAGGACATCGTGCTGGATGCCATCGATGATGGTCTCGATGCTCGGCCGCGCGGCCGCGGCAAACAAGCCAACAGCTCCATCGAGCAAATTGTAAGCCAGAGCGTGCGCCGGGCGGTCAATGCGAGCTGGGGGAAGAAACCCATCTGCCAAGTGGTCGTGCATCGAATGTAAGGGTGTAGTCCGAACACGTAAACGGTGCTCATTCCTGTCAAGTTGGGGCTCCAGCCGAATAGATCCAGCGCGACGGGGCAGCCGCCCGGCAGTTGCCGTCAGCTCATCCTCTGACAGGGTGCAACGGACGATCGATTTTGCTATTAAGGGAAATGCTTCAATCGACCGGTGATCTATGAGTGAACTCAGTCCGCCTGCGGCGCCCGAGGGGGTGGAGCCGATCCAGCTTCGCGACGCCCTGGAGGAGCGCTATCTCGCTTATGCGCTGTCGACCATCATGCACCGGGCGCTGCCGGATGTGCGTGACGGGCTTAAGCCTGTGCATCGGCGGCTGCTCTTCGCGATGCGCCAGCTCAAACTCGACCCGGGGCAGGGGTTCAAGAAATGCGCCCGCGTCGTCGGCGATGTCATCGGCCGCTATCATCCCCATGGCGACCAGTCGGTCTATGATGCGCTCGTGCGCCTCGCCCAGGATTTCGCGGTGCGGTATCCGCTTGTGGATGGGCAGGGAAACTTCGGCAATATCGACGGCGATAATCCGGCGGCCATGCGCTATACCGAAGCCCGGCTCACCGAGGTCGCTCAGGCGCTGCTCGACGGGCTGGATGAGGATACCGTCGACTTCCGCGACACCTATGACGGGGAAGACAGCGAACCGATCGTACTGCCGGGGGCATTCCCTAATCTGCTCGCCAATGGATCTTCCGGAATCGCCGTGGGCATGGCGACATCGATCCCGCCGCATAACGCTCATGAGCTGTGTGACGCGGCGCTTTACCTAATCAAGCATCCAACCGCGCCGATCGAGAAGATCGTGGAGATGGTGCCCGGACCAGACTTTCCAACCGGCGGCATCATCGTCGATGATCCGGCCCTGATCAAACAGGCCTATGTCACCGGACGCGGTAGCTTCCGCGTGCGGGCGAAATGGGAGATCGAGGAGCTCAAGCACGGCACCTGGCAGATCGTCATCACCGAGATGCCTTATCAGGTGCAAAAGGGCAGGCTGGTCGAGAAGATCGCAGAACTCATCAATGCCCGCAAATTGCCGTTGCTGGTAGATGTGCGCGACGAATCGGCGGAAGACGTGCGTCTGGTGCTGGAGCCGAGGGCACGATCGGTGGATGCGACCGTGCTCATGGAGCAGATGTTCCGGCTGACGGAACTCGAAGCGCGGATCTCGCTCAACATGAACGTGCTGACCGCCGGTCGGGTGCCGAAGGTCCTCTCGCTGCCGGACGTGCTGAGGCACTGGCTGGCCCATCGCAAAGAGGTTCTGGTCCGGCGCTCGAACTACCGGTTGGAACAAATCGCCAAGCGACTCGAGATGCTGGCGGGCTATCTCGTGGCCTATCTCAACCTGGATGAGGTGATCCGCATCATCCGCGAGGAGGACGAGCCGAAGGCCGAGCTCATGCGCACCTTCAGCCTGACCGACAACCAAGCGGAGGCGATCCTCAACATGCGGCTGCGCTCGCTGCGCAAGCTCGAGGAGATGGAGATCCGGCGCGAATATGCCGAGCTCTCGGATGAACAGGCGGGGCTCGATGCGCTGCTCGCCTCTGATGAAAAGCAGTGGAGCAAGATCTCGGACGAGATCCGCGAAGTCCGTACGAAGTTCAGCAACAAGACGGCGCTTGGGCGCCGACGGACCCAGTTCGCCAATGCGCCGACCGTGGATGTGGATCTCGACCAGGCCATGATCGAGCGGGAGCCGATCACCGTAGTCCTCTCGGAGAAGGGCTGGATCCGGGCGCTGAAGGGCCATCTGGGAGATGCCTCGGCGCTCACCTTCAAGGAAGGCGACAAAGCCAAGTTCATGTTCCACGCAGAGACCACGGACAAGCTTCTGGCCTTCTCGCTGTCGGGCAAGTTCTTCACGCTGGGCGCCGACAAGCTGCCCGGCGGGCGCGGCCATGGCGAACCCTTGCGGCTCATCTGCGACATGGACACGGTGGACGACGTGGTCGCGCTGTTCGTGCATCGCGCGGGCCGCAAGCTGCTGGTGGCTGCCTCCGACGGGCGCGGCTTTCTGGTGCCGGAGGACGACGTCCTCGCCAACACCCGCAAGGGCAAGCAGGTGCTCAATGTCTCCGCCCCGGTGGAGGCACAGGCGTGCAGCTTCGTCAGCGAAGGCGCCGATCATGTGGCCGTCATCGGCGAAAACCGAAAGCTGCTCGTCTTTCCGTTGACGGAAATGCCTGAGATGGGCCGCGGCCGCGGGGTAAAGCTGCAAAGCTATCGCGACGGTGGGCTGGCGGATGTGAAAGTCTTCGCGTTGGCGGCCGGACTGACCTGGAAGGACACGTCTGGTCGGATCTGGACGGTGAGCGAAATGCAGGAATGGATCGGTGCCCGGGCGCAAGCCGGACGGATGCCGCCCAAGGGCTTTCCAAGAAACAACCGTTTCGGCTGAACGTCAGCGCGGCAGAGGCGGCGGCCGGCTCAGACGATAGGCTGCGTGAGCTATCAGGCTCACTAGGATGACGGCGCCGCCGATCATGGTATTGAGGGTCGGCACTTCGCCGATCATCAGCCAGATCCAGACCGGCGCAAGCACGGTCTCGAGCAGGAAGAACATGGCGACCTCGGGCGCCGATAGATAGCGGGCGCCGGCGATGAGCAAGGCGGAGGCCAGCGGCATCACCAGCAAACCGTCCAGAGCCAGGAAGGTTATCTTCTCCATAGGGATTGCGAGAGTGGCCGCGAATGGCAAAGCGATCAAGGCTGCCAAGAGGGAGCCGGGTCCGGGAGCCAGGCTCAGATCCTTGCCACTGCGGCGGACATATGTCAGGCCGAAGCCGATCATCATGACGCTGCCCAGGGCCAGAACATCACCCTTCACGCTCCCTGACTCGATGCCTCCCATAACGATGATGGATACGCCGATGAGCGCGGCGATCATGGCAAGCCAAGTAGCCAAGGTGATTCTCTCCCCCAGCCACACCAGGGAAAACAGGGCCGCAAACAGTGGGTTCAGGGCGAGAATAAAGACCACATTCGCCACCGCCGTGTTGAACATGGCAGAGACGAAGAGAACATTGGCGATGCAGTGCAGAAGCGCGATGACGATGCCGTCGCGGCCGTTGATCAACGGCGTGGGCCGACGCTGAATGTAACGCAGCCAAGCCCAGAGCAGCAAAGTACCAATAAAAACGAAGAGGCCGCGCCAGAAAACCGCTGTGAAGGTCTCGACCTGGGCCAGCCGCAGCAGCGGAGCATCGAAGGTCATGATCAGGCCGCCGATCGCTCCGATCAGCAGTCCGCGACGATGATCCAACATTGGGATGGCGAGGGATGCCATGGTATCCGCATGAGAAGAGCGGAGCGAAAGTACCGCTTAGGCGTGTGTAATCAGCGCGGCTCGGGATGGCAAGCACTGACCGAAGTCTGGAAAAGGAGCGCTTTCACGGCCAAGGGTCAAATCATAGAGCGAAGCTCTTCAATACAACCCCTCGGACTCCTCAGGGATCAGTCGGTGCCCTTCTGGTGAGGGCATCTCAGACCCAGGAACGGATGGTCAGGAGGCTGCCAGGCGCCAGCCATCCGGGGTGAGACGCTCCTGGGGCAGGAAGCGGGCCTTGTAGGCCATCTTGTCGGAGCCAGGGACCCAATAGCCGAGATAAACATATGGCAGACCGAGCTTCCGCGCGCGTTCGATGTGATCGAGGATCATGAAGGTGCCGAGGCTACGCCAGCGATGGTCGCTGTCATAGAAGGAATAAATCATGGACAGGCCGTCAGCGAGGCGGTCGGTCAGGGCGGCGGCGACGAGCTCGCCCTTCTGAGGATCCGGAGGAGCCAGCGGAATCCGCGGCCGGAGCCTATATTCCGTTATGTGGGTGTTTACGAAACTGTCCTCGACCATGGCGGCATAGTCGAGAACCGTCATCTCCGCCATGCCGCCTTCGCCGTGGCGGTCGTCGATGTAGCGGCGGAAAAGCGAGTATTGCTCTGAGGTCGCGCGGCTTTCGACCTGACGGATATCGAGGCTGCGGTTGAGAGATGAAATCCGGCGAAAGGTGCGCGATGGCTTGAACTCGTCGACGACTACGCGGACGGAGACGCAGGACGAACAGCGCTCGCAGGCCGGGCGATAGGCAATGTTCTGACTGCGCCGGAACCCACCCTGGCTAAGGGCATCATTGAGGCGCGAGGCGTCCTCGCCGATCAAATGCGTGAAGACCTTGCGCTCCATCTGACCCACCAGGTAGGGGCAGGGCGACGACGCCGTAATATAGAACTGCGGAAAGTTACGACCTTCATACACCGCGACTTAGGCTCCATCCGACCAGGGACGCGCATGGTTCATCATATCACGAGAATTGCATCCAGCCAGAGATGTTGCCTCTATCCCGGGGGCTGGAACGTGACACCGGTCAGTGGCTGGCGTGCAGACGCGGCGCGGCACGCCCGGCGGGAGCGTCCAGCACCTCGATGACAAAGCCCTGCGATTCAATCTCGCGAATGATGTCCTCCGCATGCTGAGCATCCCGCGTTTCAATCATGACCTCAAGATCGGCGCGCTTAGCAGGAACTTCAAGGAACATGCGGCGATGCCACACTTCGAGGATGTTGGCGCCCATCTTGCCCAGCAAGGTGGAGATCCTGCCGAGGATGCCGGGCCGGTCGTCGATTTCGATACGCAACGAGACGATCCGCTGCTCGCGGCCAAGCTCGCGATAGATGATGGAGGCCAGAATGCGCTGGTCGATATTGCCGCCACAGACGATGAGCCCCACCTTACGGCCCTTGAAGGCGTCGGGATCGTCGAGTACCGCTGCGAGCCCAGCGGCACCGGCGCCCTCGACCACCACCCGTTGATGCGTGAGGAAGGCGTTCACAGCTTGCTCGAGGCGTGATTCGTCGACGAGGCGGATTTCATCAACGAACTCCCGACAATAGCCGATGGTCCGCTCGGTCACGTTCTTGACAGCGATGCCCTCGGCCAAAGTCGAGCCGCCGCATTTCGAGGGCTCGCCGCGCACCGCGTGATACATGGAGGGGTAAAGCTCCGTCTCGACGCCGACGATGCGGATCGAGGGCTTCAGCGCCTTGGCGGCAATGGCATTGCCAGAGATCAGGCCGCCGCCGCCGATCGGAATGACGAGGATGTCGAGATCCGGTTCGGCTGCCAGCATCTCCAAAGCAATCGTACCCTGTCCGGCGATGATGCGGTCATCGTCATAGGGGTGGACCAAGGTGAGGCTGCGCTCGGCCATAATCTCCATGACCCTCGCCTGGCTCTCGACCAGGGTCTCGCCAGACAGCACGATCTCGGCACCGTGGGCACGGGTCCGCTCGACCTTGGTGAAGGGAGTGGTCTCCGGCATGACGATGGTCGCGGGGATGCCGAGGCGCCGGGCATGATAAGCGACGGCTTGGGCATGGTTGCCGGCAGACATGGCAATTACGCCGCGCGACTTTTCTTGTTCGTCGAGCGAGACGAGCTTCACGAAGGCGCCCCGATCCTTGAAAGAATTGGTGACCTGAAGGTTCTCAAGCTTGACGTAGACGCCAGCACCCGTAACGTCCGACAGCTTGGGTGCGGACAAGAGAGGGGTGCGTACGATCTCTCCTTCAAGGCATTCACTTGCGGCGCGGATATCGTCAAGGGTTACGGCCATGGTCGGGCTTCTCGCGGACTGGTCATCAGGTGAAACATGCTTCTACACCCAAGCGGCGTCGAGGCCGCGCTCAAATCGGCAAGCAAACAGTTGAGAACGACAAGGGAGACCACAGATGGGCGCAAACGTGGCATGGCTCGGCCTGGGCGTCATGGGCTATCCGATGGCCGGCTACCTGGCGAAGGCCGGACATACGGTGACAGTCTACAACCGGACCGCCGCAAAAGCTGAACAATGGGTGGGCCAGCATGGCGGGCGCCGCGCCTCAACGCCGGCCGAAGCAGCACAAGGGGCGGAGTTCGTCTTCGCCTGCGTCGGCAATGACGATGATCTGCGATCGGTGGTACTCGGGCCGCAGGGTGCGTTTGCCGGGATGGATCATGGGACGATCTTCATCGACCACACCACGGCCTCGGCCGATGTGGCGCGGGAGCTGCACGGTGCCGGTCGGGATAAGGGCATCGGCTTTGTGGATGCGCCGGTATCGGGTGGCCAGGCAGGGGCAGAAAACGGGGCGCTCACCGTCATGGCGGGCGGGGACGAAGCCGATTATGCGCGCGCCGAGCCCTTGATCGCGCATTTTTCCAAGATGCGCCGGCTGATCGGGCCATCGGGCTCAGGTCAGCTCACCAAGATGGTAAACCAAATCTGCATCGCCGGCGTGGTGCAGGGGTTGTCGGAGGCTTTGAATTTCGGACAAGCGGCCGGCCTCGACATGGAGGCGGTGGTGCAGGTGATCTCCAAAGGGGCGGCGCAATCCTGGCAAATGGAGAACCGCTACAAGACCATGCTGGACGGGAAGTTCGATTTCGGCTTCGCCGTGGACTGGATGCGGAAGGACCTCAATATCTGTTTGGAGGAGGCTCGCCGCACCGGCGTGTCGCTGCCGGCGACCGCACTGGTGGATCAGCTTTACGCTCAGGTGCAGAAGATGGGCGGCAAGAGGTGGGATACGTCGAGCTTGATTGCGCTGCTGCAGCGCTGATCCTTCGAGACGCAGCCTCACGGCTGCTCCTCAGGATGAGGAAGCTCTCCCCCTGGGGGGGGGGCGAGGTCCCGGCTCTTCGGCCGGGACGACGGTTCGGGCGTGGCGGTCCTTCGCTGCTCAGAACTGGAAAGTGCCCGTCACGCGGAAGGTGCGGCCAGGCTCGGTGAAATAAGCCTGGGAGAGGGTCGTCGATTCCGGCACGTTCAGGGCGTCGACATATTTCTCATCCAAGAGGTTGAAGACACCTGCGCGCAGGGTGAGGCCGGGAAGAGGTTCGGGTGCCCACCAGGCGGTCAGGTCCAGCTTGGCATAAGAGTCCGTCTTCAGCTTCTGCTTGGCCGCTGCTGTCAGATCCTGCGGGACCTTGTCGCGCGCCGCGGCGGCAGTGAGGATCAAGTCGGTGCCCCAGACATCGGTCGCATAACCGATGCTGACGGAGCCCTTCAGCGGCGGGATGCTGTCAAGATAGATGTCATCCTTGGTGTCCTTGCCGTTGGAAAAACCAATCATCGCCCAGCCATGGAGGCCGTTCTCCATGCGGCCGAACACCGTGGCCTCGGCGCCATAGATGCGGACCCGGTCGCGATTGATCGCCTGGGTGACGCCGAAGGGATAGAGAGGATCGGCATAGGTCTCGGTGTCGATGAAATCCTTGTAGTAGTTGTCGAAGAGGGCAACCGTCGCTCCAAGATTGCGGTCTCCCGCCTTCATGCCGATCTCGAAGCCATTGCTCGTCTCAGGCTTCAGGTCAGGATTGCCGATGCGCAGATAGGTGCCGGGGCCGCCATAGGACATATAGAGGTCCACCGGATCGGGCGCGCGGAAGGCCTGGGCCCATTGAGCGTAGAGGGTGACCACCGGGGTGGCATCCCATTCAAGGCGCAGTTTGGGCGAGAAGGCGTAGTCGGTGTTGTCGTCCGGCAAGCCGTCATAGGTCGGATTATCCTTGTACGCGGCCGTCGCTTCAGGAGTGTATTCATACCAGTCAAAGCGGACGCCGGGGATGACCCGGACGCGACCGTCGGCAAGAAAGATCTTGTCTTCAATAAACAGGCCGAGCGTCGTGCCGTCGACCTTGGGGGCGTCGGACTGATTGGCGTGCAGGAAGGCACAAGTGGGGATGTCCGGTGTGCATTTGTCCTTGCCATAGGCGAACTGCTCGTAAGTCGAGCCATAAAGCTCGCCGCCGACCGTGAACTGATTAGCGATTCCCTGGAAATCCAGCGTCTTCACGGCATTGCCGACGCCGCCATAATTCTGGCCTTCGAGGTTGCTGCCGCGCTCGTAGGGCCCCGCGGGATTGATCAGCCGATCGGCATTGGTGACAGTCTTGAGTTCCTGGCGCTGCCAATAGCCGATGATCTCGGCATAATCGACTACACTGCTGGTCGTGGGCGCATTGAATTTATACGAGATCGAGGCTCGGTCGCGCTCATTCGTCTCAGACTGCCGGTAATTGTCGTAGGAGGCCGTCTCGCTGGTGAAGAGCTTCGAATTGCCATCCTCGCGGAAAACCTCGCCGGCAATGCCGATGGTATGGCCGCCCTCGATGTGGTGATTGATCTTGCCCAGGAAGGAGCCCAGATCATAGTCGAAGGGGTTGGGCTTGGTGCGGGTCGGCCCGGTGCCGCCCGTCGTGCCCATGTTCTGGGTTTCTTCACCAAAGCGATAGCTGCCTTGGACAAGGGCGTAGGTATCGTTGATCCGGGTCGCCAAGGCCTGGTTCGCCTGGAAGCTGTAGTCGGCACTGTCATAGCCAAGCTTGCTCACCCCGCCGAAGCTCTTGCCGGGGGCGATGAGGTCTTCCGGCTGCAGGGTGCGCAACTCAACAACGCCGCCTAAAGCGCCGGAGCCGAAGACGCTGGAATCTGCACCCTTCATGATGTCGATGGAAGACAGCATGTTGGTATCGACGAGATTGAGGCCACCGGCGTAATTGGCTCCCGTCGCGCTGGTGCGCGCGCCGTCGCGCAGATAGGGCAGGCGGATACCGTCGATGGTGGTCAGGACCCGGCCCTGGTCGAGGCCGCGAACATTGAAGGAGCCATTGGTGGTGTTGTAGTCGACATTCGGCGTGAGGTCCCCGATCTCGTCGAAATTGTCGAACATACGTTCTTCCAGGATCGGACGACTGATCACGGTGGTGAGCACCGTCTCGCCCGTTGCTCCGGGTGTGCCGCCGCCGGTGACGACGATCGGTGCCAAAGCCGTGCCATCGCTGTCCTCCACTGCCGTAGTGGTGGCCTCGTCGCTGGTATTGGTGGCCGTCTCTGTGGTTATGGTCTGTGCGTATCCCTGCGCACTCGCCAAGGTCAAAGCTGCCGTCCCGGCCAGGCTGGCCAGGAGACGGCGATAAACAAACGCCATGGAACCCTCCGCTTCCAATTACGGGTTGGGCTGGCTCGGGCGTTTGCGGACTGTCCTAGCTTGCTAAACCTTGTCGCTGACTCACATGCTGCATGCGCTCAGTCGCAGGGACCATCGTGAAATCAGGCATTTGATGCAATATGGAAGAAGCCTGCGAGGACAGACTTCTCACACGCTGAGATAGGAAACCATTTTTCTGCCATAATCCCCCCGGCGGCGTGAGGGCGCCGGCTCAGGCTCTCGCCTTGAGCCGGCGCGCCGCATCGAGGGCGAAATAGGTGAGGATACCGTCTGCACCAGCCCTCTTGAAGGCCATGAGGGTCTCCAGAACTACCCGTTCGGGATCCAGCCAGCCATTGTCGCAGGCTGCCTTCAGCATCGCATACTCGCCAGACACTTGATAGGCGAAGGTCGGTACGCCGAAGGTCGCCTTCACGCGGTGGACGATGTCGAGATAGGGCATGCCCGGTTTGACCATGACCATGTCGGCCCCTTCCGCAAGGTCCAGGGCGACTTCGCGCAACGCTTCATCGGCGTTGGCAGGATCCATCTGATAGGTACGCTTGTCCCCCTTGAGGGCGCCGGTGGAACCGACGGCGTCACGGAAGGGGCCATAATAGCCCGAGGCGAATTTTGCAGCATAGGCCATGATCTGAACATTCTGGTGGCCTGCGGATTCGAGGCTGGCGCGGATCGCCCCAATACGGCCGTCCATCATGTCGGAGGGGGCGATGATATCGCAGCCGGCCTCGGCCTGGACCAGAGTCTGGCCGATCAAAACCTCCACCGTCTCGTCATTGAGGATCTCATATCCCTCGACGAGCCCGTCATGGCCGTGGCTGGTGTAGGGATCGAGGGCCACGTCGCAAAGGATGCCGATCTCGGGGATCTCGCGCTTGATGGCGCGCACCGCCTTGCAGACGAGATTTTCCGGATTGAGGGCTTCGCGGCCATCGGCGGTGCGCAGAGAGGGATCCGTATAAGGGAAGAGCGCAATCACCGGGATTCCGAGATTGGCTGCGGTCTCGGCCGCCCGCAATGCCCGATCGACGGTCATGCGCAGGACGCCTGGCATGGACGCCACCGACTCCTCTCGGTCCTGACCGTCGGCTACGAAGATCGGCCAAATCAGGTCGTCGGTGGTGAGGGTCTGCTCGCGCACCAGACGACGGGTCCAGTCGGCCTTGCGGTTGCGACGCATGCGAGTCGCGGGAAAGCCGGGGGTTGGCATCTCGGCTGCGGCGGCGGCAAAATCGCGGGCGCGGCGCAGCGAAGCTGGCTTCGTTTCTCGGCTTGCCATGATTGTTCCTTACGGCCAGTCCCTAGACGAGAAACATTCTAAGACGGGAGCGGCCCTTCGTCGAACAATTCTATGTCGCAGCTCAAGCGAGGCTCGCGGTGCGCCACAGGTTCCGATCGGACGTAGTGTCTCAGCGCTGGATCCCTGCGCTCCGCCGCCGTTCGGGCGGAGGGTTATTCACAGATGAGGTAACGACCGCCGCGGGCAAGATCCAAATGGAAGTGTGTGGCGTGAGCGGCATTGGAGCCGGGACCGAGTACAGTGAAGAAGGTCTTGCAGGCGCCAGCGCGCGCAGCGGCCAGGAGATTCGTCGGATCGCCGGCGGAGAATTCGGCCTTGACGATGGCCTCGTCGGACATGACGCCGATCGACTTGCCGGAAGAGAGGATGAAGGCGCCCACATCAAGAGCACCGGCAATGGCATGCTCGCTCATCTTCCCCGTCGAGGCACCGTAGCGTCTGCGGCAGACATAGGAGCTGGCATTGCCAATGGCCTTGACCGGCTCACCCATGGACTTTGCAGCAGCCGGCTGGACGAACTCGACCAGCCAGCGATGGGTGGCGGCGGCCAATTTGCAGTTCATGATCGCGGCGGGCTTGATCGCTACTCCTGCGATGGCTGTGACCTCAAGCGGATAAGGCGTACCGCACTGGCCCGGGCCACCCAAGGGCGGCTGCGGTGTGTAGGCGATGTCGAGGCCCTTGAGAAGGGTCGCGCATTCCGTCTCGGCAGCACTGACGTCGTCTGCCGCCCAGACCTTGGGCGGTGGAGGCTCAGCCGGCGGTGCGACTGTGTCGTCCGTCGCACCGGCCTCGGGCTTGGGCCGTGGGACGACGATACGGCTGAGTGAAGCCTGCTCAATAGGCAGAAGATCGCGCGCCGCATCGACGGGTGCGTCGGCTGCAGGTTTTTTCGAAGGAGGTTGTGGGACGGGAGCTGGGGCGGGAAGGGCAGCGGATTTCGACATCGGCAAAGGGGCTGGTGAGAAGGTCGGCAGGTCGCCGGCATCGACGGGGCCCAACGCCGCAGCCAAGGTGTTGTCGGCTGCTGCTTGGGGGCGCGCCGCAGAATCGGACGGCGACGTCTCAGTCGGTTCGGAATCGTTTGCTTCAGCGGTGTCCGAGGGACGCGGGCGTGGCACAGGGATCACCGGTGCTCGCAGGTCCACAACATCTTCAGGGCCGGGATCATTCGCGCCGGCAACTTCCGCCTCCACGCCAGTCTCCGCATCATCCTCGTCGAGGGTGTGATCATCCGGCGGCTTTGGTCGGGGTGTGGGGATCGCCTCCACGACCGTCGCATTGGGGGAGGTGACGGTGGACGGCTTCTTGCGCTGGACGCGCTTCGGCTTTGCCTTGGCTGCGGGCTTTGCCTGGGGACCCTTGAGGATGTCAAGCGGCCAAGGGAGGGTCACGCCCGTCGAGGCGGCACTGCGGCTCGGACGGGCCGCCTCCTGAGCCTGAAGTTGGGATGAACCGATCAGCGCCGTCGCCGCGATCAGCGCAGAGAAGTGCAACAGGCGAAGATGAAGTGTCTGGCGAATCAAGCTCTCCTGCACCTCTTAGCCCCCACTCGGCAGCGCTTGACCCGGCGTCGAACGGCTTCTATGCCTCAGTTAAATCGCCCGAGCCGCGTTTTGGTGGCACCGGTGCGAGAATATATTCGGGAGCGGATCGCGATGGAGTTCGAGCTGAGCGAGGAACAGCGCGCGTTCAAGGACGTCGCTGCCGCATTTGCCGCCGAACATATCGCGCCCCACGCCGCCGAATGGGACGAGCATAACATCTTTCCCCGCGACGTCCTTGTGAAAGCCGCCGAGCTCGGCTTCGGCGGACTCTATGTCCGCGAGGATGTGGGCGGCTCGGGGCTCACGCGACTCGACGCAGCCATCATCTTCGAAGAGCTGGCGAAGGCGTGTCCATCGACGGCCGCCTTTCTCTCAATTCACAACATGGCCGCCTGGATGATCGATCATTTCGGGGCCGAAGATTTGCGCCAACGGCTGCTGCCAAAGCTTACAACCATGGAGACAATCGCCAGCTACTGCCTGACGGAGCCGAGTGCCGGATCTGATGCAGCCTCGCTCCGTACCAAGGCGGTGAAGGCGGGAAATGCCACCTATTTGGTGACCGGCGGCAAAGCCTTCATCTCTGGAGGCGGAGCTTCCGATCTCTACGTCACCATGGTGCGAACGGGCAGTGAAGGGGCATCCGGCATTTCGTGCCTGGCGATCGACAAGGAGACCCCGGGACTGAGCTTCGGGGCGCAGGAGAAGAAGCTCGGCTGGCACAGCCAGCCCACTTCGGCGGTGTTGTTCGATGCGGCCGCGGTGCCCGCGGAAAACCTCATCGGCAATGAAGGCCAGGGCTTCGCCATCGCCATGGCCGGACTCGACGGGGGGCGTCTCAATATCGGCGCCTGTTCACTCGGGGCAGCGCAAGCCTGTCTGGATAAGGCGATCACCTATCTCAACGACCGCAAGCAGTTCGGCAAGCCTTTGGCCGAGTTCCAGGCGCTGCAGTTTCGAATTGCCGATATGGCGACGGAGCTGGAAGCAGCACGGCTCCTGCTCCACAAGGCTGCAGTGAAAGTCACGGACAAGGCGCCGGATGCGACGCTTTATGCCGCAATGGCCAAGCGCAAGGCCACGGATGTGGGCTTCACCGTGGTGAACGAGGCGCTGCAGCTGCATGGAGGCTATGGCTATCTCAGGGATTTCGGCATCGAACGGTATCTCAGGGACGTGCGGGTGCACCAGATCCTCGAAGGTACCAATGAAATCATGCGGCTGGTCATCTCGCGCAAACTGCTCAAAGGATAGATCGTGACGGAAGAGGTTTTGTTCGAACGGCGCGGGCGCGCAGGGCTGATCACACTGAACCGGCCGCAGGCGCTGAACGCGCTGACCCTTGGCATGGTGCGCGCAATCCGGCCGCAGCTGGAGACCTGGGCCGAAGACGACGCCGTCAGCGTAGTGGTGATTCAAGGGGCGGGAGAGAAGGCGTTCTGCGCGGGTGGGGACATCCGGGCGCTGTGGGAATGGGGTCGCGCCAGGGACAGGACCTTCTTCGATTTCTACGGTGAAGAGTATCAGCTCAATGCCCTGATCAAGCACTATCCCAAGCCCTATGTGGCGCTGATCGACGGGATCACCATGGGCGGCGGGGTCGGACTGTCCCTGCATGGGAGCCACCGGGTCGCAACGGAGCGGCTGCTGTTTGCCATGCCGGAGACGGGTATTGGCTTCTTCCCGGATGTGGGAGGCACCTATTTCCTTCCGCGGCTGCCCGGCATGACGGGCATGTATCTCGGCCTCGCCGGCGCGCGGGTGAAGGCGGAGGATGCCATGGCGCTTGGACTCGCCACGCATCTGGTCGATTCGGCTGCAATAGCGAGCCTGATCGAACGCCTGGCAGAGACAGCAGATGTGGACGGGACTCTGGCCCAGCTCGCACGACCGATCGGATCGGCGCCCATCGAGGCGGAGCGCCCGCGGATCGACCGGCACTTCTCCGGAGCCGATGTGGAGACAATCTTCGAGAGCCTGGATCGCGACGGTGGCGAATGGGAGGCGCGGGTGCTGAAGGGGCTTCAGTCGAAATCGCCGACGAGCCTCAAGGTCACGCATCGGCAGCTCCGGGAAGGAGCCCGTCTCGATTTCGACGATTGCATGAGGCTCGAATATCGACTGGTGCATGGGATCTTCGACAGCGAGGACTTCTACGAGGGCGTGCGGGCCGTGATCGTCGACAAGGACCAGGCGCCGAAATGGCGCCCCGCGCGTCTGGAGGCTGTTTCGGACAGCCATGTGGGACGGTATTTCGCTCAAGTCCCAGATGAATTAGTGCTCTGAGACCCCGATCTGTGCTCAAGATGTATCAGTCGATCAAAATTGCGGCCGACATCTGGCTTTCTGGGTCGGTTCGGTGGACAGGGTAAGTTCGCGGAATATTCACTCGATCGCGCAACTTCGCGCTCAACCGGAACAAACCAGCCCATGACCAGACTTGCCCTTTCGCTGACCGTGCCCCTGATGATTCTGAGCGCCGCCGGCCCGGCTCTCGCCCAGAGCACCGGCTCGGAGGCTCTGGATGCCTATTCGGCCATCATCGAGGCCAGCAATACCGCGTCGACCTGCGGATTTCTCTCCAGTGATGAGCAGGCTGAGCTCAAGCATTACGCCGCCCTCGGCGAAATCGCCGCCGCCAAGGCCACGTCCGTGGAGCAGATGCAATCGGCGCGCGCCGAAGCTCTGAGCCGTCGCCCACGCTGCAGTGCGAGTGACGAGCAATCGGTCCGCTTTGTCATGGACGAAGTGAGGATCGCAGCAGGCGGCGGGGAGAGCGGATCACGCCGGCAGGCGGCACAACAGCCCCCGGTCAGTCGCGGCTTTGCCGCGCCGGCGCCCGTCGCACCACCGCCGGCGGCCATGCCGGAAACAGTCTCTCTGCCGCCAGTCAACATGCGTGATCCGGTGGCCCGCTACGGCGGACAGGCGAGGGCCTACTTCCTCGAGCGCAAGTGCAACTACCTGCCATACAATACCGAGCTCGACTTCTGGAACTTGCTCACGGCAAGGTACAAGCAAATGGTCGCAACCCATGGGCGCAGCCGTGTGAATGCGGCGCAAAAGGCCGGGGAGGCCGCGGCGTCGACCATCGCCTGTGGACGTGAAGCTCGGGCCGCGGTGACGGACGGCTATCGCGACCTGGGAGTCGTGTCCGCACAGTAGGCAAAGGTGCTGACGGCGGCATCGCTCGACCGGTGCCGTCTTTATCATACAAATAGGAGGCGAGATGGCGACGATCGGTTTCATCGGCTTGGGAAACATGGGCGGGCCGATGGCGGCCAATCTCGTGAAAGCGGGCCATCAGGTCAAAGGGTTCGACCTGATGGACGCCGCAAAGAGCAAGTTCGTAGAGACAGGCGGTACGGCCACTGGAACAGCGGCTGAGGCCAGTGCCGAGGTGGATGTCCTCGTCACAATGTTGCCGGCTGGACGCCATGTACGCGAACTCTACACGGGAGCCGGCGGGCTTCTCGAGACTGTGGCGCCGAAGACTCTGCTCATCGACTGTTCAACCATCGATGTCGCGACGGCGCGAGAGGTGGCCGCCGCCGCCGCTGGTCAGGGGCTCGATATGGTGGATGCCCCAGTCTCGGGCGGTGTCGGCGGAGCGGAAGCCGGGACGCTGACCTTCATGGTTGGCGGGGAAGACCAGGCGTTCGAGCGCGCCAGGCCGATCCTCGAGGCAATGGGCAAGACGATCGTCCATGCCGGTGGCGCTGGTAACGGGCAAGCCGCAAAGATCTGCAACAACATGGTTCTGGGAATATCGATGATTGCGGTCTGCGAAGCTTTCGCGCTCGCCGAAAAGCTTGGGCTCGATCATCAGAAACTCTTCGACATCTCTTCCAAGGCGTCGGGACAATGTTGGTCGCTGACCACCTATTGCCCAGTGCCAGGGCCGGTGCCGACTTCACCGGCGAACCGGGACTACAAGGCCGGCTTTACGGCAGCGATGATGCTGAAGGATTTGCGGCTGGCCCAGGAAGCCTCGCGGGAGGCGGGGGCCGCGACCCCGCTGGGCAAGCATGCGGAGTCGCTCTATGCCGAGTTTGAAGAGGGCGGACAGGGGGCTACGGATTTCTCCGGCATCATCAAGATGCTGAGGGCGCAAGGGTAAGGCTCGGGCAGCCTGTGGTGAGATCCCGGATCTCCGATCAGGACCGAAGCAATCGGAGTCCAGTTCAGTTTTGGGACGCAGCGGTAAGGCTCCGTTTAGGATAGAGGACAAGGAAATAACAACGAATCCGAATAATTTTATTCATATTGAACTTAATCTGTACCGTATATTCTCATCATATCGCTATCTAAGCTTGCATTAACCGATCGGTTTGAGACGATTTTAACTCGTATTGCCTAGTTTCTGTCGACATAAACGCGAGGACACTCAAAGATCCTCCTATGCAGGCAGGTGTCGAGTATGAACATGGCAAGCGAAAAGGTCTCCCCCGTCGATGACGGCCGACAGGAAACGATCAAGCGGAGCTATCTTGAATCGCTGACGCTGATCGAGCGGTTGCATCGGCGGCTTCTGGACGTGGTGAAAGATGAATTCGAGAGGACCGGGGAGCAGGACATCAACGCCGTCCAAGCGCTTCTCCTGTTCAATATCGCGGATAATGAACTCACCGCCGGGGAGCTCAGGACACGCGGGCACTATCTCGGCTCAAACGTCTCCTACAATCTGAAGAAGCTGGTCGAGGCCGGCTACATCAACCATGAACGCTCCGCGGCCGATCGGCGGTCGGTGCGCGTCAGCCTTACGCCCCTCGGCCAAGATGTGCGTAATCGGGTGGACGATCTCTATAACCGTCATCTCGGTTCGCTCGAGAGCGTCGGCGGCTTGTCGCTCGACGAGTTCGAGAAGCTGAACAGAGCGCTGGCCCGGCTGGAGAGGTTCTGGCTCGATCAGATTCGCTATCGCCTATGAGACCTGTCTCGGAGGGGGCGCCAAGCCGCTCCCTCACGAAGCTTTGATGAATGACCTGGGCGCGACACGCTGGTCCCTTGCGGGAGATTAGGAGGGTATTTACCTTAACCTCCTATGGTGCGGTGCGGTTCGCTTTTGACCAGGAAGTCAATGCCTGATAATAGGTTAAGATTATACAGGTCGGAAGTGCCGACCGGTCACGATGGCCGTTGCGTCAATTTGTGAATAGTTCAGGACAAATCATGCCGGCAGCTTCCGTTTTTCTTCGCCGTTTCACCGTATCTGGTTTGTTGAGCGTGAGCGTCGTCGCAGCGTCCGCCTTCATGGTCGGGGGGCTCATGGGCGCCGCGTCGGAGGCGCAAGCGGACACGGCCAAACGGAATTTCTCCTCCTGGAACAATGTTCAGCAGACTGCGCCGACCATCACCTATGTGGCGCAGGGAATGAACCTGCCGCCCATGCTGAATTCGATGAGTGAACAATTGCTGCAGGATGCGATCTCGCGTTACGAAATCATTGCATCGCGCGGCGGATGGCCGATGATCCCCGGCGGGCAGCGGCTGAGCAAGGGCGGGCAAGGCGAACTCGTCGGCTTGCTCCGGCAGCGCCTGGCGATCGAGGGCTACAGTGCCCAAGGTGGTGCGGAGCCGTATCGCTTCGATGCCGGGCTGCAGTCTGCAGTCGTGACTTTTCAAAAGAATCATGGGCTGGCGGCGACGGGCGTGGTCGACCAGGAGACCATCAATGCACTGAATGTGCCCGTCGAGGGCCGTCTCGTCACCATGCGCGCCAACCTGCCCCGCATGCGTGAATATGCAAAGGGCCTGACGGATCGCTACATCACGATCAACATTCCGGCCACGCAGCTCGAAACCGTGGAAAACGGAATGGTCTATTCGGTGCATAATGTTGTTGCCGGCATGACCGACCGGCCGAGCCCGGTGGTTCTGAGCCGGGTGAGCGACATTACCTTCAATCCGTACTGGATCGCGCCGGCGAGCATCGTCAAGAAGGACATCATCCCGAAGGCGCAGAAAGATCCTGGCTTCCTCATTGAGCAGAGGATCCGGATCCATGACGGCCTGGGGGGCCCGGAAATCGACCCAATGAGCATCGACTGGAACACGCTCAATCCCGAGCGCTACGTGTTCCGTCAGGATCCGGGCGACGACAATGCAATGGCGACGGTCAAGATCCATTTCCCGAACAAATACGCCGTCTACATGCATGATACACCGACGCGGAGCCTGTTCTCGTCCAACGAACGGTATTTCAGCTCAGGCTGCGTGCGCATCGACCAAGTCCACATCGTGACCGAATGGCTGTTGCGCCCAGAGTCAGGCTGGGGCCGGTCGCGTATCGAGCAGGTGATCGCCAGCGGCGAAAACACCAAGGTCGACTTCACTCAGACGGTAGCCGTGCGCATGGTTTACATGACCGCGTGGGCGACGCCTGAGGGTTACGTCAATTTCCGTCCCGACATCTATCAGCTGGACGGTATCGGCTTTGTCAGCGGACAGCCAGAGCCCCTGGGCAAGGTTGCCGAGGCCCCGCCGCAGCAGCAATCGGCCGCTTATGGACAGCCGGCACCGATCGCCGTTTCCGCGCCAGGTCAGGCGCCGGTGGGCGGTGCGCGCGACGCCTGGCGCCGCGAAAGCTCGTCGAACCGCCAGATCAATCAATATTCGCAGTAATCTGCCGCGAGCAGCAGCAAAAAGGGCAACGTCATCAAGGCGTCGCCTTTTTTCGTTTTCACACGCTGGTGCCCAATCTGCGTCATTACTGGCCATGACCCTTCAAGCCGCCTGTGCTAGGTGCAGGGGGCATCGCGCGGCAAAGCCCCAGGGCGGCCGCAAAACGAACCACTCCTCGAGAGGCTCATGGTCGATTACAGCGCCCATTTCGCATCCGCAGTGTCCCGTCTAAAAGGCGAGGGTCGTTATCGAGAATTCGCGGACCTCAAGCGCATCCGCGGCCGTTTCCCCAAAGCGCACTGCTACAGTTCGGACGGGATGCGCGAAGTCACCATCTGGTGCTCTAATGACTATCTCGGCATGGGCCAACATCCGAAAGTCATCGGGGCCATGCATGAAGCCATCGATGCCGCCGGAGCCGGCTCAGGCGGCACGCGCAACATCTCCGGCACCACGCGCTACCATGTGGAACTTGAAGCCGAGCTTGCGAATTTGCATGGCAAAGACGCCGCGTTGCTGTTCAATTCCGGCTATATGGCCAATGAGGCTGCACTGTCGACGCTCGCACGCCTGCTGCCGAACTGCGTCATCCTGTCGGATGAACTCAATCATGCTTCGATGATCGAAGGGATCCGCCAGGGGCGATCGGACAAGCAGATCTTTCGCCATAATGACGTGGCCGATCTGGACCGACGCCTGAGACTTCTCGACCCGTCCCGGCCCAAGATCGTGGCGTTCGAATCCGTCTATTCCATGGATGGCGACATCTCGCCCATCGCTGAGATCTGCGACGTCGCCAAGCAGCATGGGGCGCTGACCTATCTCGACGAAGTGCATGCGGTCGGCCTTTACGGGCCGCGGGGCGGCGGGATCGCGGAGCGCGAGGCATTGCTGGATCGGATCGACATCTTCGAGGGCACGCTGGCGAAGGCGTTCGGCCTGATGGGCGGCTATATCGCTGCCTCGGCCGAGATCATCGACGCCATTCGTTGTCATGCGCCGGGATTCATATTCACGACCTCACTGGCGCCGGTTCTCGCGGCCGGGGCCGTAGCGAGCATCCGGCATCTCAAGGGCTCGCAGGAGGAGCGCCGGCAGCATCAAAGGCGCGCTCGGCAGCTCAAGGCAGCGCTTAGAGAGCGCGGATTACCGGTGATGGAGACGCCGAGCCACATCGTGCCGGTGATGGTGGGCGATCCCTCCCGATGCAAGCAACTGACCGACCAGTTGATGGATGAGTTTGCGATCTATGTGCAACCGATCAACTATCCGACCGTACCGCGGGGCACGGAACGGCTCCGCCTGACGCCCTCGCCCCTGCATAAGGACGAAGACATCGCCGCAGTGGTCGTAGCTATCGACATGCTCTGGCAGCGGTTGGCTCTCGACCGCGCCGCCTGAGGCGGCACCGCCCGGCGGATGACCTGGTAGGCTGTGCATCTGCGCCCCTCGCGCTTTCTGCAGCAGCCTCTCCGGGAAGGTGACCCGAGGGGCCCCGGTTGAGCAGCATGGCTTTGACGCCGGGGCGTCCTGTGCTAAGTGGCGATCCACAGTTTCCATCCTGCAGACCATAGGAAATTCGGCCCATGTCCAGTTCAGCCCGTCGCGAAGCCCGCGCCGTCGAAGAGGCTTTTTTTCATGGGAGCGTCGCCGAGCAGGATCCAGAGATCGCTGCAGCGATCTCTCAGGAGCTCAGTCGCCAGCAGCATGAGATCGAACTCATCGCTTCGGAGAACATCGTCTCCAAGGCTGTGCTCGAGGCTCAGGGCTCCGTGCTCACCAATAAATATGCGGAAGGCTATCCGGGCCGGCGGTATTATGGCGGCTGTCAGTATGTGGATGTCGCCGAGACCCTGGCGATCGAGCGCGCCAAGGAGCTGTTCGGCTGCGGCTTCGCCAATGTGCAGCCGCATTCGGGAGCACAGGCGAACCAAACAGTATTCTTCTCTCTGCTGCAGCCGGGCGACACTTTTCTGGGCTTGAGCCTGGCGGCGGGTGGACACCTGACCCATGGCGCGGCGCCGAACCAGTCTGGCAAGTGGTTCAACGCCGTCCAGTATGGCGTGCGCCAAGATACGCATCAGATCGATTTCGAGGAGGTCGAAAGGCTTGCGCGTGAGCACAAGCCGAAGCTCATCATCACGGGAGGCTCGGCCTATCCCCGGATCATCGACTTCAAGCGCTTTCGCGAAATCGCCGACATGGTTGGCGCATACTTCATGGTCGACATGGCCCATTTCGCGGGTCTCGTCGCGGCCGGCATCCATCCGAGCCCTTTCCCCCATGCCCATGTCGCGACGACGACGACACACAAGACGTTGCGCGGACCGCGCGGCGGTATGGTGTTGACCAATGACGAGGGCCTGGCGAAGAAAATCAATTCCGCGGTGTTTCCTGGCCTCCAAGGCGGACCTTTGATGCATGTGATCGCCGCCAAGGCCGTGGCCTTCGGCGAAGCGCTGCGGCCGGACTATAAAGACTATATCCAAGCCGTCGCCGACAATGCCAAGGCTCTCGCCGCGGTGATCGCCGAGGCGGGATTCGACATCGTCTCGGGCGGTACGGACACGCATCTCATGCTCGTGGACCTGCGGCCGAAGAAGCTCACGGGCAAGGATGCCGAGGCGGCCCTGGGTCGAGCCAACATCACCTGCAACAAGAACGGCGTGCCCTTCGATCCAGAGAAGCCCACCATCACCTCCGGCATCCGCCTGGGGACGCCCGCCTGCACGACGCGCGGTTTCGGGGTTGCAGAATTTCGCCATGTGGGTGAGATGATCGTGGAAGTGCTCGACGGGCTCGTGCGCAATGGCGAGCAGGGGAACGGGCAGGTTGAGGCCGCAGTGAAGCAAAAGGTCCTCGAACTCACCGGTCGGTTTCCGATCTATAGCTGACACGATCAGCGGAAAGGCGGGAAGGGATGCGCTGTCCCTATTGCGGGAACACCGACACGCAAGTGAAGGATTCGCGCCCGACCGAGGACAATTCGGCCATCCGAAGACGCAGATCGTGTCCCGATTGCGGGGGGCGCTTTACGACGTTCGAGCGGGTGCAGCTGCGCGAGCTCATGGTGCTGAAGCGTTCGGGCCGACGGGTGCCGTTCGAGCGGGACAAGCTGGTTCGATCGCTGCAGATCGCCCTCAGGAAAAGGCCGGTCGACCCAGATCGGGTCGAACGCATGACCAGCGGCATCGTGCGCCGCCTCGAGAGCCTCGGTGAAAACGAGGTTCGCTCCGAAACGGTCGGCAAGCTCGTCATGGAGGCGCTGAAGGCGCTTGACGACGTCGCCTATGTCCGCTTCGCCTCGGTCTATAAGAACTTCCGCGAGGCCAAGGATTTCGAGGAGCTGCTCGGGGAATTGTCCGGGGATGGGGAGCGGCCGGTCGACGAGAACCGGGAATGAGCCGAAAGCCTGCTGGAAGCTCGCCCATGACCGAGATTCGTCCCTATGACGCTCATTTCATGACTTTGGCCCTGCGCCTGGGTCGTCGCAACATCGGCAATACCGGTCCCAATCCAGCGGTCGGTTGCCTGATCGTGGACGAAAGCTTTACGCCGCCACAGATCATCGCTGTGGGCTGGACCGGGCGCGGTGGGCGCCCCCATGCCGAGCAGGTCGCTCTGGAACATGCCGGCGAGAAGGCGCGAGGCGCTACGGCCTATGTGACCCTGGAGCCCTGTGCCCATTACGGCAAGACACCGCCCTGCGCAAAAGGACTGGCAGAGGCGGGAGTTGCTCGCGTCGTCACAACCTGTGTCGATCCCGACCCGCGGGTCTCGGGACGGGGGCATGCCATGCTGCAGGAGGCGGGCATTTCGGTCGTCACCGGGGTGATGGCGGCTGAGGCGCGCCAGGACATGGTCGGATTCCTCACCCGCATGACACTGGGGCGGCCCCACATGATTCTCAAACTCGCCGTCTCGGCGGACGGAAAAATTGCGGCTCAGCCTGGGGTTTCCACCACGATCACCGGCGAGGCAGCACGGGCGCGCAGCCACCTGATGCGCGCCGAATCCGACGTTATCCTCGTCGGTCGCAACACGATCCTCATCGACAATCCGGCGCTCACCTGTCGTCTGCCAGGACTGGGCGATCGGTCACCCATCCGGGCGGTGGTGGCCTCCGAAGGACTTATTCCGCCCAGATCGGTGCTGGCCACCACAGCACGCAAAACTCCCGTGTGGATTCTCAGCGCGCGCGAGCCCGACAATTGGGAGGCCGAGACGCTGCTTTCGGCAGGTGTCGAGATCCTGGTTTGCGGCGAAGGCAAGGGGCGAAGAGTCGATCTCGGACGAGCTCTGGCGACGCTTGGCGACCGTGGCGTGGGCCGGGTGATGGTGGAAGGCGGCGCGCAGATCGCAGCCGGCCTGCTTGCCGCCGATCTGGTGGATGAGGTGGCCCTGTTCACCTCCCGGAAGGAACTGGGGGACGAGGCCGTCGATGCGCTGGGCGGGACACCCATCAAAAGCATTACCGAGTCTGCGCGCTTCGCGCTTAACGAGGAAGAATGGTTTGGTGAAGACCGGCTGACGGTTTATGTGAGGGCGGCCGCGACATCCGGCTAACACCATCGGCTCGTTTGAAGGCATCCCATGTTCACAGGCATCGTAAGCGATATCGGCGAATTGGTCGCTCAAGAGGATGCGGGCGACCGGCGCCTGACCATCGCCTGTCATTATGACCCCGCCACCATCGCGCTAGGAGCCTCGATCGCCTGCTCGGGCGTTTGCCTCACGGTGATCGAAACCGGTCCCTATCAGATGGACCGCAGCTATTTCGTCGTGCAGGCGTCCAAGGAGACGCTGGATGTGACGACGCTGGGCCAATGGCGCATCGGCACGCGGATCAACCTGGAACGCGCGCTGCGGATAGGTGACGAGCTGGGAGGTCATCTCGTCACGGGCCATGCGGACGGCATGGCTGCGGTGGTCGGACGTGAACCCGAGGGCGGGTCCATGCGCTTCCGGTTCCGCGCACCCGACGCTCTAGCGCGCTTCATCGCTCCAAAGGGATCCGTTTGCCTGGATGGAACTTCGCTGACGGTGAACGAGGTCGACGGGTCCCTGTTCGGCGTCAATATCATCCCCCATACGCAAGAGGTCACCACCTGGGGACAGATCACCGCCGGCGATAAAGTGAATATTGAGATCGATACCATGGCGCGCTATGTGGCCCGCCTTAACGAGACGGCCTAGATCCCAGGCCGCGCAACCCGACGGATGTTTCCCATGGCCTTTCCGCGCATTCTGATCATCGAGGCGCGCTTTTACGATGAGTTGCTAGACGAGATGGTGCGCGGCGCTGTCGCCGCCATCGAGGCAGAGGGGGGCGAATATGAGCTCGTCACCGTCCCGGGAGCGCTCGAAATTCCAGCCATCATCGCTTATGTAGAGAACGGACGGCGGCAGGCCTTTGACGGCTATGTCGCGCTGGGCTGCGTAATCCGCGGGGAAACCCATCATTTTGACATCGTCGCCAATGAATCGGCGCGGGCGCTGATGGATCTCTCGGTCAATCGGGGGCTGGCCATCGCCAATGGCATCCTGACCGTGGAAGACGACGAGCAAGCCTGGGCCCGGGCGCGCGTGGGCGAGTTGAACAAGGGAGGCGCGGCCGCGATGGCTGCGATCCACATGGCGCGGCTGAGGGCCGAGCTGCAAGGTTAGAATGATGAGCGAACCGGCACAAACGACCCGCGACAAGACCTTGATGCCGCGTACGGCAGCACGGTTGGGGGCGGTACAGGCTCTCTATCAGATGGACGTGGCCCATTCCGAACTCGCCGATGTGCTGGCCGAGTTCGGCTCCACGCGACTGGGGGAGGATTTCGAAGGCGGGCAATGCGGCGAGGCGGATTTTCCATTTCTCCGCGACTTGGTGACCGGAGTGCTTCGTGAACAGTTGACAATTGATCCCATGATCAATGCGGTGCTCGCGGAGGGATGGGCGCTCAATCGGCTCGACGCCACCTTGCGCGCCATATTGCGCGCCGCCGCCTACGAGCTGACATCGCGGCGCGACGTGCCGGTGCGGGTCGTGATCAACGAATATGTCCAGGTCACGCACGCCTTCTTCGGCACCGACGAACCCCGTCTCGTCAACGGGGTGCTGGATCGGCTTGGCCGCAGCGCTCGGGAGAAAGAATTCGGATGAGCCGGGGCAACGGACCGGTGGAGACGACGCGGGTCGCGAGGCGCCCATGACCCTGTCGCGGGAGCAGGCGCTCATCCAGAGAGTGTTTGCTCCGCTGGCTGAGGGCGATGACGGAGCGGCGGGTCTCAAGGATGACGCCGCATCCTATGCCCCGAAACCAGGCATGGACGTGGTCATCACCGTCGACAGCCTAGTGGCAGACGTGCATTTCCTGTCGACAGACGATCCCTTACTGGTCGCCAAGAAGGCGCTCAGGGTCAATCTTTCGGATCTCGCGGCGAAAGGGGCGAAAGCTCGCGGCTATGTACTGGCGATCGCTCTCAGCGAAGACCAGGATGAAGCGTGGATTCAGCGCTTTGCTGACGGACTGGCCGAGGATCAGTCGCGATTCGGATGCACGCTGATGGGCGGCGACACGGTGGCGACACCGGGGCCGCTAACGTTGACCGTCACCGCCTTCGGTGACGTGCCCCAGGGCCGCATTCTGCGCCGCGGCGGGGGAAGGGCAGGCGACATCGTCTATGTCTCCGGCACCATCGGCGACAGCGCCCTCGGACTTGCCGCTCTCCAGGGCCGGATCGAGACGGATGACGATGATCTGCGGCGACGCTACTGGTTGCCGGAGCCAAGGGTCGATCTTGTGCCTGCACTGTTAGCACACGCTCACGCGGCGATGGACGTTTCAGATGGGCTGGTGGGAGATCTCGGTCTGCTGTGCTGGGCATCCGGTCTCACTGCACGGATCGATGCCCAGCGGATCCCCCTCGGCCAAACGGCCACCCGGCTCATTAGCAAGACTCCGGGCCTGTTGGAGACCTGTCTCACGGGGGGCGACGACTACGAGATCCTGTGCAGCGTTCCGCCGGAGGATGCTGATCATTTCGAGGCCGCGGCTGACAACGCCGGTGTCAAGGTCACGGCCATCGGCGACTTGGTCCCCGGGACAACACCACCGCAACTCATCGGCGCCCAGGGCGAAGTGCTGCATTTTGCGCAGGGCTCCTACAGCCACTTCAAATAGAGGCGGCGAGACGTCGCTTCTTGCTTCCCTGCGGATATCGCTAGGATTAGTGTCCGGCCGATGAATTCCGTACAGCCAACCACCGATGCCGCCGCGCGGCGAAACGCGTTCCTCCTGGCGGTGGCGCAGGCGCTCTATTCGTCCAGCACTGTCATCCTTATCACCAATGCGGGCCTTGTCGGCAGCATGCTTGCAAGCGATCAGGGCCTTGCCACACTGCCGGCTTCGACATTCGTCATCGGAACGGCGCTGAGCACCGTCCCGGCGTCGCTGCTCATGGGCAAAATAGGACGACGGCCGGGGTTCCTGCTCGGGGCGCTGATCGGCCTGGGTGGTGCTCTGCTCGCGGCCTATGCGATCCTGGTGCAGAGCTTCGAGATGTTCTGCATCGCGACTCTGCTCTGTGGAAGCTACCAAGCCTTCGGTCAGTACTATCGCTTCGCGGTCGTCGATACGGCGCGCGAATCATTCAAGGCCAAGGCCATCTCGTGGGTGATGATCGGCGGGGTCGCCTCCGCCTTTATCGGGCCGTTCCTGGTGATGGCAACGCGGGACCTGTTTGCGCCCGTGCTGTTTGCCGGCTGCTTCGTGGCCAGTGCCGGGCTCACCATCCTCGCCATGGGAATTCTAAGCCTCATCAACATTCCGCACGTGAAGACGAGCCACAGCATGGGAAGCGGCCGTCCCCTGAGCACCTTGCTCAGGCAGCCGCGGCTGATCGCGGCAATCGTCGCCGGTATGATGAGTTACGGCATGATGAACTTCGTCATGACTTCTACCCCTATCGCCATGGTCGGATGCGGCCTTAGCTTCAACGCTGCCGCCTTTGTCATCCAATGGCATGTACTGGCGATGTATGTGCCAAGTTTCTTCACCGGCCATCTGATCAACCGCTTCGGCGCACCGCGTGTGATGACCGCCGGCATGCTGCTGCTCACGGCTGCGGCCACCACCGGCGTGAGCGGAATCGGCATGGGACATTTCACCGTGGGACTGATTCTCCTGGGGGTCGGCTGGAATTTCGGTTTTGTCGGCGCCACCACCATGGTGACCGACTGCTATCGCTCGGAGGAAAAGAACAAGGTGCAGGCGGTCAACGACTTCGCCGTGTTCACTACCGTCGCCATTGCCTCGCTCTCGTCTGGAAAACTGCTCAGCAGCTTAGGATGGACGGCCGTCAATCTGGCCATTTTTCCCATGGTTCTGGTGGTGCTGGCGATGCTGTTCTGGTTGAAGAAATCACATGGGCGCGGGGTCGGCCGGGAAGTGCAATGAGGCGCCGGCCGCCGCTTTTCGAGGCACTCAGTGCCTCCTCCAGCCCTCCATTCGGTCCCGGTTCCCGAAGATTTTCGAAAAAGAGTTCATCGCAATTCCATAAGTGTTGCGTCGCCATAGGAAATTCGGCGATCATCCGCGCACTCAGTGCCAGGTAAACACGGGCAGCTCGCCCGCGGGCTTTCGTTCCGGAGCTTATCAGGCGGAGGGGAAATCTAGGGAACCTCAGGAAAATAATTATGAGTCTCGAAATCTGGCTGATCATCGCCTGCGGGGCGCTGTCGATCGTCTATGGGGTCTGGGCCATCCAATCGGTGATGGCTGCGGATGCGGGCAATGCCCGCATGCGCGAGATCGCGGGCGCGATCCAAGAAGGCGCCATGGCCTATCTGGCCCGGCAGTACACGACCATTGCCATCGTCGGCGTGGTGATTTTCATCATTGTCGCCTGGTTGCTCGGCCTGCTGGTGGCGGTCGGCTTTCTCGTCGGCGCGGTGCTCTCCGGCGCTGCGGGGTATATCGGAATGTTGGTGTCGGTCCGGGCGAATGTCCGCACCGCGCAAGCCGCCAGCGTCAGCCTTGCCTCTGGCCTCAGCATCGCCTTTCGGGCCGGCGCTGTCACGGGGCTGCTGGTTGCCGGGCTCGCGCTGCTGGCGGTTGCCGTCTACTTCATGGTGCTCACGCAGTTTGCCGGCTATGCGCCAGGCGACCGATTGGTCATCGATGCCCTGGTCGCCCTCGGATTTGGCGCCTCGCTGATCTCGATCTTCGCGCGGCTCGGTGGCGGCATCTTCACCAAGGGTGCGGATGTGGGTGGCGATCTCGTGGGCAAGGTCGAAGCCGGCATTCCGGAGGATGATCCACGCAATCCGGCCACGATCGCCGACAATGTCGGCGACAATGTCGGCGACTGCGCGGGCATGGCAGCGGATCTGTTCGAGACTTACGCGGTGACCATCGTCGCCACCATGGTGCTGGCATCGATCTATTTCGCCGGGACGGCAATGTCGACCGCGGCCATGGTCTATCCCCTGGCCATCGCGGGTGTCTGCGTGATCACCTCGATCATCGGAACATTCTTCGTGAAACTCGGATCCAGCCAGTCGATCATGGGAGCCCTCTACAAAGGCATCATCGTCACCGGCGTCCTGTCGCTGATCGCGCTCTGGCCGATCACCGCCTATATGGTGGGCATGTCCACCGAGATGACTGCCGGCGGGGTGACTTTCACCGGTCTTGACCTCTTCTGGTGCGGCGCCGCGGGCCTCGTCGTCACCGCGCTCATCATCGTGATCACGGAATATTACACCGGCACCAATTATCGGCCGGTGAAGTCGATCGCCAAGGCCTCGGTCTCGGGGCATGGCACTAATGTGATCCAGGGTCTGGCGATCTCGCTGGAGGCCACGGCGCTGCCGGCGCTGGTCATCATCGGCGCCATCATCGTCACCTACAGCTTGGCTGGACTGTTCGGGATCGCAATCGCGGTCACGACAATGCTATCACTGGCAGGGCTCGTAGTGGCCTTGGATGCCTTCGGACCGGTGACCGACAATGCCGGCGGCATCGCCGAAATGGCGGATTTGCCGGCCGATGTGCGCAAGACAACGGATGCTCTTGATGCGGTGGGAAATACAACGAAAGCCGTGACCAAGGGCTACGCCATCAGCTCGGCCGGTCTCGGTGCGCTGGTGCTGTTTGCCGCCTATACCCAGGATCTGCAGTTTTTCACGGCCAATGCCGAGCAGTATCCGTATTTCCGAGACGTCGGCGAAATTACATTCTCGCTCTCCAACCCTTATGTGGTGGTGGGGCTGCTGCTCGGGGGCCTGTTGCCCTATCTGTTCGGCGGCATCGCCATGACGGCAGTGGGCCGCGCGGCAGGCGCAATCGTGGAGGAGGTGCGCAGGCAGTTCCGCGAAAAGCCAGGCATCATGCAGGGCAAGGACCGGCCGGACTACAAGGCCGCGGTCGACCTTTTGACCAAGGCGGCGATCAAGGAGATGATCGTGCCGTCGCTGCTGCCGGTGCTGTCGCCGATCGTGGTCTATTTCGTGATCAACGCGATCGCAGGCAAGAACGCGGCGTTCTCAACTGTAGGCGCGATGCTGCTGGGCGTCATCGTGACCGGCCTGTTCGTGGCCATCTCCATGACAGCTGGGGGCGGCGCCTGGGACAATGCCAAGAAGTACATCGAGGACGGGCATTACGGCGGCAAGGGCTCGGAAGCCCATAAGGCGGCGGTGACGGGCGATACAGTCGGAGATCCGTACAAAGATACGGCGGGTCCGGCGGTCAATCCGATGATCAAGATCACCAACATCGTTGCCTTGCTGCTGCTGGCCGTTCTGGCGCACAGCGCATAAGCCACAGGCTGCTCGGCGTCATTCAGACCCCCGCGGGATTTCCCCGCGGGGGTTTTTGTTTCAGTGCGGTGATGCTGATGCGTTCGCGACTCTATGAACGTTAAGGTTGTAACAACGGATTTATTTCATGCTGCTGGCTATTGAACCCTGTTGCGAAAGGTGTGCGCTCATGGCCATGACTTCCAATCTCCGCAAGATCGAACTCGATGCCCTCAGCCATATGCTAGAGCACGGCGGCGGCTTCGACAGCGGCTCGACGCAGAAATGGCAATATGCCATGGCGATGTTGCGTGCCGCCAGCGAGGCTGGCGCCTCGCGGGAGGATGCATGGCGGACGCTGAAAGATATCGTCCGCCAAATCCCCCAGCTCAACTATAATGGTGAGGATTACAGCTTCTTGGAATTCGCTTCGTCGGCCCTCTTCCACCAGAGGTCGAACCAATATCATTCCTAGAACGGACTACCGCTGATCGATCCGCCGGGGCCACGACTGTCTCCGGTATCGCCTGGATCGAACTTGCCGATATTGCCGAAGAGCTGTTGCAGCAGCGTCAGCTCTTTGCCGCGGGTTGGGGTCTGGCGGGTATTGAAGTCAATGATCCGGCCATCCTCCAGCCCGTAAAGAGCGAAACTCTCAACCTGATCGGTGCGGGTGAAGCGGATCGCGAAGATTTGCCGATCAACAACGGTGGGGCGAAAAAATGCCTCCTGCTCAACCGTATCGGAAATATAGTAGTAGCTATCACCCTGGAAATTCACCGTGGCGGAGGTGGACGGGCTGCCGAGCAGAGCCTGCACCTCAGTCTTGCTCATGCCCACCTGTACCTTTTTCAGGTCATCGCCATGAGGAAGATAGCCGCGATGATCAACAACAGGGCTGCATGCCGCGGTGAGGCCGACTAGCCCCAAGGCAAGCAATCCGTTACGAAGCACCGCACGGCGAGACTGACTTGAAGGATTGACCACGCAAGCGATCCCTTTACTTGTTGGGTGAATGACCCGATCTTAGTTGCTGCTGCAACGTGAGTTACCCTGGACAACAGGCGTTTGGCAAGCGACAGGTCCTGGACGAGCACCGCCGGCAAGGAATGATGATTCTCAACAGACTGTTCGGACGACACCACCGCAGCAGGACCCCTCGTGCCCTTTATGAGACTATTGTGGCGCAGGCGCGGCAGCCTGAGTTCTATACGCATTTCCATGTGCCGGATACGGTTGAAGGCCGTTTCGAACTCGTGGTTCTGCATGTGGTTCTGGCCCTCCGTCGACTGCGGCAGGATGAGGGACCCAGTAGCGCCCTGGGCGAGGACCTCTGCGCCGTTATGTTCAGCGATTTCGACCATAATCTGCGCGAGCTGGGAGTCGCCGATCTGTCTGTAGGAAAGAAGGTCAGAAAGCTCGCAGAAGCCTTTTACGGACGTGGCAAGGCCCTCGATGCAGCCCTTGCGGATGAGCATCCGAGGGTGGCCGCCACCGAAGTGCTGGCGCGTAACATCCACTTCACCGACAAGGCCGGTGCCTCTGAGTTGGCAGATTATGTGATCAGGGCGGACCACTTCCTGAGGTCGGTCGGCATCGCGGGAATTCTTGAGGGAAGAATCGTATTCCCAGCCGTGAGGTCATGTCATGATTCGGAAAAGGCAAAGTCCTCACGAGCCATGGAAGGGGTCGCTCATGGACAGTGAATTTTCCCGGCCGATCATGGTCGAGCGAATCGGTGCGGGTGGGGACGAAAGCGTGATGGCCACACAGGCGGAGTGTCGGCTTGTCGCGCAGCGGCTTGGGATTCTCGACGTGTACGCATTGCGGGCCGAGGCGACTGTGCTGCCTTGGAAAAAAGGCGGCCTCCATGTCAGCGGGGCATTTCACGCTGAGGTCGAGCAAAGCTGTGTCGTCACTTTGGAGCCCCTGGTGCTCACTTACGAGGAAAAGTTCGAGCGCTACTTCCTGCCAGCCAAGGCCATAGCAGCGGTCGAGGAGGGTGAGCTCTTCATCGATGCGGATGAGGAGGAGCCGCCGCAAGCCATAGAGGGAAATGTCGTGGATCTGGGCGAGGTGGTGGTTGAAGAACTTGCCCTAGCGCTCGATCCCTATCCCCGAAAAGCAGATGCCGCCGTCGATGCCCGATACGTGCTAGGACAGGCGACCGAGGTGCCGCCGGGACCCTTTGCAACTCTGGCCGCGTTGAAAAAGCGTGCAGATGCGGATAACAGCGATACATGATCGATGGGCCGGATCGCGAGGGCAGGACGAGTTCGATTTCTAGTTTCCAGTTGTCTCCCTCGGGCGAATGCGTAATGTTCCGCGGCTCAGCGGCGACGACCGCGCCAAAACCCTCTAAAGCTGTAGACATGCCGTCCATGACATTTTCGCATCCATGCCGCGTCCTCTGACCATCGCGCTCGATGCCATGGGGGGCGACCGGGGACCCGAGGTGGTGGTGCCGGGAGCCGACCTCGCCCTCGAGCGCTGGCCTGAAATCCGCCTGCTGTTGTTCGGTGATCAGGCAAAGCTGGACCCCATCATCGCCAGATATCCGCGGGTCAGGGACAGATCCGAAGTCGTGCATACGGACGTGGCCGTGGCGATGGAGGACAAGCCCAGTCAGGCCCTGCGCCGAGGCCGGCATAATTCCAGCATGTGGATGACCATCGACGCCGTTCGCACCGGCCGCGCTGACGTCGCCGTGTCGGCGGGCAATACCGGAGCCTTGATGGCCATGGCAAAGGTGATCCTCAAGACAATGCCGGGCATCTCGCGCCCCGCCATCGCCGGGCTATGGCCCACCTTGCGCGGCGATTCCGTCGTGCTCGACCTCGGAGCGACCATCGGGGCCGATGCCGAACAATTGTTCGACTATGCCATCATGGGTGAGGCCATGGCGCGCTGCATGCTCGGCATGGAGCGACCAACCGTCGGCTTGCTCAATGTCGGCATCGAAGAGATGAAGGGCGTCGAGGAGGTTCGCAAAGCCGGGAAAATGTTGCGTGAGGCAGAACTTCCGATCGAGTATTACGGCTTCGTCGAAGGCGACGACATCGGCAAGGGCACCGTAGACGTGTTCGTCATCGAGGGATTTACCGGCAACATCGCATTGAAGGCGGCAGAGGGTACGGTCAGATTGCTGACCGGCTACCTGCGCGAGGCCATGAACCGGACCTGGATGACGAGACTCGGCTATTTCTTCGCTCGTGGCGCTTTCGATGCCCTCCGGGCGCGACTTGACCCGAGAACCAAGAATGGCGGCGTTTTCCTGGGCCTCAACGGCATCGTGGTGAAAAGCCATGGAGGCACCGACGGCTTCGGCTTTGCTGCGGCCATCGATGTTGCGGTCGAAACGACGCGCAGCAAACTGATCGATAAAATCGCTGCAGATCTCGCGGCCAAACAAAGCGCAACGCAGGCAAGTCTGACGACGGCGTTGAACGCGGAAGGTGTTTAATCCATGCGTCGTGCCGTGATCCAGGGCATCGGATCGTCCTTGCCGAAAAACGCCGTCTCCAATCACGATCTCACCCGTATCGTCGAGACCAGCGACGAGTGGATCGTGGAACGGACAGGCATCAAGCAGCGATATCTGGCTGCCGAGGGAGAGACAACCGGCAGCTTGGCCGTCGCCGCCGCCCGCGCCGCCTTGCAAGATGCCGGGATGGAGGCTCAGTCAATCGACCTCATCGTGCTCGGAACTTCAACGCCGGACAATACTTTTCCGGCCACCGCAACCTTCGTGCAGGCTGAGCTCGGCATGGTTCGAGGTGCAGCCTTCGATGTGCAGGCGGTCTGCTCCGGTTTCGTCTATGCGCTCTCGATCGCCGATTCGATGGTGCGGACGGGAAGCGCCAACCGGGCCCTGGTGATCGGTTCGGAGACGTTCTCCCGGATCCTCGACTGGAGCGATCGGACAACGTGCGTGCTGTTCGGCGATGGCGCAGGGGCGGTCGTGCTCGAGGCAGTGGAGGAGGCAGAGGGGATCGAAGGGCGCGGCGTAATTGCCACCAAGCTTCACTCCGACGGGCGTTACAAGGACAAACTCTATGTCGATGGTGGCCCTTCCACCACCAAGACGGTCGGCGTCCTGCGCATGGAGGGGAAGGAGGTCTTCAAGCATGCGGTCGTGAACATCTCCGCAGTGATGACCGAGACCCTCGACAGCATGGGGCTGACGGCGGCGGATATCGACTGGATCGTTCCGCATCAGGCGAACAAGCGCATTCTCGACAGCACGGCCAAACGCTTCGGCATCCCTGAGGATAAAGTGGTGATTACGGTCGATCGGCACGGCAATACGTCGGCGGCATCAATCCCGCTGGCCCTGGACGTCGCCGTCAAAGACGGCCGGATCAAGCGAGGGGATCTGGTCCTTGTGGAGGCCATGGGCGGAGGCTTTACCTGGGGGGCCGCTCTGATCCGATGGTAAAGTCGATCCTGCATTGGGCTGCTGCATCGCATCCGCGGCATTCGTCCGTTGCCAGACAGTCGTGAGCAGGTTAAGGAAGCCAAGGTGGTGTTGCGGGGACAGCACGCCGACGCAGGATCGAGCAAAAGGCGAAGGCTGCAGCGTAAGATTCTGAAATCCCTGGCATGCGGCACCCTTGGGCGGGCTTGACCCCAATGCTTTGCCGGGACTAGTTTGAGCTGAACAGGCGAGGGGAACATAACATGGCCGGGAAAACGCTCACCCGCGCCGATCTGAGCGAGGCGGTCCACCGTCAGGTCGGATTGTCGCGAACGGAATCCGCGGCACTCGTAAAATCCATTCTGGACCATATCTCAGACGTGCTCGTGAAGGGCAGCCCGGTGATGCTGTCGTCTTTCGGCACCTTCATGGTCCGGGAGAAAGCGCCCAGAGTGGGCAGGAATCCGAAGACGAGAGAAGAAGTGCCGATTGCGCCGCGGCGAGTGCTGGTGTTCCGGCCCAGTCATGTGCTCAAGGATTCCATCAACGGCATCGAGACGACGGAATAGAGTTGCGCATGAATTGTCGGACGCCATGCGACCACTCCAGGGAGTGATCGATGGATAAGTCGCCAGACGCCTTTCGAACCATTAGCGAGGTCGCAGAAGACCTCGATGTTCCCCAGCATGTCCTCAGATTCTGGGAGAGCAAATTCACGCAAGTCCGGCCAATGAAAAGAGGGGGCGGCCGGCGCTATTATCGCCCCAATGATGTGGAGCTGCTCAGGGGCATCCGCCATTTGCTCTATGGCGAAGGCTATACGATCCGCGGCGTGCAGAAGCTCATCAAGGAACGCGGAGTGGCGGCGATCGCGGACATGGCCCAGACGGTGGCGCCCGCGCAGCCGGAGGTGGAGCCCCTGCCAGCCCGCGAGCTGGCGGTGGAGCCGCGCGAGCCAATGCTCGAAGCCGCGGGGCCCGCATTCGATCCCGGAATACGATCCCCTGTAGCGGTTTCGGGCAGAGATTATGCCCCTGCGGCCGCGGGAGTCGCACAAAGCTGGGCGGATGCCCCAGACACAGAGCTCGAGACCAGTCTCCGGGCTGCCCTGACTGAACTGATGGAAGCCAAGCGGCTGCTGGGTTCGGACTGATCCCCCCAGAATGGGAACATGCGGGAGAAGTAATCCTCCCAGCCTCCGTGGCGACTATGATGGCGGCCATCAGGAGGTTTGATCATGGGCTCACAGAAAAGGCCCGCCGGTACTGGTCCGGCGGCGGCGCATTCGCTTTGGCTGGCGCGGACACCTCTTCCCCGGTGCTCTCATGGATGAGATCCAGAGCGGAGAGCCAAAATGGCTGGCCATCGCACGTAGCCATCTGGGAACGCGGGAAATCGCCGGGGCGAGCGACAATTCTCGCATCGGCAACTATTTTCAAAAGGCGGTCGGAAAACTCCTGAGCGAGGACACCCCGTGGTGCGCGGCCTTCGTCGGCAGCTGCCTGGTGGAGGCCGGCTATCCGAGCTCCGGCTCGCTCACGGCCCGGTCATATCTCTCCTATGGGGAGCCATTGGCGAGTCCCCGCTACGGAGCCATCGTCATTCTGAAGCGCGGGCGCGAGGCTTGGCAGGGGCATGTGGGCTTCCTGCTCGAGCAACGCGGCGACCGACTGACGGTCCTGGGTGGCAATCAGGGAAATGCCGTGTCCGTTGCGCAATACTCCACCCGCGAGTTGATCGCCTGCCGCTGGCCCGGTCAGGCGGCTGTGCCAGCGGCAGGCCAAGACATCCGGGCAGTTCAGGCGAGGCTGAAGACCCTGGGCTATCACGAAGTAGGGGCCGTCGACGGAGTCATGGGGTCGCGCAGCCGAGGGGCTCTGTTGGCGTTCAAGGCCGACCGCGGACTGCCTCTCACAGAGGACATTGACACCGAGACGCTGGCGGCGCTCGCGGCCGAGGCGGCGCCACGGGCCGTCGCCGCCGAACGGCTGGCAGGACATCCCGAGGGCTCCCGGATCATCCGCGCCGCCCGGGGCAATATTGCCACCTCCGTGCTGGTCGGCACGGGTAGTGCGGTCGCTGCGGCCGAACCCTATCTGGTTCAAATCGAACAGACGGCCGGTCTCATCGGGCGGGGCCTCGCTGTGCTGCGGAACGCCGCCGAGGTGCTGCTCGGCTGCTGGCCGCTGGTCACCTGTGCGGGGGCTGCTGCAATCATCGTGCTGTCGGCTCGGGCTATCGCTGCCCGTGTCGACGATCATCGGGCAGGGCGGACGCCATGATGGCGCTGATCCTCTCGCCGTTGGGGCGAAGCCTTGGTCTGGCCGCCGCCATACTCGCCAGCATCGGCTGGATCTACGGAAGCGGGTATTCAGCGGCCCGATCACGCTGTGACACGGCCGCGCTGAGACAGCGATTGGAAATTCTGGCGAAAGGTGCCGAGCAGGTGCGGCGCGCGGAGAAGACGGCCGAAAAAATCCGCATCCAGCTCGAAGCCAGGCTCAGCAAAAGAGAGAAGGAGATCCAGACTTATGCACGGGATTTGGAAAGCCGCCCGCGGAGCCGCCTTTGCGAGCTCAATGCTGACGATGTGCGCCGGCTGCGCGCGCTCCAATGACGCCAGCACCCTTGCCGCCCTACCTCCGCCGCCCGCCTTTCTGGCGGCCATTCCCCTCCCGGCGGTGAGAAACGGCATGGATGCGAGACTGGCGCTTGGACAGAATCGTGCCGCTGCGGCAGAGGCCAATGCGCGACTGAAGGCGAGCCGGCAATGGTATGACGGGGTTCGGTCAGAGCACGGGAGCGGAGTCGGCAAGGGCGGTTGATGACCGCAGCTGACACGAAACTCTCCCGCACCGTGGGACGGGTCGGAATAAGAACGAGCGGCCATTTTCGTCAACATGCTTGGTCATGGACCAAAAGGGGCATGCAAGGACGATTCAGCGGCCAGAACGCTTCTTGACCTTGCCGCCGGTCACGTGCGGTGCATAGCGCATGACAAGGGCATCCACGCGATGACCGTCGACGGCGGCCAGATTTTCGCCAGTCAACAAGTGCTCGATCGCCTTTTTTAGAAAGGATGCATCGGCCTTGGTCAAATCCTCACGCTGGACGATGGCGATCTGGCGCAACAGGATGTCCCGCTGCATGCGCTGAATCGGGGAGTCCTTGCTGTTCTTCGCCATGATAGCGAGGCGTTCGCCGATCGGTAAGCCGACCTTTTCCTTGGCTTCACGGGTTGTCATGTTGTTGTTCCTCGTTTGAGCCGGAAGCGGTTCGCTTACGGTGAGCATCTCATGCTTCGAACACAGTATCACAGATCCAACATGAATAGGGAGTGTAGGCGCTCTTGCCGCGGTCGTCACTTCGGCATGATCTCGAAGTGAAGGGTGGAGATCCAGGTTCAGCGCCAGAAGGGTTTCCGGCTTTCCTGCAGTGCCTCACGACGAGTGATGCCGATGTCGACCAGGTGATGTGCTTCCATCTCGCGGAGCGCCAAGCGCTGCTGACGGCGCTCGGGCCAATGACATAGAAGCAACCATGAGACATGTGCGATCCGAGACACGACAATCTTCGAAATGGCGCGGAGCGACCGCTGAGCGCTGGTCCTAGTGCTGTTTTGCGTGCCCGTCATCGTTCGTCCTTAGTTCGCGCGTGGCTCTCTCCTTCTTAGCCTTTCACCAGCTGACGATGTTTCGGCCGTCGCCGAAGCATCACTAAGGATTGCAGGTCGCGGATCTGCTAATGTTCCGGCATGTCAAATGTCGCTTCAGGCAACACGATTGCCGAGGTCGCCCACCTCATTGGCGAGGCTGCTCGAGCAAACATGTTGGCCGCCCTGATGGGCGGCCAAGCTTTGACGGCGGGCGAGCTGGCGCGCCACGCCGGCGTCACTGCGCAGACGACGAGCGGGCATCTTGCCAAGCTGGCAGACGCCAAATTGATCGTTCTGGAAAAGCAGGGACGACATCGCTATTACCGGCTTGCCTCACCGGACATCGCGCAAGCGATCCATGCGCTGATGGCGGTCGCAGCCTCGGGACCCAAGCGGCATCATCCGCTGGGCCCGCGCGACAGGGCCCTGCGGATCGCACGCACGTGCTACGATCATATGGCCGGAAGACTTGCCATTGCCATCACCGACAGCCTCTGCGCCCAGGGCTTCATCATCCTGGCGGATGGCGCCGGCATGATTACCGACGAGGGTCGCCGGTTTTTCGAGGCTTTCGGTCTCGACCTCGCGAAGGAGGTCCGGTCCAGACGCCCCTTGTGCCGAACCTGTCTCGACTGGAGCGAGCGTCGTCCGCATCTCGCCGGCCAATTCGGCACGGCACTGCTGATCCGGCTTCTCGACCTCGGCTGGATCGTGCGCATTCCAGAAAGCCGCGCGCTCCGGATTACGGTGGCCGGAGAGACAGGGATCGTCAGGACCTTCAAGATCGCACGCGATTGGCGCGGCGGCGAGAATCCCTTGCCATGACTTGCGCTACCGGCGTTCTAACTATGAAATCCGCCTGCTTCGGGGTGATCGTCGTTGGCAACGGCCCGGTCATCAGGACGAGTCAGTGCATTCATCAGCAGCTCCAACTCCGACAGATCATCATCCCCCGGCATACCGTCCCATTCGAAGATTTCATCCGGTGCACCGTTCATTCTTCACTCCGCACCATGCTGTCAAACTGAGCCAACAAACAAGCTAACCCAGGGTTCCATGAAATATTCCAAGTTCAACCAATTGCTAGGGAGCGTGTGAAGCAGCTGCCCCTTGATGTCTCTTGCCGACGTAAATTTGGTCCACAGGTGGCCTTCTTACGCCAGATGCGGTTTAGTTAGCCTCAACTCGGCCATAATCAGGGGTAAGCCGGCGCATGTTCGGTCGCTTTGTTATCAATCCGCCAGTTTTTTTCGGATCCGTGGCCGTCATCGCTATCTTTCTGATGATTGGTGTCATTCTCCCGGATGCCGCCTCCAATATCTTTGGAAAGCTGCAGATCAGCATTCTGGCCGGCTTCGGCTGGCTCTATCTTATGGCCGTCGGCATCTTCCTTACTTCGGCGCTGGTTCTGAGCATGGGTCGTTTCGGCCGTCTTAAGCTGGGGCCTGACGAGGCCGTTCCGGACTTCATGTTTTCATCTTGGATCGCCATGCTCTTCGCGGCCGGCATGGGAATCGGTTTGATGTTTTATGCGGTGGGCGAGCCTATCACTCATTTTATGGCGCCCCCGACGGCCGATTCACGGTCCATTGAGGCGATGCGCGAAGCGATGAGCGTCACCTTCTTCCACTGGGGCATTCATGCGTGGTCCGTATACGCTATCGTCGGGCTCTCGCTGGCTTATTTTGGCTATCGATACAATCTCCCCCTCACCATACGGTCCGGCCTTTATCCACTGCTGAAAGAGCGGATCAACGGGCCCATCGGACACATAGTCGACATTTTTGCCATCGTGGGCACGATGTTCGGCATCGCAACATCACTGGGTCTGGGTGTCACACAGATCAACTCCGGCCTGAGCTACCTGCTTGGTGTGCCGGTCAGTACTTCCGTACAACTCGCACTCATCGTTGGAATTACCGCGTGTGCTACTCTTTCGGTGGTCACGGGTCTCGACAAGGGCGTCCGCATCTTGTCGGAGGCAAACCTGGCGCTTGCCATCTTATTGATGCTCTTCGTGCTCATCGTTGGGCCCACCGCCTCGTTGTTTCGCGACTTCGTCCAGAATATCGGGCTCTATCTCGATACGCTGCTCCTGCGTACCTTCAATATCTATGCCTATGAGCCCACGCCCTGGATTGACAGCTGGACCCTGTTCTACTGGGCCTGGTGGATCTCATGGTCGCCCTTCGTCGGCATGTTCATTGCGCGGATCTCCCGCGGACGTACTGTGCGTCAGTTTGTTTTCGCCGTTCTGTTCATCCCAGCCGGGTTCACCTTTTTCTGGATGACCGTGTTTGGGAACACAGCGATCTTCATCGACACGACCAAAGCCAATGGCCGGCTTGCCGCAGAGGTCGCTCAGGACGTGTCGGTCGGTCTCTTCCAATTCTTCGAGTACCTTCCGTGGCCAGCGGTCACCTCCACGCTCGCCATCATTCTGGTGGCGACCTTCTTCGTCACTTCGTCGGATTCAGGCTCATTGGTCGTCGATGCCATCGCAGCCGGCGGTGAAACCGAGACCACCACTGCCCAGCGGGTATTCTGGTGTGCACTGGAAGGGCTCGTGGCAGCAGGTCTGCTGGTCGCTGGAGGCCTAGGTGCGTTACAATCGGCGACTATCGCCAGTGCCTTACCCTTCACCTTCGTCATGTTGGCTCTGGTATGGGCCCTTTTCGTCGGCATGCGTTCGGACCTCGCTCAAAACGAAGCGCATGCGGCGCGGCCGGTTGCCATCTCCGCTCAGCCTGCAACCGGTCTCACTTGGCAGCGGCGCCTGGCACTGATGCTGCATGCACCGACCCGCCAGGAGGTTGATGTATTCATCGCTAAAGAGGTGCGCCCCGCACTGGAACAGGTGGCCCAGGAACTCACCCGAACCCATCGACTCTCCCAGGTCGTCGAGGAAAATGGCATGGTCGCACTCAGTTCCCCCGCCAAGGGCGTCCGCGACTTCATCTACGGTGTCATGCCAGCTGCCCAAAGACTTCCTGCCTTTTCGGCCCTGGACTCCGCGCGACCCGACTATCGGTACGAGGCGCGCACTTATTTCTCAAGCGGCGGGCGCGGTTACGACATCATGGGGATGACACGCGATCAGATCATCGCGGACGTGCTCGTACAGTTTGAGCGCTATCTTCTTCTCGTACAGTCGCCAGACTCGCAACTTGTGTCGGCCGCGCCCGAACACGCTGCGGCTTCGCCGTCACAGGAATAGACCAGCAGGACGCGGCGCGCTGGACTCACATCCAGGCACCCTCGACGGTTGTTTGATAACTCTCGCCCTTTTCCGCCTTTGCGCCGAAAGCCCGCAGCCGACCCGAGCGCAATTTCGGGGAGACTGGTCTAGGAACCCCTGCTTTGCGCAGTTCTGGAGGTACCATGAGGCTGACCATCTCCACTCCCTCGAACAGCGGGGCGGCGAGTGTTCGCCAGCCTGACGGCTTTTCCGAAGCCTAAAGTTCTCAAGTCCAGCCATGACATGATTGCTCAGCAGCCCCGCGAATTAAGGATCAGGGGTAAAGAAGGGTACCAGCTGACCATCTTCTGCGGGCACGAAAACTGCTCGGACACGATCGCCAATTCGCATGCCCTCGGGGTCGGCGTCGATGATGTTGGTCATCAGGGTGACGCCTTCGGGCAAAGTGACCAACGCCGTTACGTAGGGCACGACCGCCCTACGGACGACGCTAAATGAATAAATCCGGCCTTCGCCTCTCGCTGCACGCCAGACTACAGCTGTGGACAGGCAGAATGGGCAGATGCGTCGAGGATAGTAATGCGGCTTCCGGCAGCTTTCGCAATGGCCTACCAGCAGCTGCGAGTTGTCCGCCGCATCCCAGAATTCATCCGTTTCGGGAGTGCGTGTGGGAGAGGGAATGGACGATTCAGAGTTCATGTTCAGAGCCGCTCAAGTATTGCAGTTGCACAGCCATGGCGACGATCGAGCATCCCACCCGTGCCATGGGCAATCGCCAGGTTACAATTCTTCACCTGGACAGCCGGATGGGCCTCGCCGCGCAGCTGGCGTACAGTCTCCAGGATCTTCGTCATGCCGCCGCGATGGGCTGGATGATTGTTGCAAAGGCCACCCCCATCCGTGTTCACGGGGACGCGGCCAATGCCGGAAATAAGCTGACCCTCCTCCACAAAGCGGCCACCTTCACCCTTGGCGCAGAAGCCGAGATCTTCGAGTGCGAGAAGCACGGTGATGGTGAAGCTGTCATAGGTGGAGAGATATTTGATGTCGTCCGGTTCGACGCCTGCTTCCGCGAAGGCCTGTGCGCCGGACCTCTTGCCAGCGGTCGTGGTGATATCGAAATCGGCGCCCCGTTGATATTTGATCCACTCGCCGGCCCCACGCAGGCGAACGCGCGGACGATCGAGACTGCGCGCGATCTCCTCGCGGGCGACGATGACGGCGCCCCCTCCATCTGTCATCACGCAACAGTCCAGACGATGGAGCGGGTCGGCGATCATGGGGGAGCCGAGCACGTCGTCCACGGTCACCACATTGCGCAACAGGGCGTGCGGATTGTGCTGGGCATGATGGGAGATGGCAACTTTGATCCAGGCGAGTTGCTCGCTGGTGGTGCCAAATTCATGCATATGGCGCTTCGCGCACATGGCGTAGGAGGCCGCCAGCGCCGGCCTATAGGGGAGTTCGAAGGCACTTTCGGGATAGTCGGTAATTTCCGTCAAAGCGCCCGGCCGCTCAGCCGCGGCTCGGGGGCGTCCTGCCGTGGTGATCAGCGCAACATTGCAACGCCCGGCCGCTATCGCCTGGGCAGCGTGGGCGACATGAGCAATCGGCGATGAGCCGCCAATGTCGGTCGAATCGGCAAAACGAACATTGAGCCCGAGATATTCGACGATCGACAGCGGGCCTATGCCCGGTGCGTCGCCGGCGCAGAGATAGCCGTCGATGTCGCTCTTGGAGAGGCCGGCATCAGCAAGCGCGCCGATGGCGACCTCGCCATGCAACTGTGCCACCGACTGCTCGCGGGCGAGACGCGTCGGGTGCTCGAAGATCCCGACGATATGGGCAAGCGACATTTTTCGACGTCCTCATCCAGGTGGTTCAGCAGCTTGTTTCAAATGATGCGGATCTTCTCCTGCGAACGCTTCCTCTTGGTGTCGCGGAGATCGACGCTGCGGGGATCTGTGCGCGGGTCGACCCCCTCGGGAAAGATTGATCCCTTCTGAACTTTTTGGGTCCCTGTCACCGGTATCGTCTCAATGAAGGCCAGCCATGCCGGCAGCTTGTAGGGGGCAAGCCGGTCTCGGGCCCGCTCCTGGATCGCTCGGGCGAGGTCGACAGAGGGATCAACTCCAGGCATCAAGACGATGCAGGCGAGGATCTCCTCGTCATGCAACTCGTCGGCAACCGCCATGACCGCGACACTCTCAATTTCGGGATGATTGATGAGCGCTTCCTCGATCTCGGCGGCGGCAATGTTCTCACCACTGCGACGGATGATGTTCTTGCGACGTTCAATGAAGAACAGCATGCCATCCTCCCTCTGCATGGCGATATCACCGGTGTGAAACCAGCCATTGCGCCAAGCCTTCTCGGTTTCTTCCGGCTGCTTCAGATATCCCGAGAAGAAACCATGCCGAGGATTGCCACCCTCCGCTCTGACGAGCAGTTCGCCCGCCATGCCAAAAGGCAATGGCTCATCGTTCTCATCAGCGATCCTCACTTCGAGCGGGGGTCGCGGCCTGCCGAACGCGCGGCCATCGGAGTCCCGCGGCTCCCGGCTATTTTGGATCGCGCGCGAGGTCTCCGTCATGCCCCAAGCTTCGACGAGCGGGAAGCCGAAGCGTCGCTCGAAGCCCTCTTTCACGATGGGATCGATGCCGGCGCCCTGACCGAACTTCACGGAATGACGGCGCTCGTCCTGGCTAAACGGCGCCTTCAACAGCAATGGCGGAATGATCCCCATATAGTGGACACATGTGGCTCGGGTCACGACGATGTCGGACCACCAGGTGGACGCGCGAAAGCGGTCCTGCATCACCATGCAGCTGTGCAGGCGGGCCATGGTGTTCAGCGTGTAGATCGAGACATTCATGTGATAGGAGGGCAGAGGGATATAGAGCCTGTCGCGACCCTTCTCGAAATTGATGACGCCGCCGGCGGTGCTGTAGCTTTCACCGGCGGCCAGGCATGACGCGTTGGAGATGATGCAACCTTTGGGTCGACCCGTGGTCCCTGAGGTGTAGATGATCATGGCTTCGCGGTCGCCCAGGCTCGAAGCGCTGCTCTGAATTCTGGCTGCGGGTGAGGGAAACCTGTCTGGCAGTTGCTCGCCATCGATCACGGGGACGGGGGTGGAAAGACCCGCGGCAACGAGCCAGAGATCATCCATGCGGGGCGCAGCCCCGACGACAAGCGCACAGTCGGCGAAGTCAATTCCATATGCGAATTCGTGATTGAGATAGCCAGGATTCAGCGGCACGACAGTAACGCCGACACTGTTCAGCGCGAGCAGATGGACGAAATGCTCGGGCCGGTTCCCGAGCACCAGAGCCACGCGATGTCCCGCCTGATAGCCGGCCTCCTGGTAGGACCGAGCAATTGCATCAACTTTGCCAAGCATTTCGCCGTAGAGAAAATCTCCCCCCTCGGCCACGTAGCCCCGATCCACCGATGGCGGATAACAAAGGAAGGGCAAATTCGGTGACTGGAGAGCCGCGTCACGGAACTGTTCGTAGACCGATTGAGCCATCGTTCACACCGGGCTAGGAGGGAGGAGCTCTGTCAGTTTTTCAGCAATGCGCATTCCGAGCCGGCGACGGGCGGCGAGGCCTCACTGGCCGGGATCATGCTAAGCTCCTTGAAATAGTCCCACTCGCCTTTGCTCTCCGCCGGTGTCTTCACCTGGAAAAGATAGAAGTCCCGCTGCAAATATCCATCCGCGCGGATCTTGGAATTCTTTGTCATGAAGTCGTCGACGGGGATCTCCCGCATCTTCTCGGCGACCAGGACGCCGTCATCCTTGCCCGCCGCAGCTAGCGCCTTCAGGTAATGCATCACTGCACTATAGTCGCCGGCCTGAAGTTCGCTCGGAGCCTTGCCATCGTTGCGTTTCATGAAGCGCTCTGACCAGTCGCGCGTCCGCTCGTTCTGATCCCAATAAAAACCGGAGGTGAGAACGAGGCCCTGGGCCGCGTCGAGACCCATACTACGGACGTCCTGCACGAACAGGATCATGGCGGCCAACTTCTGACCGCCTTCAATGATGCCGAATTCGGCGGCCTGCTTGATCGCGTTCACTGTATCGGCGCCACCATTCGCAAGACCTATGACCTCAGCCTTGGAGGCTTGAGCCTGGACCAGGAATGAGGAGAAATCGTTAGAGTTGATTGGGTGCCGGACCGCGCCAAGAACCTTTCCGCCATTGGCCTCGATCACCTCAGTGGCATCTTTTTCCAGCTGTTTGCCGAAGGTGTAGTCGGAACTGATGAAGAACCAGGTTTGACCGCCGCCCTTCGTAACCGCCAACGCCGTCCCGTGCGCCAATGAGTAGGTGTTGTAAACCCATAGAAAGCCGGTCGGCGAACACTCCTTGCCGATGAGGGCCGTGGACCCGGCTCCCGTCGTGATACTGATTTTCTTTCGCTCCTTGGCCATGAACTGCACAGCGAGAGCCACGGATGAGACGGGCAGGCCCACGATCGCGCTGACGCCCTCCTCATCATACCATCTCGTTGCGATGGACGAGGCAATGTCGGCCTTGTTCTGGTGGTCGGCACTGATGATCTCAATATCCCGGCCCAAGACCTTCCCCCCAAAGTCCTCAACCGCCATCTGAGCAGCAAGGACCGAGCCCTTGCCACCCAAGTCTGCGAAGGGACCGTTCTGGTCGTTTAGGATCCCGATCTTGAGAGGAGGCGATTGTGCAAAGCCCACGGAGGCTGTCATCAAGACGGCCGCTGCAGCCATGGCCCCGACGAAATATTTCCGACCCATCGACATTCCTCCAGTCTTTTGATTGTGAAAGCAGTCTGCTAGCGAAGTTCCTTCGTACCCCTCAGCTGTTCTGCAGTCGGAGCCCCGGCCTGGGCCAATCAGCCGCCAACAGGATCCCAGTGCCGGAAAGAGTGATGAACGCTGTTCTGAGGTCGGAGCCGCCGAAGCAGATGTTGGTGCTGTAGGGTTCAGGCGCCTCATGGAATTCGGCGAGGTCGCCGTTTGGTGTGACAACCGCAACACCACCGGTCACCAGGGTTGCTATGCAGATGTTTCCGGCTTCTTCAACGGCCAGGGAATCGAAGCGGCTGTAACCAGGCAAGCCATGGACGATCTTACCCCCGTGGGGCGATGGCCATGGATCCTTGGCGACCTCACCGGTGCCGATGATCGGCCACGACCATAGCCGGCTCGTATCGGTCTCCGACACATAGAGGGTCCGGCCATCCGGTGAAAGTCCCACGCCGTTTGGCATAAAGATCGGAAATATCGCCCGCTTGATAAGGGAGCCGTCGAGGCGGGCGTAGTAGACGGCTCCTCGATAAATGACGGTCTCGTGAACCTTGCCGAGGTCGGTGAACCAGAAACCACCGGCGCCATCGAAGATGATGTCATTGGGGCCACGTAGCGGCTGGCCGTCGCACTCGGTCAAGATGGTTTCGACTTTGCCGGTGGACAGGTCGACGCGCTGAATCGAACCGTCCGGATGGCCAGGAGCTCCGCCCGTGGGGCGACGACGGCCATCAGGGCCCTGTATGAAGGTCAAGCCACCATTGTTACAGACATAAATGTGACCATCGGGTCCGATGGCAGCTCCGTTGGGGCCGCCGCCAACATGGGCCACGACGGTCTTGTGACCATCGGGGGAAATCCGCGTCAAATCGCCGGCAGCCATCTCGACAACAAGGATGGAGCCGTCGCTGAGGGCGACCGGCCCTTCAGGAAAGCGGAGGCCGGTTGCGACTACCCGACCGTTCAGGGGCAACCTCCTGGTCGAGGTGGTCACGCAATCTTCCGATTTTCTTGGTGGATCGGTGTGGAAACCTTGGCGCCGATGTTACTTACGTGCGGCAAGACCTCTTTCGCGAAGAAGCGGAGCATTTTCAAAGTTTTCTGCATGCCATAATAGGGCGGGTAGTGGATCATGATCGAAGTCACGCCGACCTTTGCGAGGTCTTCGATCTGACGGATCACCGTCTCCGGCGATCCGTGCAGGATCGTATTGCGAACGACCTTGTCATAGGTGAAATCGTCGGCACCGGACTTCTCGGTCACGTCGCCTAGGTATTTGCCCGTGCCCACAAGGAAGCTCCGCATGTGGCGGACAATACCTTCCTCGCTATCTTCGCGCGCCTTGGCGTCCGTCTCCGCGACATAGACCATGCGGACAACGTCGGTCTGACCGAAGGCAGGGTTCTGAGCGAGCAGGGCGGGGGCCTCGTGCATATGCCGGCGATAAAGATCAATATGCTGTCCGAGCACCTCGGCACTGGGCAGAGACGATTGCATCAGCCCGAAGCCATTGCGGGCCGCCTGGATGATCGAGCCATCAGTGCCGGCACCGAGATAAATCGGAGGGTGCGGCCGTTGGATGGGCTGGGGAAAAATCTCGCGATCTTCTGGGATCTTGATCGTGAAGTACTTGCCCTGATGCATCATCCGCTTCTTGTGGAAACCATCAAGGATAAGAGGGATGGCCTCCTGCTGGATAGCGCGGCGCTCTTCGTAGTCCACCCCCAGACCGTCGAATTCGTAAGGCCGGTAGCCGGAACCAAGACCCAGCTGAAACCGCCCCTTGCTCAGGATGTCGATGAAGGCGGCATTCTCGACGATGCGCATTGGATGATGCAGCGGAACGACCATGACGCCTGCACAGAGCTTGATCCGTGACGTTTTGGCTGCAAGATACGCCAGGTAGGCGAAAGGATCGGGTAGGATCCCGTAAGTGTTGGAAAAGTGATGCTCCGCGATCCAGACGGAATCAAAGCCGTCTTCTTCGGCCTCCATCACCTCGCCGGTAACGCGATCATGCACAGTCTGGTGTGGATAAGGCTCTGTCGCCGCATCGGGATGGGATGTGAGCAGGATTCCGATCTTCACTTTTATCCTCCTGGGTTCTCGTCGTTCCCCGAAGCGGCGGGGCAGGGCATTCGGTCCCAATTGACCCATAGTCCCAGCGACCCTAAAAATTGTAAATACACCATTGAAATTGTACATGTACAATAACTTGATAAGCTCTGCCGATTTGAGATCTATTGTACGAGGGCAATTCTCGTTGTGTGTTTACAACACAGATCATCCTTCTTATCGTCGCGGCAGAAGTTGCGGAAGCACTCTGTCTGGGAGGATGCAATGAAAGTCGGATATATCGGCCTCGGCCACATGGGTGGCGCCCTTGCCGCAAGGCTGCAGTTGTCGCAACCCTTGTTCGTTTTCGACCTTCGTGCCGCCAATATCGAGGCCCTAACCAGACTCGGGGCGACGGCTTGCCAAAGTAACAGGGAAGTTGGCGAAAAGAGCGACATCGTTCTCCTGTCGCTGCAGACTTCGGAGCAGGTTCGTGAAGTTATCTTTGGCAAGGATGGACTGCGCGAGGGCCTAGCGCGTGGCACCATGATCATCGACCAGACGACGGGCGATGCGAATGCGACGCGCCAGATGGCCAAGGAACTCGAGACTGACGGGATCGAATTGATTGATGGTCCGGTGAGCGGCGGTCCTCCCGGTGCTGCGGCAGGCACGATTGCAATCATGGTCGGCGGTACCGAGGTCCAATTCGCGCGCGCAGAGCCGGTTCTCAGGATGATCAGCTCCAACGTGGTCCATACCGGTGTTCTCGGGACTGGTCAGGTCATCAAGCTTGCGAACAACCTGCTCAACGCGGCACAAAGGCTGCTGACCTTCGAAGTGATGTGCCTGGCGGTCAAGAACGGCGCCACGCCCCAAAAGACCTGGGAGGTCATGGTCAAGAGCTCCGGCCGCAACTTCATGCTCGAGCACACGTTTCCTAAGCATATCCTCACGGGCGAGCTTGCTCAGGGTTTTACCCTTGGCCTTATGCACAAGGACGTGCGACTGGCGCAGGATCTGGCGGCCGCCTCGGACGTGCCGATGTTCTTTGGCTCAACGGTGCTGGCGCTCTACCGCGACTTGGCCAATGAATTCGGCAGGGATGGCGAGGTCAATCTCGGGGTGAAGCTATTCGAGCGGCTCTCCGGCGCCACAATCACACCGCCAGGCGCTCATGGGTAGAATTCTGGCGGGGCTACCTCAATATCGCCGCGACAGCAGTCGGTGAGTTTCGCGGTCGAGGGTCTCATGAAAATCCGGGTGTGCGATAGCGATAAGCCGCCGCGCCCGCTCTGCAATTGTTTGGCCCTTCAGCTCGGCGACGCCAAATTCCGTAATCACGATGTCTACGTCCGCGCGATGGGTTGTAACGCTGCCGCTGAGGCGGTGTGTGATCCGACTCAGCGTGCCGCCACCCGCCGTCGAGCGCATCGCGATAATCGAGTGACCGCGCGATGAGCGTTGGGCCGCGCGGACAAAGTCCGGTTGACCGCCAATCGTGCCTACGAAGCCTTCCGCCGTGTGTTCAGCTCCAACCTGTCCTGTGAGGTCAACTTCTAAGGCTGAATTGATCGACACCAGTTGCGGTAGGCGAGCGAGCGTCGAATCCGCGTAGAGATAGGAGCTGGGCATCACTGCAAACGCCGGATTGCGATCAATGAAGCGATACAGACGCGACGTGCCGAAAACGGTGCCTGTGGTCGAGATCCCCGTATCAATTGGTTTGAGCCCGTTGGTGATGACACCGCGTTCCACCAGATCTATGACGGCATCGCCGATCACCCCGCTGTGGATGGCAAGATCACGCCGATCGCTCAGGGCGCCAAGCACCGCATCCGGCAGCGAGCCGACGCCGAGCTGCAACGTGGCGCCATCTTCGATGAATGCGGCCGTGTGACGGCCAATTGCCGCATCGATCTCATTAGGTTTTCCGCCTGGGACCTCGATAGGCGGCCGCGATACGCGGAGGATAGCGTCTATGCCGTCCTCTTTGGCGAGCGCATTGCCATAGGTCCACGGGACCTGGTCGTTAATTTCCGCAATGACAATCCGGGCTACCGCCATTGCATCGCGAATGTAGTCATTAACAAGTCCAAGGCTGTGACGTCCATCTGGACCCGGCTCGCTCAATTGAATGAACGCCACGTCACAGCCGATCAGGCCGTCGCGGATGTAGGATCCGACCTGAGAGGCATGGCAAGGTATGATATCGAGCCGGCCGCGAGCGGCAAGTTTGCGCAGGGAACCTACCGCGCCAAAGCTTGAGAAGCTGACATGATCCGATCCCGCTCTCTCCAGGGTAGAGGAGAAGCACGTACCTACAAAAGCTGAAACTCCGCCTAATTCGGGAGCTTCGGTTATCAACGCCTGGGACAAAGAGGTTGGTTCTGCCGTGCCCTGAGCCCATACGACGCGATCTCCTTTGTGCAGGAGGCTGGAGAGGAACGGCGTGTTGGGCTCAAGCTCGATCGGCATTCGGGTTTGTTTGTGATTTCAGTCAAGAGAACGACCTTATAATCACCGACTTGGAAGTTCCACGACAGCTGATCCACGGGCGGATAGTTCGCCATCCTGCGTTAGCGCTTCTTGGGTTATCTCCACCAATTTGCGGCCGGCCTCATCGAACTTCCGCGTAACGCTGCTGTCGATGAAAATGGTATCGCCCTCAGGATTGTGGCGGCGAATCTGGCACTTCGCCTGCCGCAGGAAACCATCGTCGCCCATCCAGTTGGTGACGTGGTGGGTTAACCAGGAGCAGCGCTCGGGTCCATAATCATAGGCGCCGGGTGCGCCCACGGCGAGGGCGAGTTCCGCCTCCCAATGGACGCGCTCCGGACAGTCGGGTACGCCAAAGCGGTTCTTGATCCCAAGGCCAGGGTGTTTTTTGATCTGCTTCCAGTTGAGTTTGTTCGCGCGCACATAGAGGCCGCCCCAGCCCTGCGCGTAAGCGATGAAACCGGACACCGTCATTGGTCCCTTCACCATCCGCGGAAGCTTGTCGCCTATGTTGACGTCATCCCAGTAGCGCGGAGTGGATCCGCGGATCTCTTCCCGCTCATAGAGGTCGAAGATCTCCTCCAACTCGCTGTCGGAATAGTATTTCGGGGCCTTGGCCTTCGCTTCAGTGTATTTCGTACCCTTCTCACGGGCGAGATTGCGATCGGTGCGAAAACACCAACTTTCGGCCTCGGCGACAAGCTCCCCCCGCTGGTTGAAAAAGTTCACATGGTAGATCTGCTGGATGGCGCGACCTGCAAAACGGGTCTCGTGTTCAACCAGATCCTTCAGCCAAGCCTCGGTCGTGAAACTGTCATTGCGGTAGACCGGCTTATGCCAAGTCCAATCCGCACCCGACCACATTGCATGGACGCCCGGTAGGCCGCCGACATATCCAGAGATGATGCGGCTGCAAGCGAACAAGAAGCTCGGTGGTGCGATCAGCCCACGATAACGCGTTTGAGCTGCATATTCAGGATCACACCAGAGTGGATTGTCGTCGCCCATGCCGTGCGCGTAGTGGCGGATGTTGTCGCGCGTCGCCTCATAGCACCAGGGCTCAAGGGTATCCTCGATCCGTTTGCCGATCCGGCCCCGGAGGTCGGCGAGAGCGCCTTCCGTAATCTTCGGGAAGTTATGGGTTTCCTGATTCATGGCGCCCTCCGTGCGGCTCTTAGTGCCGTGCTCGCCCGGCGTTGAGCCGGGGCTAAGGAGACGGCGATGTCAGATCGACTATCGCTAACTCATATTAATTGTCAATGCGCTATGTTTATTGTCCATATACAATAACATCAATGAGATCAGGGATGGTTTTGGATAGCCTTCATTGGCATGCTCGAGTTGACTGGGCGCGAAGCTCTTATGGGTATTGACTTGAGGGACATGCCGGATGCGAGATCACAAGCCGCGCCCGCCATTCAAAATTGTTGCATATAGACAATATAGTGAGCGTATTGACAACGAATGATGGTGGTGTCAACTTTGACCGAATACCGCCCTTGGCTGCTGCGGCTGGTCAATGCGGGCGCCGCTTTGTGGGGCCCGGAGACATAGGAAACCAAATTTCCAGGAGGAGATGATGACCATTGGTTATGTCGGTATTGGCAATATGGGCGGCGCGCTTGCGCGACGGCTGCATCTCGACCAGCCGATTGCCGTGTTCGATCTCAATCCCAAAGCGGTAGCGACTTTCGTGGCCGATGGTGCAACTGCCTACAAGAGCGCCAAGGCACTGGCGGAAGCTTGTGATGTGGTGTTCACCTGCCTGCAGACTTCAGCCCAGGTCCGTGACGTCATCTTTGGCAAGGATGGTCTGGTCACCGGTCTGAAGCGGGGATCGATGATCGTCGACCAGACTACGGGTGATGCCATTGCCACACGGGAGATGGCGCAAGAGCTGGAGCCCCATGGCATCGAGCTTGTGGATGCGCCGGTCAGCGGCGGTCCACAATGGGCGGAAGCGGGCAAGATAGCGATCATGGTTGGCGCCAGCGACGCGCAGTTTGCGAAGATCGAGCCGATCCTGAAGAAGATCAGCGTCAATGTTCTGCATTGTGGCGGCAGTGGAAACGGTCACGTGGCCAAGACCTGCAACAATCTCATGGCGGCAAGCCAGCGGCTGCTTGCCTTCGAAGTGATCGGGCTGGCTGCCCGAAACGGTCTGCCCCCCGAGAAGGCGGTCGAAGTCCTCAACAAGGGCTCGGGACGCTCCTATACGCTGGAAGTCACCTTCCCACGCCATATCCTGTCTGGCGACAATCTTGACCAGGGTTTTGCCCTCGGCCTGATGCTGAAGGATGTCAAGCTCGCGAACCAACTGGCGATCGGCTCGGACGTGCCGCTCTTTCTGGGCGGCATGGTTCAGGAATACTACAAGGCGATCGTCAAGGAGATCGGCGCCACCGCCGATGTCAACCGGACGGTTCATTTCTTCGAACGCCAGGCGGGCGCGGAGATCGCCAGACCCCCGTCTAAGGCAAATGCCGCCGCCTGATCCCATCAGCAAACTTCGGGACACTTCATGTATCCGCCTGCGCAAGTCATCGAAGCCGAGGTTTTCACAAGAGTCCCGGAGAAGTTCGACAGATCCGGCACAAGCATCGAATGGGCCGAAGTCAATCTCCATGGCATGAAGATTAGCTCATTTCTCGAGGGACCATCCTTCGACCGAGAGGGCAATCTCTACGTAGTCGACATCCCTTTCGGTCGCGTCTTCAAGATCACGCCGGCGGGAGAGTGGAGCCTGGTGGTCGAGTATGACGGCTGGCCGAATGGGCTCAAGATCCATAAGAACGGGATGATCTACATCGCGGACCAGAAAAACGGAATCATGCGGCTGGACCCCGGCTCGGGTCATATCGAACCCTTTATTTCGCACTACCATATCGAAGGCTTCCGCGGCTGCAACGACATGATCTTTGCCAGCAATGGTGATCTCTACTTCACCGATCAGGGCCAGACCGGCCTGCAGGATCCCTCGGGCAGGGTGTACCGACGCCGAGCCAATGGCCAGTTGTCAAAGATCGTCGACTTCGCTCCCAGCCCGAACGGGCTTGCGCTCAATCCGAGCGAACAGATTCTCTATCTTTGCGTGACCCGCGCCAATGCAGTCTGGCGGGTTCCGCTGCTGGCTGATGGCAACGTCACAAAAGTCGGCACCTATGTTCAGCTCTCGGGCGGGGTCGGGCCGGATGGAATGGCGGTGATGCAGGATGGCGGGATCGCGGTCGCCCATGTGGGGGCCGGCCAGGTCTGCGTCTTCGGGCGGCTCGGCGAACCCTTGTTTCGGATTCTGTCACCCACCGGCGGGCTCTACACCACCAATCTTGCGTTTGGCGGGCCGGAGAACAAGCATCTCTACATCATCGAATCGCAGACGGGGTCGATCCTGCGGGCAGAGCTGCCGGTCGCAGGTCTCAAGCTCTACAGCCATCAATAAGCGCGGCGAGGGTGGGCGCCCATTGCCGTTGCGAATGGGAGGATGCCATGAACGAACAGCTCAGGCTGCACGACAAGCTCTTTATCGGCGGCGAATGGGTCGCATCATTAGATGGAGAGATGGTGGACTCCATCGATCCATCGACCGGAGTCCCTTGGGCGAAGGTTCAGTTCGGCGGCACGGCGGATGTGGACCGAGCGGTGGCTGCCGCCAATGAGGCTCTGCGCGGACCCTGGTCTCGGATGAGCGTCTACGAACGAGCGGGGATTCTGCGCCGCTTCGCCTCTCTCTACGAGCAGCATACGAGTGAACTTGCGACGCTCGAATCTCGCGACAACGGACGCCCGATCCGGGAAACGCGACCTGATATCGGCGCGCACAGCCAATGGTACCATTACTACGCAGGCCTGGCAGACAAGATCGACGGACGCATGATTCCCGTCGATCCCAGTATGCACGTCTACACGACACGCGTGCCCGTTGGCGTGGTCGGAGCCATCGTGCCATGGAACGCGCCGTTGCTTCTCTCAGCCTGGAAAATCGGGCCGGCGCTCGCGGCAGGATGTACGGTGGTGCTCAAACCTGCGGAAACCACCTCGGTCACGGCATTGGTCATGGCAAAGATTGCCGAGGCCGCTGGACTTCCGAAAGGGGTCCTGAATGTCGTGCCAGGACACGGCAAGACCAACGGGGCGCATCTCGTGGCCCATCCCGATGTTCACAAGATCTCCTTCACGGGTGACCATCGCACGGCGCAGGCGATCATGAAAAGCGCGGCCGGCACGCTCAAGCGGCTGTCTTTCGAGAATGGCGGAAAGTCACCGCATATCATCTTCGACGATGCGGACATTCCCTCCGCCATGAATGCCGCAACGCACGCGGCCTTCATGGCTTGCGGCCAGAGCTGCGCGCTCGGATCGCGACTTCTGGTGCATGAGCCCATCTACCGGCAGGTGGTGGAGGAACTCGGACGCCGAGCCGGACGCGTCAAGGTCGGGATGCCGCTTGAGGAGGGAACCCAGATGGGTCCGCAAGCCAGCGCACAGCAATTGGAAAAAACGCTCCGATATGTTGCCATCGGCCGGGACGAAGGGGCCAAGCTGGTAGCGGGTGGCAAGCGGTTGGGGGGCGACGAATTCCGGGGCGGCTATTTCGTCGAACCGACGGTCTTCAGCGATGTGAACAATGACATGCGGATCGCCCAGGAGGAGATCTTCGGCCCAGTCTGCTCAGTCATCCCGTTCAAGACTGAAGAGGATGCGGTCGCCATCGCCAACGGCACGCAGTACGGGCTCACTGCTGGTATCTGGTCACAGAATGTTGGTCGGGCGCACCGGGTCGCGAACCAGATCCAGGCTGGGACCGTATGGGTGAACACCTATCGTTATTTGCGTTGGAACATCCCCTATGGTGGCTTCAAAGTCAGCGGCCTTGGACGGGAGAATGGTCCAGAGGCGTTGGATGCCTATCTGGAGACGCGCTCGACGATCATGAGCCTGGGTGGAAGTTACGCCGACGCCTATGCAAGCTGAAGGACCGGCGTCTAGCGACTACTTGAGGAAGCGTGGCCGAGCTGAGCGGTCACGCGCTTCGTGGCCCGCTGCAAATCTAGCGCAAGGCTTTCTAGCCGGTCATCCACCAACTGACCCGACAGACCCAGGGCGACGATGGCGCCGATAAGTCCCTTGCTTGCCTCCGGGTCCTGCAGAATCGGTGCGGCGACGATGGTAAAGCCCAGGATATAGTTGTCGCGGTCGACGGCGTAGCCGACTTCGCGAGTGTGCTCGACTTCTTGGTACCAAGTTTCGAATGTTGGCGGGTTCTGCCAACGGAGGCCTGCGAATTTTTTGCGCAGCTCATCCTTCGACCAATTGCCATAGGCAGCGAGGCAGCGGCCGGTGGCGCTAAGCAACGCAGGGACGCGGGTGCCGACTGTCACGCGAACAGACAGGCCGGGATTGAGGTCAGTGGTGGCGATAACAATGAAATGATTGTTACCACTGGGCTCGACAGCGACGGCGGTGCAGCGATGACGGCGCGAGACCTCCTCGAGATGCGGGCGGACAACCTGGACCAAGGAGTTCTTGCTGACGAAATCGTTCGCCAGGGCGAGCACGCCGGCCGCCAGCTGATATTTCTTCGTCACGGGGTCGAAGGAGACGAGCCCCTCACTGTCAAGGACACGCAGAATATGGAGGCACGTGCTTGGGATTATCTCAAGCGCCTTGGCGAGTTGTACGACGCCTTGCGGCTGATCAGTCTTCGCTAGGTATCTGAGCACTGCGATCGCCCGCGACACAGCAGGGACGGGACGAATGACTTTAGGCTTTCCAGCGGCTGTATCCGGCATAGCTCCCTCATGCATTTATTGTACATATACAATTTAATATGCATATTGACAATATCCTTTCTGATCAATATCGATTTGGCATCAGATTTCCTTCTTCCGCTCGTTGCGGAGTGACAATTGCCGCTCTCCCTCAGCCGCAGGCTCTCGTCGGGGAGGAGAAAGATCGTCCCGAGGAGGCCCCTCCATGCCGAAGCTGACAGATTTCGCTTCTTACCAAGATGCGCAGTCCCAATTTTCCCGCGAGCACTTATGGGCGCTTCTCGACGGTGATGAAGAGCGACTGAATATCGCCACAGAATGCGTCGATCGTCACGTGGGGAAGGACGTTACCATCACCATCCTGCGGAAGGAGGGTCCGGAAATCCTGCTGGCTATCGAGGATGTCAGCCGATGGTCGAATCGTTTCGCCAATTTCCTCGTGCGCAAGGGGTGCGAGAAGGGCGACCGAGTGGCGATCATGCTGGATCCCTCGCTCCCCTTCTATTTTAGCTTGTTCGGAGCCATGAAGGCGGGTGCTGTCGCGGTGCCGCTCTATACACTTTTCGGGCGAGACGGCTTGGCGCTCCGTGTCGATGATTGCAAGCCAAAGGTGCTGATCGTCGACCCGGCGAAGGCCGGGATCGCCCATGGCTTCGGTGCGACAGAAGTTATCGTCGCCGACGAGGCGTTTCTAGCCGAGGTTGAGACTGAGAGTGATCAGTTCGAGGCTGAGACCTCCGGCAATGACATGGCGATGTTTCAGTACACGTCGGGGACCACGCGTGAGCTACCTGATGCAGTAAAGCACCGGCATAAGGCTGTGGTCACGGTCATGGTCGCGGCACTCTACGGCACAGGAATCCGGCCCGAGGATCGCTTTCTCTGTCCTTCCTCTCCCGCCTGGGGGCACGGCCTCTGGCACGGCACTCTTGCTCCGCTGGCACTCGGCGTGAAGATCTGGGCTTGGTCTGGGCCTTTCGATGCCGCGAGGTTGCTGAGAGCATTAGAGGATCATCGCATCACTAATCTTTCAGCGGCCGCCACCCATTACCGACTGATGAAGAACAGCGGTCAGGCCGGGAACCACAAGTACTACATCGAAAAGTTGACTTATACGGGTGAACCCACAGACACAGCGACCGAGGACTTCATTATCGAAACCTTCGGTCAGCGTGCTTGCAGCATGTATGGAACCACTGAAGTCGGCGTCATTTTGGTAAACTATCCGGGCGCCAAGGATATTCAAGTGAAGCCGCGCTCTCTCGGAAAGGCGGTGCCGGGGGTGAAGGTCGAAGTGCATGACGCAAACGGTAATGTCTGCGCCCCGCATGCCATTGGCGAACTGGTCGTCGAACGTGGTGGCGAGTGGGTCCGCACCAAAGATCTCGGTTGGACCGACAAGGAGGGCTATTTCTACCATGGTGGGCGGGCGGACGATGTCATCATCTCCGCCGGATGGACCATGAGCGCAAAGGAGATAGAGGACACCCTCCTAAAGCACGATTCCGTGGCTGAGGCGGCCGTGATCGGGGTGCCCGACGAGTTACGCGGCCAGGTGGTCAAAGCCTTCGTGGTGACCGGTGGCGCCAGGGGTCCAAAGCTCGCCGAAGACCTGCAGACGTTCACCCGGAACAGGCTGGCGCAGCACGAGTTTCCCCGGATCATCGAATTTGTGAACGAGCTGCCAAAAACGCCGTCGGGCAAGGTCAATCGGCAAGCTTTGCGCAATCAGGATGCGGCGGCAGCGCTGCAGAGAACGGTAGCGTAATGCACGGCGCAGGCCTCAACCCGATTCCGTCGGCAAACACCAGACCGCTTGCTGCCAATGCGCTGCAGGCTGCCTTCCATGCAAAGAGCGTTGCGATCATTGGCGCATCCACTGATCCGCGGAAGTTGGGCCATCTCGTGCTCAAGATGCTGGTCGAGTCCGGCTTCGAGGGACAGGTCTATCCAGTCAACAAGTCTGCCGACGAAGTCTTGGGGCACCGCTGCTATGCCAGGCTCACCGATATAGAGGGCCCGGTCGAAGTGGCCGTGGTCATCGTGCCGTCCGAGCATTTGATCGCGAGTTTAAACGACTGCGCTGTAAAGGAGATCAAGCTGGTCGCGGCGATCACCTCCGGTTTCGCCGAAGCGGGCGAGCCCGGTCGTGTTCTGCAGGAGCAGTTGGTCGAGGCCCTCAGAACTGCGCCCTATCGACTGCTCGGCCCGAACTGCGAAGGGTATGTGGTGCCGTCCACCAAGACCTTCGTGACCTTCAGTCTGATGACGCTTGGCCTCAAGCCTGGGTCGATTGCCATCGTGGCGCAATCTGGAGCTGTTTCGGGGGCCATCGCCCATCGCCTCAACCGCATGGGAGTAGGAATTAGGACGCTGATCAGCACAGGGAACGAAACCGACATCACTTGCACCGATGCGCTGGAGTGGCTGGCCGAAGACGAAGGTGCCAACACTATCGTGTGCTATCTCGAGCAGATCCGAGACGCGGATCGCTTCGTCGAAGTCGCGCGGCGCTTGAGGGGCCGCAAGGGAATTGTCATCGAAAAACCAGGCCGCGGAAGGGCAGCCGCCGAGGCCGTAGGCACCCACACCGGAGCCATTGCCGGCGACGATAAGGTGGTGGACGGTGTGTTCGAGGAGTTGTCCATTGTACGGGCGCCTGACCTCACAGCGGCAATAGATGCCGGTGCCGCTCTCTCTTTGGGAAAGACCCTGGGAGGCCGCAATGTGGGGATTATCTCTATCGCCGGCGGGCTTGCTGTCGAAGCAAGCGATGTGTTCGAGGCCGGCGGCTTCGAGGTCCCCCGCTTCGCAGATGGTTTGCAGCAGGAGATCCGCAAGTCACTTCCCTATTTCGCCGCTACGCGAAACCCGGTGGACCTCACCGGCGCCGCGCTGTCGAGCCCGGGCATGTTCAAGAACGTCATTGAGCTCACATTGGCAGATGAGGGGATCGATGCCGTCATCGTCATCATTACTTTCGCCAAGCATGAGGAATTTGCTCATGTGGTAATGGATGCCGCTGCAGCGACCGACAAGCCTTTGCTCGTGGTCTGGACGGCGCCGGAGAGTTTAAGTCCCGCACCACTGGCTGCATTCCATGCACGATCCTTTCCAGTATTCGATGCGCCGATAAGGGCACTCACTGGTTTGAAGGCGATTGCGCGCTTCTCGGGGGTTATGTAATGGCGCGCGAAACACTCGCGTCCTGGGCGAGAGCGGGGCGCCACGTTGTGCATGAAGCCGATACAAAGGCACTGCTCAGTGCCGCCCTAGTCCCCGTTCCAGAACGGGACCCGAAGGAGGGCCGATGTGTGGTGAAGCTCGCCTCGGACCGCTTTCCGCATAAGACCGAGCATGGTCTGGTCAAATTGAATGTCGCGGCTGAGGACGCAAGGGCCGCCGGGGCGACCATGACGGCGAAGGACAGCGAAGGCGTCCTTCTGATCGAAGAGATGATCGGAGATGGGGTCGCCGAATGGATCGTCGGCTGCCGGCATGACGCCACCTTCGGACCCATCGTGGTTATTGGTGCAGGCGGGATCTTCGTCGAGTTGTTCGACGATCAGAAGGTAAGGCTCGCCCCCCTAGACCATGACACTGCGCTGCGGGCCATCACCATGCAGAAGGCCGCCAAACTCCTTAGAGGAGTGCGGGGGCGACCGGCGGGAGACATTGCCGCGCTTACCGAACTCGTGGTGAACCTCTCGCGCTTTTTTGCCGAGCATGCCGCCGTTATCGAGGAGATCGAGATCAATCCGGTCATCGTACGGCCCGAGGGACGGGGTGTCGTCGCAGCCGATGCCTTGATGACCCTGCGCCCGCAATCCTGACTTTAAATCATCAGGTCCATAGGGAGACAGGAAGTGAATAAAAAAAGAGAAACCGGCCGCAAGATCATGTCGGAAGTGCTCGGTAAGGAATATTTCGAGCGCCGCGAAAAAAGCTATAGCCCGTTCAACACACCGATACGGGTCTTCTCCGAGGAGAACTGCTTCGGCGACGTCTGGGACCGCCCCGGACTGGAGCGCAAGACCCGGAGCCTGTTGCTCCTAGCGACGCTGACGGCGCTGAACCGCATCACCGAATTCAAGTTTCATGTGCGCTCGGCGATCAACAATGGCTGCACGGTCGATGAGATCCAGGAGGTGCTCTACCAATGCATCCTCTATTGCGGCCTCCCGGCAGCGGTCGAGAGCTACAAGGCTGCAGAGGAAGTGCTGACGGAGATGGGTCAACTCTGAAGAGATGAGGGCGTTCATCGACATCAAACTCTGGGCGCAGCTTCGGATCTCGCCCCTTTATTGTCTTGTGACAATAAGACTTTCGCATTGACAATAGTGGGGCTGTTCGGCAACGTTAATGACGGCTTGGGCCATCGGTTTACCCACTGCGAGCGCACAGAACGCTCGGCGGGTTCCACCGACAAGGGAGGACAACATGAAATTCGATTTCGCAGCGCTCGGCTCTCACCGGGTCCGGTTCATCGCGCCGGCCTTCATCGCGGCAACAGTGATGTTGGGCGGCATTGGCGCCGCCCAAGCTTGGCAAGATGACGGTACGGTCCGCATTGGACTGCTGGAGTCGCAGACCGGAACCTACGCGCCGTACGGGCTTCCTGCTCTTTGGGCCTCGCAGATCGCCATAGACGAGATCAATGCCAAAGGCGGCATGACCATCGACGGTAAGCAAGTGAAGATTGAAGTGGTGCCGACCGAAAATGGCTATGATGCGGGCGGCGATCCGGCTCAGACCCTGTCCCTGGTGAAAAAGCTGGTCTTCGACGATCAGGTGCTTTTCATCAAGGGGCTCTCGGTCTCCAATGCTGGCCAGGCGGTCTTCAATTATCTGAACGAGTTGGACAAGCAGGGAACTCCCATCGTCGTCCATTCCTCCTCCGTTGGCGCGCCCGGGCTGGGCAAGATTTCGAAATGGGGATTCCGCAATACCTTCAGCGAAAACTACGTCATTCCGAATATCGTCGAAACCCTGAAGAAGCAGGGTGTAAAAACGGTCGGTTTGTACATCATGAAGGACAACATCTACTTTCCGTCCATCGCCGACCAGGCCATCATTCCAGAGCTGAAAAAGGCCGGAATCGAAGTGGTTGCGGTCACCGACGGTGTCTCAAAGGACACCGATTATTCTCGCCAGGTCAACGAGCTGAAGGCGGCCAATCCGGACGTGGTCTACCTGCTTGCAAACACCCTTCCGGCGATCAACTTCATGAAGGAGGCGCGGCGCCGCGGGCTGAAGCCGAAGTATTTCCTTGGCGGAATCTCGCAGCTGACTGCGGACACGCTGAAGTCCGGCGGTTCGGCGATGGAAGGCATGCTGGTCGCCAGTTCCTACGATCCTGCCGGGGACGGCATCAAGGCGTTCGCTACGGAATATAATAACAAACACGGACAGGACATCAGCCTGTTCGCGGTGAACGGCCACGAAGCGATGTATCTTTTTAAGGATGCAGTCGAGAAGGCCGATATCAAGAACACCAAGGAATCGCTGCAAGAGGATCGCGCTAAGCTGAGGGATGCGCTGGAAAAGGCGACGACAGTCAGTATCAGCGGAGAGAAAATCGCCTTCAATGCGGATCACGACACGCCGAAGTCGGGTGTCATGCTGGTCATCAAGGACGGCAAGTTCGTCAAGTGGGATCCTGCCGCGAACAACTGATCCTCTCGTCGGGAGCAAGCGAGGGCGAGAATGATCTATCTCGAATACATCCTAGGCGGCTTGCTCTTCGGCGCCACCTATTCGCTAGTGGCGATCGGCTTTACGCTCATCTTCGGCGTCCTCAATCGGCTCAACATCGCCCATGGTGCGGTGATCATGGTGGCGGCCTTTGCGGGCGCTACCATTTCCCTGCGCCTGGGTGGGGCGGAGAGCTATGCCGTCCTGGGGCTTGCTTTCGCGGCCTCGGTGGTAACGGGCGGCATCCTGGGCATAGTCGTGCGCTCTGTTGCCTTCGCACCGCTGCGCAATGCGGCCCCTCTCGCTCCCTTCGTTACCAGTGCCGCCGTTGCGATTCTCCTGGAAGAAGCCTTTGTCCAACTTAGCAACCATGTGGTCTGGTTCTCGCCAGAATTCACCTCCTTTCCTTCGCCGCTCGAAAATCTCGGTTTCGATATCGGACCGCTCTATGTGCGCGGCGTCCATGTGGTGATCTTCGTCATCGCGCTGATCTTGATGGCAGCGCTCCAGTGGTGGATTCATTCCACCCATACTGGGATGGCCATTCGAGCCGTCGAGGAAAATCCGAACATGGCTTGGCTTCTGGGAATCAATGTCAAGCGTATCGAAATCGTGGTCTTCGCCGTCGCCTCTGCAATTGCCGGAGCTGCCGGTTGCCTCATCGGAGTGTCGATGGGCACCGTCAATCCCTTCATGGGCTCCAACCTCCTGCTCATTGGCTTCGTGATCATCGTGCTGGCGGGGCTGGGCAGTGTCCGTGGAGCCATGATCTGCGGACTGCTGGTCGGGGTCATCGAAACGACTGTCGTGGGGACGGTCTCGGCCTCAATGAAGGAAGCGGTCCTGTTCATCATCCTGTTCGCAGTGCTGGTCATCCGCCCGCAGGGTCTGTTCAGCGCGCTCGAAGCGAAGCGAGACTAAAGGCATGTATTTCCTCATCGCGATGATCGAGTTGGCTGGCCTGAATATCATTCTGGCCCTCAGCGTTTACGCGACGCTCATGGTGGGACAGTTCTCTCTGGCCCAAGTTGGCTTCTGGTCGATCGGCGCCTTCGTCGGCGGCATGCTGACCACGCTTTACGATTTCTCGCTTTTTCCGGCCCTCCTCGTTGCAGGGGGGGTGTGCGCCGTCATAGGGCTTCTCCTGGGCTATCCCTGCTTGCGGATCCGCGGCATCTATCTCACTTTGGCAACGGTCGCTTTCTCTGAGGTTGTGCGCGTCTTCTTCAACAATTTCGAATTCCAGAAAGACGTTGGCGGCCAGATGCTTGGTCCTGCGGGCCCGCTCGGTTTTCGCAGCATCGAGGTCCTCACCGCCTGGCCGCAGATCCTGATCGCGGTTGCGGCTTTCGTAGCAGTTTTCGCCTGGATCGAGCATTCGCGCGTCGGGCTCGCGACCAACGCCATCCGAGAAGACGAGGCTGCCGCCTCGTGCGCGGGAGTGAACATCGTGCTGGTAAAGGTGTCGATGTTCGTGCTGGGCGCCTTTATTGCGGGCGTGGGCGGCGGACTCTATTCCACATACATGTCCTATGTGGTTGCCGACAATTTCGGTTTTCACCTGGCATTGATCTCGATCTTCTACGTGGCGGTTGGAGGAACGGAGCGCTTCTATGGCCCGGTCTTCGGGGCGATTCTCCTGACCTTCCTGCCAGAGGCGTTCCGATTTACCGGCGACTTCCGGATGATCTTCTATGGCGCAGCCGTTCTCATCATGATCGTAATCTGCCCCCGAGGGCTGGTTGACGAATTGCGCTTCCGCTTAGCCGAGAGGAAGAACCGGGAGGCCAAGTTGCGGGAGGGACAGAAGGAGCCCGAAAAGGCATCAGTCGCGCAGAGCGCCATATGAGGCAACATGCTGGACGTTTCTAATCTCAGCAAATCATTCGGCGGCCTGAAGGCCCTTTCCGAATTAAGCTTCGCGGTCTCCCCGGGGCAAATTCTTGGCCTTATTGGCCCCAACGGCTCAGGGAAGACGACAACCATAAATGTCATCACCGGACTCCTCCCGGCCAGCGCGGGGCGTATCAGGCTGAATGGGAGCGAGATCACCCGCAATCGTTCCGACCAAATCGCCAAATCGGGCATGACCAGAACATTTCAGAATCTTCGGTTGTTCAACAGCCAGACGGTTCGGAACAATGTGCGTTCGGGCCAGGGAATATTATGTCGCTCCCTCCTGTCAAAAATCAGTGCCATTCCGACCTCAGAGGAGAGGCAATTGCGGGTAGAGGCTGAAGATTTGCTGGCCCGCTTTTCGCTTGCTGATCGAGCTGACTGGCCAGCAAGCGCGCTCTCTTATGGAGAAAAGAAGCGCCTGGAGCTCGCGCGCGCCATGGCCATGCGTCCTCGGGTTCTGCTGCTTGACGAGCCCGCTGCTGGCATGAATCCGGTGGAACTTGACTGGCTGACGAACATCATTCGGGAGATCGGCGCGAGCGGTGTCGCGGTGGTCCTGGTGGAGCACCACATGAAGCTGGTGATGAGCGTCTGCCACAAAATCGTGGTGCTCAATTTCGGCCAGAAGATCGCCGAAGGTCCGCCTGAGGAAATCGCCAAGAACCCGGATGTAATCACCGCCTATCTGGGAAAGGCGCATTGACGTGCTGACAATCAAGGGGCTGCATTGCGGCTATGGCGGGAATTCCGCCATTAATGGTATCGACATCACGATCGCCAAAGGGGAACTGGTCACGGTGATCGGCCCTAATGGCGCCGGCAAGTCGACCCTGCTACGGACCATATCCGGCCTCCTCAAGCCGACCTCCGGCAGCATCATTTTCGACGGCCAGGATCTGCTTGCGATTCAGCCGGACGCGATCGTCCGGACAGGCATCATCCATGTGCCCGAAGGTCGTATGGTGCTCGGCCGGATGAGCGTGCGCGAGAACCTGGTCTTGGGCGCCTACGCCCGCGTCCAAGACGCGAAGGTGAAACGGGATTTCGAGCATGCCCTGGCGCTGTTCCCCATCCTGGAGCAGCGCATTGATCAGCAGGCGGGGACACTTAGCGGAGGAGAGCAGCAGATGTTGGCTATCGGCCGCGGGCTGATGGGCAACCCGCGGCTGCTCATGCTGGACGAACCATCGCTCGGCATCGCACCGATTATCGTCGAGAAAATCTTCGCCGCCATCGCCGACATCCAATCCCGAGGGGTGACCATGCTGCTGGTCGAGCAAAATGCCGCCAAAGCACTGGCCGCAGCCGATCGTGCTTATGCCCTGGACCTGGGTCGAATGACTGCCAGCGGTCCGGCCTCGGCTTTGCTCAACGACCCCCGAGTTCGGCAGGCCTATCTCGGGATTTGACGACTGAATTTCGAAATATTATTGTATATGTACAATATTATATTTCTCTTGACAATTAATGGGTGTGGCAAGAACCTGTTCTGAACGGCCGATAGAGCCATCAGACGGGATTGTGAAATGCTCAAGAATAATTCTCGGACGATCGACCGCAGGCGTTTTCTTTCGGGGTCGGCAGGTCTTGCGGCGACAGCTGCATTCGTTCCCGGCGGGATCGCGGCCCAGGCCAGTGCCGGCGACCTAGTTTACGGCATCGGCAATCTCGATGCCATGTTCACCGCCGGCTTCGTCGCGCTCAAGAAAGGTTTCTTCAAGGAGGCGGGGCTGAATGCCAGTTTCCTGGATTGCCAGAATGGCCCTCGAGCAAGGCAAATGCTTGCTGCAGGGCAAATCGACATCTGCGCATCGGCCTCCTTTGATCCGATCATCATCACCCTCGCAGGCAAGCCGACCAAGGTTATCGCCAGCATCGATCGGCGGCTGCCCTACGCAAATGTCATCGTCAATCGGAAGGATTTCGAGTCCGGCCAAATCAAGAGCTTCTCCGATCTGAGCGGCAAGAGGCTGGGCGTTTCCGGGCCAAAGTCGGCCTTCTGGCTGATGGCCTCACATATGGTCGAGAAGGGCAAGCTCGAGGGTGTGGAGATCCGTTTCATCGGCGGCACGCCTGAGATGCTTGCAGCGCTCAAGTCAGGTCAGGTCGATGCGAGCATGGCAACCATGACCATGATGGACCAAGCAGAAAAGGAAGGCTGGGGCGTACCGATCGTCAGCATCAATGACGACGCTGGCTGGACTGCCGCCATGGGGCTCGGCGGCGATGTGCCGGGACAGTGGATCTATACTTTAGCGCCCTTCGTTGAGAAGCGGCCAGATGCCGTGCAGGCCTTCGTCACGGGATGGATGAAGGGCAATGCATTTGTCTTCGCCAATTCTCCTGAGACCGTCGCCGACCTGATCCACGAGGAATTCCTGCGCTCGTTTAAGAAGGACACTCTCGTGCGGACCATCTCGGTGCTCAAGGAGAAGGTCTGGTCGAAGGACAATGTCGTCTCGCCGGAGGCTTATCAGCGCGTGTTGACGGTTATGGGTGGCGACCGAATGATGCCCGACGCGGATATGGCCAAGCTGCCTTATGCCACTGAAGTCGACATGGCTTTCGTGACGAAGGCGCGAGGGACATGAGTGTTTCGCCCCCGCTTCGATTCGTCGAGCATGAACCCTGCGAGTCCAGGGTCGCCGCGCAGCCTCGCCCGGAGCCGATGATCGAAGCGAAGGGCGTGGGCAAGGTCTATTATTCAAAAACGAGTGAGACCTGGGCCATTGGGGACATCACGACGACAATCGGCAAGGGCGAATTCGTGTCGATCGTCGGTCCCTCGGGATGCGGGAAGAGCACGTTCTTGCACATCATCGCCGGTTTCACCCAGGCGACGAAGGGCGAGATCTCGCTGCTTGACACAGGCCGGGGGAAGACGCGGCTCGGCTATATCTTCCAGAAGGACACGGTGCTGCCCTGGTATACGGTCCGCAAGAATGTCGGGCTGGGTCCCGCCTTCAACGGTGTCGACCGCAAGATCGCGAAAGCCAAAATCGATGCGCTGCTGGAGATGGCCCATCTCAGCGATTTCGCCGATGCCTATCCACATCAGCTTTCCGGGGGCATGCGCCGTCGGGTTGCCCTGCTCATGGGGCTTGCGAATGATCCGGAGATTCTGCTGCTGGACGAGCCTTTCGGCGCGCTCGACACGCATACCAAGACCCATCTGCATCGCGAGCTCATCGAGATCTGGCGGAAGCTCAACCAGACAGTCGTCATGGTCACGCACGACCTGGACGAAGCGATCACCCTCTCCGACCGAGTGATCGTGCTGTCGTCGCCGCCCAGCCGGATCCTCCTCGACGAGTGCATCGACATCCCTCATCCGCGCGACGTGTTCACGGTGCGGCAGAGCGAGTTGTTTACCCAGCACTTCAATCGGATCTGGACCGTTCTCGGCCAGCAGTTTCAGGCGAGCGAGTAGGGCCATGGTGGCGATCGACATCAGCCGGAGCGACAGCGGTGTCGTGCCCAGCCACGCCGAATATCTGCAGGCGGTGCGGCGCAGAAGCCGACGCCAATCGATGCAGGTCGTGCTCTGCCAGATCGGGATCCTCGCCGTCGTCCTCGGCGCCTGGGAATTCCTGACGCGCATTCCGTGGTTTGCGGAGAACACGATCTATGATCCCTTTTTCATCAGTCAGCCATCCAAGATCATCGCGCGTATCGGTGAGTGGATGGTGCCCGGCCCCTATTCGATCTGGCCCAATCTCTGGAGCACCCTGTCGGCGACCTTCCTGGGACTGTTTGTCGGGGCGGGGAGCGGCTTCGTGGTCGGGTTAGCGCTGGCGCAGAACAAATTCCTGGCGCGGGTGCTCAATCCGTTCATCGTGACCTTGAACTCAATGCCGCGCATCGCTTTTGTGCCGCTGATCACGATGATCTTCGGGTTGGGGATCGCCTCCAAGGTGGTGACGGCCTGGTTCGTCGTGTTCTTCCTACTGTTCTTCAACACCTATAAAGGAAGCCTCAGCGTGCAGCGTGAGCTGCTCGATTTCTGTCGGACCCTTGGTGGCAGCTCCCACCAGATCCTCTGGCGCGTGAGGGTGCCTTACGCCGCAGCCTGGACCTTTGCGGCGTTGCCCAATGCTGTGAGCTTCGCGCTCGTGGGCGTGGTGCTCTCGGAGTTCGTCGGGAGCGCGACGGGAATGGGCTATATCATGATCTCAGCGCTCGCGGCGCTGAATGCCACAGACATGTTCGCGGCGATCACGGTGTTGAGCGTGGTCGGCCTGGCACTGGTCTATTCCGTGCGTCTGGTCGAAAAGGCCGTGCTGCACTGGTCAGCGGAATTCAGGGACGAAGACTGATCAGCGTTGGCCGATCCGGCCAGCCTCCTTTGTCAGAATGGAGATTTGCGGATGAAATTCGGCTTGTTCGGGACAGCGAGGACGTCGGTGGACCATGAGGCCGGCGCCAATGACAGCCAAGCCTATCGCGAGTTCATCGACTATGTTTGCGAGGCTGAGAGGCTGGGCTTCTCGAGCGTATTCCTGGCGGAGCACCACTTCACCGGGATCAACCAAATCTCGGCATCCATCAGCTTGCTGACCTATCTTGCAGGGATAACCAAGACGATCCGCCTCGGCACGGCGGTAACGGTGTTGCCCTGGCACAATCCAGTGCTGCTAGCCGAGCAGGCAGCGACACTCGATGTGCTGTCTAACGGCCGCTTCGACTTCGGCGTCGGAAAAGGCTATCGCGAGACGGAGTTCGACGGATTCTGCATGGACATCGCCGAAGCGCATGAGCGCTACGAAGAGGCGCTGGAAATCATCCTGCGCGCGTGGACGTCTAAGGAACGGTTCTCGCATCACGGCAAACGCTGGCACTACGAGGACATCATCGTCGAGCCGTCCCCGGCACAGCAGCCGCACCCGCCGCTATGGGTGGGCGCGAGCAGCGCTGCTTCGGTGAAGAGGGCGGGCGAGCAGGGGATGAACCTGCTGATGGCGCTCCAGGTCGCCTTCGATGAAGTGATCGCTCTCACGAAGCTCTATCGCGAGTCGCTTGCCGAGTCAGGCCATCCACGCCGCCTGGAATCAGTTGGGCTGCTGCGGGCGGTGCATGTCTGTGAGACGCCGGAGGAAGTCGAAGAGGGGTACGATATTCTGGGCAAGTTCCTGATCACCGCAGGCAGCCTCGCAGGCGCCAAGGTTAAGAAGAGCATCGTTCTGCCGTCGACGCTCGCCGAGAACCGCAAGATGTTGGAGAATGCAGCGCTGATCGGAACGCCGGCGGACATCGTCGCGAAGGTTCGAAAGCTGCAGGCGGGTGGGATCGATTCCATCCTGCTGCTCAATCTCAGCGGGTCGCGGAACATGCTGCGGGCTTTTGCGGCTGAGGTTATGCCGCATTTCGAAGAGCGCCGACTGGGACGCACGGCGTGAACCGAGCAGCCCATCACGAGGACGATCCCCGCATGGACACACCGATCGAGGCTGGCTATCCAACCAGCGATCCGGCGGCGTTTCGCCGGTGCCTGGGACAATTCGCAACCGGAGTTACGGTCATCGCTACGAGGGTGGGGGATACACTCGCCGCGATGACATCAAACTCATTCTCCTCGGTGTCGCTCGAACCGCCGCTCATCCTGTGGTCGATCAAGCGCCACAGCCAAAGCTTTCCCTTGTTCGAGGCGTCGCATTTCTTCACTGTTAATATTCTTGCCGACGACCAGATCGAGCTGTCGAAGATCTTCGCAAAATCGGGGCCGGACAAATTCAACGGGGTTGCCTGGACGCCTGGCGTCGAGGGGGTGCCGGTGCTTGACGGGGCGGTAGCCAGCTTTGAATGCCGCAAGACTACGGTGGTCGATGGCGGCGACCATCTGATCATCATCGGCCTGGTGGAACGCTATTGCCGATATGACCGTCAGCCCCTGCTGTTCGCTCAGGGTCGCTATGCGATCGTAGCGGATTATCCTCAGAGCGAGTCGCTTGACGGCATGGATGTGGAAGGGGCAGGCCAATCGGTGGCAGACCGGCTCACCACGAGCCTGTTCATCAAGGCCTATGGGGCCATGGTCAATGTGATGGAGACGGCACGGCGGCGCGGCGGCGTCTCGCTGCAGGAATCGATCCTGCTGCGGGCGGTGAAGACCATGCCGGGTCGGACCCTGGATCAGTTGCTGCCGGAAATGCTGCTGGGCATGAATGCGGGTCAGAGCGTCTTCCGCCAGTTGCGGGCGCGAGGGCTGGTGACGACAGATTCCCTGGGCCGCCTCGAACTCACTGCCGAGGGGACCGAGAGGATCAACGCGGTCATCCAATTTTCTTGGGAAATCGAGAAGGAGACCTTCAGGCAGATCCCAGCGGCCGACATTGCAGCGACCCGAAGGGTCCTCAAGACCCTCATCGAGACGCATTCCCACTGAACGCCTTCCCCGGACCACCACAGATATCATGACCGAAATCCTCTCCACCATCAGTCGGTCTTCACCCGACTTCCAGGCAAATGCGGCGCATCACCGCCAACTGACCGCGGAACTGTCAGAACGAACCGCCCGCATCTCGCTGGGAGGTTCGCAGGCCTCGCGGGATCGCCACGTGTCACGGGGCAAGCTGCTGCCGCGAGACCGGATCCTGCGCCTTCTCGACCCTGGCGCGCCCTTCCTCGAAGTTGGCGCGCTGGCCGGTTGGGATCTCTATGGCGGAGAGGCGCCCGCGGCGGGCATCATCACCGGGATCGGTCGGGTGTCGGGGCATGAGGTGATGATCGTCTGCAACGATCCGACGGTCAAAGGCGGTGCCTATTTTCCGATGACGGTCAAGAAGCATCTGCGCGCGCAGGAGATCGCCCGGGTCAACCGCCTTCCTTGCGTCTATCTGGTGGATTCCGGCGGCGCGAACCTTCCGCATCAGGCGGAGGTGTTCCCCGATCAGGATCACTTCGGTCGCATCTTCTTCAACCAAGCCAATATGTCCGCCGACGGCATTCCCCAGATCGCCTGCGTGATGGGAAGCTCCACCGCAGGCGGCGCATATGTTCCTGCGATGTCAGACGAGACGGTCATCGTCCGCAATCAGGGCACCATCTTCCTCGCTGGGCCGCCGCTGGTGAAAGCAGCGACGGGGGAGATTATCTCAGCGGAAGACCTCGGTGGAGCGGAAATTCATGGCCGTCGGTCCGGCGTCGTGGACCATGTGGCGGAAAACGATGAGCATGCACTGCTCATCGTCCGGGAGATCGTTGCCGGGCTGACAAAGGTGAAGGCCGTGGACATCAAGCTGGCGGAGCCACAGCCGCCTAAGCTCGATCCGCAGGATCTCTACGGCATCGTTCCGGCGGACATGCGGACCCAGTACGATGTCCGCGAAGTCATCGGCCGGATCGTCGACGGCTCCATGTTTCAGGAGTTCAAGTCGCTTTATGGCACGACCTTGGTGTGCGGCTTCGCGCATCTCTGGGGCATGCCGGTCGGGATCCTGGCCAATAATGGCGTACTGTTCTCTGAAAGTGCTCTGAAGGGCGCTCATTTCATCCAACTCGCCTGTCAGCGCCGCACTCCTCTTGTGTTCCTGCAGAACATTTCAGGCTTCATGGTGGGGGGGCGCTACGAGGCAGAAGGGATCGCCAAGAACGGTGCGAAGCTCGTGACCGCGGTCGCCACCGCGAGCGTACCGAAATTCACGGTGTTGATCGGCGGCAGCTTCGGCGCCGGAAATTACGGCATGTGCGGCCGGGCCTACGAACCGAGGTTCCTCTTCACCTGGCCCAACAGCCGCATCAGCGTGATGGGTGGCGAGCAGGCCGCTTCGGTCCTGGCAACCGTGCATCGCGACGCAGATCGCTGGACGCCGGAAGAGGCGGAGGCCTTCAAGGCACCAATCCGGCAGAAATATGAGGACGAGGGAAATCCCTATTACGCGACTGCAAGGCTTTGGGACGACGGGATCATCGATCCACTGCAAACCCGCGACGTCCTCGGCCTTGCGATCTCCGCGAGTCTGAACGCCCCGATCGCCGAGCGTCCGCGCTTCGGCCTGTTCCGCATGTGAGGGCGCGATCTATGATCTCTTCCCTGCTGATCGCAAATCGCGGCGAGATCGCCCGGCGAATTGAGCGCACTGCCAGCACCATGGGGCTGCGCACCATTGCTGTTCATTCCGAAGCCGATGCGGGCATGCCCTTCGTGCGCGAAGCCGACATTGCGGTGGCGATCGGACCAGCGCCGGCCCAAGAGAGCTATCTGGTGCCCGAGAAAATCCTGGCGGTCGCCCGCAAAACTGGGGCCGACGCGATCCATCCGGGCTACGGCTTCCTCTCGGAGAATGCCGAATTCGCCCAACTGGTGCTGGACGCCGGCCTCGTGTGGGTCGGTGCGCCGCCGGCGGCGATCCGCGCCATGGGGCTCAAAGATGCCGCCAAGGCCCTGATGATGACGGCAGGCGTGCCGGTGACGCCAGGCTATCTGGGCGAGGACCAGTCGCCGGAACGCCTGCAGGTGGAGGCCGATGGAATTGGCTATCCGGTGCTGATCAAGGCCGTCGCTGGCGGGGGCGGCAAGGGGATGCGCCGAGTGGACGCTCATGCCGACTTCGCTGAGGCGCTGGCCTCCTGCCGCCGAGAAGCGGCCGCGAGCTTCGGAGACGACCGGGTGCTGCTGGAGAAGTACATTGTCAATCCACGCCACATCGAAGTGCAGGTTTTCGGCGATACCCATGGCAGGATCGTTCATCTGTTCGAACGGGATTGCTCGCTGCAGCGACGCCACCAGAAAGTGATCGAAGAGGCACCAGCGCCTGGGATGGATGCCACCACGCGCGCAGTGATCTGTGAGGCGGCGGTCAAAGCCGCACGATCGGTCAATTATGTTGGCGCGGGTACCATCGAGTTCATCGCTGATGCCTCTGAGGGCCTGCGTTCGGACCGGATCTGGTTCATGGAGATGAATACGCGGCTGCAGGTCGAGCATCCGGTGACCGAGGCAATTACGGGGCAGGACCTGGTCGAGTGGCAATTGCGCGTGGCAGCAGGCGAGCCCCTGCCACTGACGCAGGATGCGCTGAGCATTTCCGGGCATGCGGTAGAGGCGCGTCTCTATGCCGAAAATCCACGTTCGGGTTTCCTGCCCTCTATTGGGCCGCTGACGCATCTACGACTGCCGCAGGACATACGCGTAGACTCTGGGGTTGAAGAGGGCGACGAGGTTACACCGCACTACGATCCGATGATCGCCAAGCTCATCGTGCACTCGGGCAGTCGTCGGGCGGCGGCCAAGCGCTTGGCAAGGGCGTGCCGAAGTGTCGAAGTGTGGCCGGTGAAAACCAATGCTGCGTTCCTGGCCCGGGCCCTGGACCATCCCGAGTTTCTCTTCGGCCGAATCGATACAGGCTTCATCGCGCGGCACCAGGAGGCCCTAGTGCCGCCCGGCGAGGCGGGAACCGCAGTCTTGCACTCGGCTGCCCAGGTGCTGGTCGGCAGCGGGGCCGCGCCCTGGGAGGCATTGCGCGGCTTCCGGCTCAATGGTCCGCCCGTCATGACGGTGGCGCTTGAGATTGAGGGCAGGGCGCATTTTTTGGATCTCGCGGCACAGCAGCCAGCAACGTGCCAGACACGGTACATTTTCGGTCAGGATGTCGTCTTTGCCGATGGCGACGCTTGGGCTTTTTCCGACATTACCGTCAATAGTGGTGCCGTCGCTCGCGAAGCCGCCGATGGCGCAATTCTGACGCCCATGCCGGGCAGGATCGTGGCGCTCGCGGTTGCCAACGGTGAGATGGTTGTAAAAGGGCAGGCTTTGTTGACGGTCGAAGCGATGAAAATGGAACATAGGTTGCTTGCGCCATTCGACGGCATGGTAGGCGATCTGCACCTCAAGCTCGGAGATCAGGTCGGCGAAGGTACTCAGTTGCTGTGCATCACACGTCTCGCAGCAACGGAGTCGGCCGACTGCCGGTAAAGCTAATCGCCGGAAAACGTGCTGGGGCAGTAGGTCACCGGCGATCTGCCGGCCGCGTGTTGCACACAGGCTCATCACCACCAAGGCGGGATAAGCCCCTGGATGGGACAGGATCGCAAGCCGGGCACCCGCTTCCTTACCACCCGACATGGAGCCGCCGCGGGCTGGAACGCGGAGGGAAGGATGAAAATTATGGCCCTCAAAGTTGTATTTGTGCCAATCGTTGGATGGAAGCAGCGGGCTCGGCCGCGCCAATCCGTGTATGAAACACTAGTTCGACTTGTCAGGGCTGCATCATTCCGAACATCGATCCGGCCGCCACTCGTGCGTAGTCACTAAGCCCGCTCATGCCGCATCCCCGTGAGGACGGGGGTGAACCTGCCCATGGACATTCACGGGACTCAGCGTTCCAATCTCTGTCGACTGGCGCCGTTATGTTCCGTCGCTGCGATTTAGGGGATTGCCCAGGGCGCATCGAAACGCTAGATACTCGGCCACTTCTGATTGTCGGAGCGTGGCGCAGCCCGGTTAGCGCACTAGTCTGGGGGACTAGGGGTCGGAGGTTCAAATCCTCTCGCTCCGACCATTTAGAAGCGGCACGATGACTGCTTGGCAATCCCTTTGATGGCAGGTCAGCCATGGGACCGCGGGCGCCCTGCCGGAATTTTCGGACGTCCTCCTGTTCTGCGACATCGTTTTGAATGACATCACGGGAAGGCTCTCGACAGCGCCTGCCTGGTAGCGGATATGCTTGTGCCCGCGGCTTCGGGTGGGGGGTGATCATGTTCAGGCGGCTCAGGGACGAGACTGCACAGCCGGTGGGTCTGTTCGTCGACGGTCTTGCCGTCGAGGGACGGGCAGGGGACAGCGTCGCGGCGGTGCTGTTTACGACCAAGGCCAACACCGCCTATCGCGTCAATCCGGTCTCGGGAGCGCCGCGATCTCCCTATTGTATGATGGGGGCCTGCTTTGAGTGCCTGGTCAGCGTGGATGGACGCCGGCAGCAGCAAGGCTGCCTGGTCACCATTGCTGAGGGGATGAGGGTCGAGACCGACTTCCCCGGCCACGAGCGTCCCGAATGAGGATCCTCTCCTCCGTCGACGATCTGGCTGAGACCTGTGACGTCGCTATCATCGGAGGCGGTCCGGGCGGACTCGCCGCCGCGACGACTGCCGCAGAGAGCGGGCTGTCAGTCGTCCTGATCGACGAAAACGATGCCCTGGGCGGTCAGATCTATCGGGGAATTTCGACCGTGCCGGCAAGCCGGCTTGAAATCCTCGGCGCAGATTACGCGAAGGGGCGGGCACTTGTGGATGCCTTCGCCGCTGCTGGTGCCGACTACATGCCGGGCACGACGGTGTGGATGGCCTCCCCGGAACTTAAACTTGGCATCTCCAGGGAGGGTGCTGCCCGGATCGTTGCGGCGCGGAGGATCATCATCGCGACGGGGGCGCTGGAGCGGCCGATGCCGATTCCAGGATGGACCTTACCGGGGGTGATGACCGCGGGGGCCGCGCAAGGTCTGTTGAAGGCGTCCGGGATGGTGCCGGAAGCGCCCTTCGTCCTGGCGGGAACGGGACCTCTGCTCTGGCTTCTCGCCAGCCAACTGTTGAGCGCCGGTGCACGGCCCACGGCCATTTTGGAGACGAGCAGCCGCAAACAGCTGCTGGCTGCGGCCACAGATCTCCCGGCCTTCCTCACCTCGCCCTATCTGGCCAAGGGGCTCGGCCTCATGCGCCAGGTTGCCGCTTCCATTCGCGTGATCTCCGGCGTCACGGCTTTGGCGGCGGAGGGCGAAACATGGCTCAGCCGCTTGCGGTTCCGTCGCGGGACCCGAGCTTGGGAGACCCTCCCGGCTCAGGGGCTGTTTCTGCATCAGGGGGTGGTGCCAAATATCAATCTGGCGCGGGCTGCAGGCTGCAGTCTGCAATGGGACAGCTCGCAAGCCTGCTTCGTGCCAGTGGCGGATGAATGGGGCCGCAGCAGCCTGGAAGGGGTCGCATTGGCGGGGGATGGCGCCGGGATCATGGGGGCAGAGATCGCAGCAGCACGCGGACATTTGTGCGGTCTGGATGCGGCCCATCTGCTTGGAGTGATGACGGTGGAGGAACGGCAACGGCGAGCCGAGCCATGGCAGCAGACCATACGGCGCTATGGGCGCGGCCGCCGCTTTCTCGATACTGCGTTCAAGGCGCCGGATGAGTTCAGGGTGGCAGAGGGGGAGACGATCGTCTGCCGCTGCGAATCCGTCACTGCAAGCCAGATCAAGACAGCCCTGGGACCGCTGGGAGATGCCGGGCCAAACCAGCTCAAGACCATGCTGCGCTGTGGAATGGGCCCCTGCCAGGGCCGGCTGTGCGGATTGACCGTGACCGAGATGATCGCCCGAGAGCGACAGGTCTCGCCGCAGGATGTCGGCTATTATCGCCTCAGGCCGCCGGTCAAGCCGATTACGCTCGGAGAGCTCGCCTCGCTGCCCCACGACACGGCCGACGTCCTGGCGGTCGTGCGGGAGTGATGCTGCCACAGTCGCGACGCGCTCACTGAGACGCGTAGCGGGACGACAGTTCCGCGGCACGGCTCTGGGTCTTGGAGACGACGCAAGACATTTGGGCGTACGTGGCGCCACTGCCGCTGTGCCACTCGTCCAGGATCAGATCGCCGCAATCCGCGTCGCGATAGGCCTCCCAGGCCCGTTGCGAAGCGGTAAGGTCCTGCTCCCACTTCGCCTTCTGGTCGGGTGAGGTCTCTGCGTCGGTGGCGATGACAGATCGCGCTTTCGCGTATGACAGCTGAAGCGCCTGTCGAGCTTTGGCCAGGGCCTCTTGGAGACAGGTTTCGGCAGCAAATTTGTCAGACCGAGCGTCGCAGAGGCTGGGAGGGCTCCATTGCGCTGAGGCCGGTGCTGCCAGAAGGGGAAGCACGGCAATCAAGGCGAGTCTGACAGGGCGAGGTGTCATGGGGAACGTCCTAATAGTCCTGGACGTTCTGAAGCACGCCCTTGCAATAGGGGCTGATCTGCATGAAATGCGGCGACAGACAGGACCAAATGGCGCTGAAATCGTCTCTGTCCACGCGCGGGCAATAGCGCATTATGGCCTCGCCACAAGCGCCTTCTATGGCTACCCGCTCATCCTCCATCAACTGCGCCGACGCAGAAAGGCTCGTCAGCAGCAGAGCGAGCGATACGGTGCCGAGGATCATCTTCATTGTGTCCGTTCCCTCTCATGACTCCGCATGGCAGAGCGCGTCCACCGCGAAATGTGTCGTTCTGTATATCAAAACGGAAGGGTAATGCTCAGTTCCTAAAATCAGGGAACAGTCGGCCCATTGTGGGTGTTTCTCAGCAGAAGGAGATCTCCTCCTTAACCCATGAGGTTGTCATGCCTGCAAAATCCAAGTCTCAGCAGAAAGCCGCCGGTGCCGCTCTCGCTGCAAAGCGCGGCGACATCAAAAAGGGCGAATTGAAAGGTGCCTCGAAGTCGATGGAGAAATCCATGAGCGAGAAGCAGCTGCACGATCTTGCCGCGACGAAGCGCAAGGGAAAGCCCGAGAACGCTTCGAAATCGTAAACGGGGTCACGTGTAACCTGAACGGCGGCCTACGGCCGCCGTAACTTTTTGTGTCACCCGGTTTGCCACCTTGCCGCCATACGGAATTTTTTAACGGCAACATCGGATTGCACCGATCCACGCGCAGTCGCGTCTTGCCGACGCCCAGAGAATTTATATAAGCGGCATAGAGATTTGGACGGGGGCAGGGGATGGTTTCAGTCTCACTCAGCGAGCGCGTCAGTCGGCGCAAGGTCGTTGCCGCAGGCATGGTCGGCAATATTCTCGAATGGTATGATTTCGCCATCTATGGCTATTTCGCAGCCGCGATCGGGAGGCATTTCTTCCCGAGTGAAGATCCGGTGGCGCAGCTGATCTCGGCCTTCGGCATCTTTGCCGTCGGCTACATCATGCGCCCGATCGGCGGAGCGATCGTGGGGCAGATCGGAGACAAATATGGCCGCCGGACCGCCCTGACTGTATCGGTGGCGGCCATGGCCATCCCCACTTTCCTCATGGGGCTCCTGCCGGGATACGAGACGCTTGGACTCGCGGCGCCCATCCTGTTGACCCTGCTGCGGATGATCCAAGGACTCTCGGTGGGCGGGGAATATACGAGCTCGATGGTCTTTCTCGTGGAGAACGCCCCTGAAGGGCGGCGCGGCGTCATGGGCGGGTTCACCACCTGCGGGGCTGTTGCCGGGATCCTGCTGGGATCTGCCGTCGCGACCGGCTTTGCCACGGTCTTTTCAACCGAGGCGCTGGAAGCGTGGGGTTGGAGGCTGCCATTCCTGCTCGGTCTGCTGGTCGGCCTTGCCGGATATCTGCTGCGGCGGCAACTGGTGGAAGAAGCCCCCATCCCGCGCGAGAGTCGCCCTCCTTTCCTGGCGACCCTGCGGACCTATTGGCAACCTGTGGCAGCCTTTGCCGGCATGTCGGTGTTCAATGCGGTGAGCTTCTACACCGGCTTCGTCTATCTGGTGAGCTGGCTGCAGATCGCCGACGGCATCGCACCTCAACATGCGCTGGCCATCAACTCCTTCAGCATGGTGATGTTGCTTCCGCTGGTCATCCTCGGCGGGATGGCCAGCGATCGCTTTGGTCGCAAGCCGGTCCTGATGATCGCCTGTGGGCTCGCCTTCATCGCCGCCATTCCGACATTCTGGCTGCTCTATCACCCGGCAATTGTCACTGCGGTGCTTGGTCAGCTGGTGCTGGTGGTTGTGGTTGGGCTCTATGGGGGTGGCCAGCCGGCGATCATGGTGGAGGGCGCGCCCGCAGAGGTGCGCTGCACAGTGGTCTCCATTGGCTACAATATCAGCTTCGGGATCATCGGCGGGCTCACGCCGCTGGTGGCGACGTGGCTGGTGGAGCGGACTGCAAACCAACTGGCGCCGGCGTTCCTGATCATGGCGGCGGCAGCGATCTCAGCCGTGGCGGTCGTGATGACGCGGCTACCGATGCGGCATCGATGACATAACAGCGAGAAACCGTAATGGTCGCCGATAGAGTTCTGATCGCCCTCGGGGGCCTGAGCGGGGCGGGCGGCGTCCTGCTGTCGGCCATGGCGGCTCATGTGGGAGGCGTCCACTTGGACATGGTCTCCAATTTTCTGCTGTTTCATGCCGCAGCACTTATGGTGATCGGGCTCATGGCGCGAACGCCGCTGATGCGGATTGGCGGATGGGTGCTGGTCATCGGCCTATTGCTGTTCGGCGGCGACATGCTCGCACGCGACTTCCTGGGGGACCGATTGTTTCCAATGGCAGCACCGGCAGGTGGGGTGGCACTAATCCTGGGCTGGCTGATCGTCGCTGGAGCAGCGTTTCTCATCTCCGGTCAAGAGGCTTCTCGAGATTAGTGACCAACTCGTCGGCGCAGGCCGCGCCACAGGCGGCCGTCGATGACGGCCAGACCAAAGGCGATCAGGGCCATGCCGCCCAATTGCCTGGGTTCGATCGGCTCCCCAAGGATGAGGATACCGAGCAGAATTGCGGTGACGGGCACCAAAAGGGTAACCAGCATGATGTTGGTCGCGCCGGCGGTCGAGAGGATGCGGAAGAAGATCACATAGGCAAGGGCCGTGCAAAGCAGGCCGAGACCGAGCACGGCCGCCATGGATGCCGCCGAGGGGGCGGCAAGCTGCCAGGGACGGTCGACAATCAGCGCCAAGGGCAGCAGGACGAGACTGGATGCGGTGACTTGGCCTGTCGCCGCCTGCAGGGGTCGCACGCCCAACACCAAAAAGCGCCGGCCATAGACGCCGGCACAGGCATAGCAGACCGCTGCGGCCAAGCAGGCAAGCTCACCCAAAATCTTGCCATCGACCGCAAGGGATAGGCCGCCACCGATCATCACCGCGACGCCCATGAAGCCGATGACGGCACCGAGGGCCCGATTTGCCGATAGCTTCTCGTCCCGGGTGAAGCGATGGGCAATGACGACGCCGAAGAGGGGCGTGGTCGCGGTGAGGACGGAGGCCAGGCCACTGGCTATGTGTGTCTGGCCCCAGACAAGAAGGCAGAAGGGAGCGACATTGTTCATCATGCCCATGGCGAAGAAGCTGCGCCAGGCCGTAAGGTTCGTCGGCATGCGTTGCCGCAGCAAAAGGAGGAGGATGTGGAGGCCGAGGGCCCCGATACACACCCGTCCGGCGACGATGACGAGCACCGGCAGATCTTTGACCGCCACGCCAGCGAAGAAGAAGGAGCCGCCCCAGAGGACCGACAAAGCGATCAGGAGGAACCATTCGCGAAGGCCCATGGAGCGATGGACAGAAGGGAGCGTCATGGGGCGGGGCGGGATGGAGAAGGGCTGGTAAGCATGGGTCTTTGCTTAGCGCAAGCCAACCGTCCCCGCAGTCCGAAACTTGCGGCCAAACTCCAAACGCCTCCACAAACACAAAAAAGGCGGGCCTGAGCCCGCCTTTTCGAAAAGCACTGGAGCTTAGTAGGCCCAGTACGGACGGCAATGAAGGCCGCCGTAAGGACCGCGCCAGCAGCCTCCACCATAATAGGGCTTCGGGCCGTAGCCCCAACCCCAGCCATGATGCCAGCCGGGACCGTACCACCAGTCAATGAACAGGCTGATCTGCTCGCCAGATGCGGGGAGCTCACCACTCAGCGGTTTGATCTCATAGGTGAGAGTATCACCCTCAAGCTTGGGGTTCAGGAGCTCGACCACAACCAGGTCAGTCTTGCCGTCGATGACCGTAGAGATGGTCGCATTCGGCGGATCCTTCTGGAAGTCGTCCTTGCCCTTGGACCAGAATTCAATGAATTTGGGGGTCAAGGCGTCGCCCGTCATACGCTCGGGGCGGTCGCTGAACATCAGCGTCTGAGGCGCGATGCCCTTCAAGGTCAGGGTCTTGCCGTCCGACGAGAACGAATCGGCGGTCTGCACGAACAGCCAGTTGGCTGCGGGCATGGGTACCATGTTGGACTTTGGATCAGGTTGCGTCGCATCCTGAGCCTGAGCCCCGCCGATGGCAGCCATAGCCGCCAGCGCGAGACCGATAATTAAACGTTTCATCCCTTACTCCCTTCCGAAAGCGGAAGCCGGACGCTATGCGATTGCTTTCATTTCGGCAATGCTGGCCGCACGTATATTTGAGCTAGTCGCGTGAATTTTTCACGACACGGTGAACGGAAGTAAACCCGTTCAGGAAACTTGTCAGATTTTGACCCAACACTTCGGAAATGTATCCTCCCTCTTGGACAATGACCGCTGGCCGTTCCAATCTGGCCAAGTGCTCGCCGATCCGCTGAAAGCCCGCCGTTGTCACGGCAAGGCCCCCGAAGGGATCGTGCTCGGAGGCGTCAAGTCCAAGAGCGATGACAATCGCACCAGGGGCAAAGGCCGCTACACGCTCAAGCCCCCTGTCAAGGGCCGACAGGAAGCCATCATCGGCCGTGTGGCGGGGCAGAGGAAGATTGAGGTTGAAGCCGAGACCCGCATCCTTGCCGCGCTCGGAAGCGTGGCCCCAGAAGAAAGGATAGAAACGGACGGGATCGGCATGAAGGGAAACGGTGAGCACGTCGTCGCGGGCATAGAATATGCCTTGGGTGCCATTGCCATGGTGGAGGTCAACATCAATGATGGCGACACGGTCATGGTCTCGACGCAATCGCTGCGCGGCAATGGCGGAATTATTGAGAAAGCAGAAGCCGCCGGCGAGATCGCGAAATGCGTGATGCCCCGGCGGGCGGCACAGAGCGTAGGCCGCGGGATGCCCCGACAGGATCAGTTCGGCCGCATGGGCCGCCGAATGGGCGCTTCGCAAGGCCGAGCCGAACGTCTCGGCATTGATCGGGGCGGACGTGTCAGCGACATGGTATCCGGCCTGGCCGACGGCCGAAGCCGGATAATCGCCATCCCGCCGGTCTGGGTGGACATTGGGTACAACCTCGGCTGAGGCACCTTCGATGCGGCTCCAGCGGGCGAAGATGTTCTGCAGAAAATCCAGGTATTCCGGCGAATGAACGGAGGCGGCGGGGTCGAGCCCATAATCTCTGGGCACCTCAAGCTCAAGACCGGCATCGAGGCCTGCCGCCAGCAGAATGTCAGCGCGCCGGGGCACCTCTGGATTGGGCTTGGAGGCTCCGCTGGAGAGAAAAAACTTTGGGTCGTGCCGCTTCTGGGCCTCATCAAATACCAGTTTCATGCGGTCGTCTCCCGATTGGCATGCGTTGCGCAGGCTGATAGCAGAGATGGGGGCCGAGGGGCGAGGACGGAATGGCACGTATGGGATGGAACGGCAAGGGACGAGGATGCAGCTTCGGCTCGCATCGAGCATCAGGCAACCTGCCACAGCCGGCATGGCGGCTGGATGCGACACCAGACATCTGGTCCAATGAAATACTGATCGCGGTCGAGCGACTCAATCTCGATTCATCGAGCTTGCGTCAGATCGCCGAAGCAGCCGGCGGGAATAAGCACCAAATCGCGGCGCGCATCGAAGAAATCGTCGCCGAGCGCGGCAAGATGCACAATCCCGAGACCAATTCCGGCGGCGTCGCCCTGGGCCGGGTGGCGGCCATCGGTCCTGATTTTCCGCATCATGACCTCCATGTGGGGGATGCCGTCTGCACTATGGTCTCGCTGTCGCTGACGCCGCTGGCCCTCGAACGCGGCAGCGTGGCACCCGGGCCTTCGGGTCAGATCGCGGCGAGTGGCACGGCCGTACTTTTCGAGAGCGGACTTTATGCGAAAATACCGGCCGACCTGACACCTGAACTCGCCCTCACCCTCTGCGACATTGCCGGCGCTCCGGCGACGGCAAAGCGGCTGGTTCAGACTGGGAACGTCGTGGCCGTGTTGGGGGCGGGCGGCAAAGCGGGTATCACGACACTGTTTGCAGCCCGCGAGCGGCTGGGGATCAGCGGCAGGCTGATTGCCATGGATGCCGACCCAATGGCCTGCCAGCGTGTGCGGGAATTGGGTATCGCCGATCTGGTCATCGACGCCGATCTCCGGGACGCTCTGACGACATATCGGCTGATGATGCAGGCGACCAACGGCACGCTTGCCGACCTCGTGTTCAACACGACCAATGTCGGCGGCACGGAATCTGCCTCCATACTGGCCGCGCGCCAGCGAGGCACCGTGGTTCTGTTCAGCATGGCGACGTCATTCCAGGCTGCAGCGTTGGGAGCGGAAGGATTGGGGCGGGACGTGACCCTGCTCATCGGCAATGGCTATCTCGAAGGCTGGGTCGAATATGGTTTCGGGCTTGCCCGACGACATCCGGCCCTGGCAACCTATCTCACCGCTAGCAAAGGACCCGTCTCATGAGCATCTCCATTCGACTGGCGGAGCGGCAAGATGCGGGAACCGTCGCCGCCCTGATTCAAGCGCATGCGACGTTCGACGGCAAAGATCACCTGTGCAAGACGACGGAAGCCGACATTATTGACCACGGATTCGGTGCAGACCCCGTCTTCCAGGTCCTGCTGGCCGAAGTCGATGGCGTGGCCGTTGGATCGCTCATGTTCTACCGGGCCTTCTCGTCGTGGGAAGGCAAGCCGTTCCTGTTCATCGACGACTTCTTCATCAAGGAAGACATGCGCGGCCGCAGCATAGGACGCCAGTTGCTCGCCGAGGTCGCCGCCCTTGCCAAGCGCAAAGGCTGTCCACGCGTGGACTGGCATGTTCTGGGCCTGGCCGCGGCGCGCGGTTTCTATGAAAGGCTTGGCGGGCGATGGGTGGAGGAATTCCTCATCTACCGTCTCGAGGGTGAGGCGCTCAATCGCCTCGCCGGAATGGTCCACAAATGAGACCCGACCAAAGGACAATACCGCTTCGCTGGACAGATCGCGCTTTGGTGCTTACGGTTCTGCATAGGGGTAAAAGAAAAAAGAACGTATGGATTTCACAAGGATAAGCAAGGGGAGCTGGCTATGGCCGGCACCCTAATGACTGCTGCCGAAGCACGTCGGCCATGGTTCCTTCTTGGCCCGACGCTGATTGCCCTCACGGTGCTGATGGTCCTCCCCATCTGCATCATGTTCCTCTTTTCATTTTACGAATTCGTGTCGGCCGGTATTGACCGCGACGTCTATACACTCGCGAACTGGCGCGAATTCTTCACCGACAGCTATTATCACCACTTTCTCTGGAAAACCGTTCGGGTCGCGGCGATCACGGCCATTCTCTGCGGGATCATGGGGTACCCCCCGGCTTATTTCATCGCGATGACCCGGTTCAAACACAAGTGGCTCCTGCTGCTGCTGCTGATCGTCCCGTTCTGGATCAGCTTCACCATCAGGACCTTCTCCTGGATCCATATTCTTGGTGAACAGGGCGCGATTAACGTAACGCTGATCTATCTCGGAATCATCAGCCAGCCGCTGCGCATGCTCTATACCGAGGGCTCGGTGATCATGGGGATGATCCACTTCCTGCTGCCTTATATGATCCTCAACGTCTATGTGAGTCTCGAGGGCATCGACCGGAACCTTATTTCCGCGGCCAGAACGCTGGGCTGCACGAATTTTCAGGCCTTCCGGGAGGTAACATTGCCGCTGTCGCTCCCCGGGCTCATGGCCGGGCTGCTGCTCTGCTTCGTGTTAGCGGCCGGCAGCTACGTGACGCCCGAGATTCTGGGGTCGGGCCGGGATGCGCTGTTCGGCAACCTCATCTATGATACGATCATGGGACAGTTGAACTGGCCGCTAGGGGCAACCTTGTCGGTGGTGCTGCTGGTGATGCTCGGGGCCGTGGCGGCCATCTATAGCCGCTATATGGGCCTGTCGCGGATCTTCAAGGGGCTCAGCCGATGAGCGACGCCGCCCTCGAAACCAGCCAAGGCATCGGCTGGCAGACCATCAAGGTCTTCACCGTGCTCGTCTATATCTTCATGTTTGCCCCGATCATCGTGGTCGTGATCCTGTCGTTCAACGATTCCATGTTCGGCGGCTTTCCCATGACCGGCTTCTCGCTGCGCTGGTATGAAAAGCTGATGGGCAACGAAGCGGTGCTGCGGGCCTTCAGGACCTCGCTGTGGATCGCGCTGGTCACCTCCGTGGTCTGTACCGCGCTCGGCATCATGGGGGCCATGGCCCTTGTCCGATACGAGTTTCCCGGCAAGGAGTGGGTGAACACCATGGTGATCGCTCCGGCTCTGGTGCCGGAAACGGTACTGGGCGTCGGCTTGTTGCTGCTGATCCGATGGGCAGAGCAACCACGAACCCTGGGATTGATGATCGCCGGCCACATCATGCTGGCGTTGCCTTACGTGGTGCTGGTCGTGCAGGCGAGGCTCATCGGGATCAAGCGCGTCTATGAGGAGGCCGCGCTGTCACTGGGCGCGAACCGGCTGCAAACATTTCGAGAGATCACGCTGCCCTTGTTGATGCCCGCCGTCGTGGCTAGCATGCTCCTGGTGTTCACGATCTCCTTCGACAACATCACGGCGAGCATGTTCTGGCGGCCTTCCGGGGTCGAAACCATGCCGACCCAGATCCTGTCGATGTTGAAGATCTCCATCAGTCCCGAGATCAACGCCCTGGGGACGCTGATGATCGTGGTCACCGTCGGCTTACCACTGCTGGGCGGCTTTCTCGCGCGGATGCTGGCGCGAGGCACCCGGGACTAAGGAACTCTAAGCACTGAGCTGGAGAAGGGAGACTGTCATGAAGATCTCAACGACGAAACGGCTGGAGCGGCTGCACGACCGCTATATGAATGGCGGCATGGATCGCCGCACATTCCTAAGCCTGACGGCCGCAGCTGGGGTCGCGGCCGGCGTGTCGACGCGGTGGATGGGGCCGGCAGTGGCGGCAGCAAAGGATATCCGCTTCGACGGATGGGGCGGAACTGTCCAGGAGGCCCTCGATAAATATGCTTTCAAACCCTACACCGCCAAAACCGGCATCAATGTCGTGCAGGGGACGTTCGGAGACGAAAGCGAAATCATCACCAAGGTGCGCGCTTCGACACCCGGCGAATATCAAGTCATCCACTCATCAGGCGTCGAATATTACAAACGCTATGTGGACGCCGGATTCAATTCGGAGATCGATACGTCCAAAATCCCGAACATGGTCAATGTGATTCAAGCGATGATCACGCCATTCGAGAAGATCACGCCGAAGCTGTCGGCTGTTCCGTATGATTACGGCACGACCGGCATCGCCTACAATACGAAGGTCATTTCGGAAGCAGAGGCGAAGGAAAAGGGCGCCAACCTGCTCAATGACCCGAAATACGCGGGCAAGATCGGCGGGTATGGCGAGATGAATACGCGGGTCTGGTATGCGGCTCTGCAGACGGGGCAGAATCCGAACGACATCAAGGATATCGATGCGGTCTGGGCAAAGCTGCGCGAGCAGGTCGGAATGGTGAAGAAGTATTGGGGCTCCGGCGCGGAACTCATGGACCTCCTGTCGAAGGAAGAAATCGTGGTCACAGACGCCTGGTCGGGTCGCGTTGCATCCCTACAGCAGCAGGGCGCGCCAATCGCCTATCTCGACCCTCCCGGATCCTACGCCTGGATGGAAGATATGCTGGTGCTCAAGGGCTCGCCCATGGCGGAATGCGAAGAGCTCATCAACTTCATGCTCGAGCCGGCAACGGCGATCGCGGTTGCCGAAGGGCAGAACTATCCGTCCTCGCTCGATCCCAACAAGGTCAAGATGACCGAGAAGATCGAGAAGCTGCCGGCCTACGACCCAACGGGCAAAATGGAATCCCTCACCTTCGCCGATCCGATCTATTGGGGTGAACATTTGGACGAGTGGACCAAGCAGTGGGATCGCATCCAGAAGGGTGCGTGATTGGGAGGGGGTCGGCCCGACCGACCCCCTCATTCCTTGAGAATGCAAGAATAGAGATCGCATGTCCGACGTCGCAGTTCAGCTGAACAACGTCTCCTTGGCTTATGGGTCCTTCATCGCGGTGAAGGACGTCTCGCTGAGCATTCCGAAAGGGTCATTCGTCACTCTTCTCGGCCCCTCGGGCTGTGGAAAGACCACGATCCTGCGCTCGATTGCTGGCCTCGTCCATCCGACGGGAGGAGAGATCATCGTGGCGGGCCGACGCATTAACGACGTCCCCATCCATAAGCGGAATATCGGATTGGTGTTCCAGAACTACGCATTGTTTCCCCATAAGAGCGTGTTCGATAACATCGCGTTCGGTCTGAAGTATCGAAAGGTCGAAGCCTCTGTCATTGCCACAAAGGTGAAGCGGGCGTTGGAGATGGTACGGCTGCCGGGGGTGGAGAAGAAGTTACCCTCGGAGATGTCGGGGGGCCAACAGCAGCGGATTGCCCTGGCGCGCGCCATCGTCATTGAGCCTGACGTGCTGCTGCTCGATGAGCCTTTATCGGCGTTGGACGCCAATTTGCGCGAGGAGATGCGGACCGAACTCAAGGTGATCCAGCGCGAGGTAGGGATCACCACGATTTTCGTCACCCATGATCAGGAAGAGGCCCTCGCGATGTCGGATCGGATCGTGGTGATGAACCACGGGGTCGTCGAACAGCAGGGACCACCGGAAGAGGTCTATCGGGAGCCTGCCTCACGCTTCGTCGCAAGCTTCCTCGGTCAATCCAATCTGTTGCAGGGACATGTCTCGGAGAGTAGTCCCGAGGCAACGCGCGTGAGGCTGGACGGGGGACCGGAGATTACCGCCGCGCCGATCGCAGGGGCCATCACGGGGCAACCCGTCACAGTGGTGATCCGGGCTCAGCGGGTGAAGGTCGGCGTCACCAATGGGGAAGCCGTCAACCATATCGAAGGAAAGGTCGTCACAACCTCCTATCTGGGAGGAACGGCTGCATACTTCATCAATGCCGGCGGGATCACACTCCAGGCCAACAATGCCATCGAAGAGAGGGTATTCCGCGAAGGCGACGCGGTCACCGTCTCGATTGCCGCGGACGATTGTGTGCTGCTCGACGACGCCGGAAGGCGATATCCCCGCCATTGATGATGAAGGCTGCGGGATTTTCTGGGCCCTGGGACCTTACCGCCGTGCCATCGCCTCATTCCCTCGCCGACTGAGCGCAGTTTCGTCCCAAATCGGAGCGGTTGTGAGCTGATCTCTTATCGTCTGGCTGGGGTAGGAGCCTCATGATGACGATTTCACCGACTCGGCGCCTGGAGCGCCTCAAGACGCGATATCTGGACGGCGGGCTCGACCGCCGCCGTTTTCTCGCCCTCACCGCTGCCGCCTGCACTACCAGTGGTCTGGCAGCCCGCTGGATCGGACCCGCACTGGCTGCAGCGAAGGAGGTTCGCTTCGACGGCTGGGGCGGGGTGGTGCAGGAGGCCATCGATCGCTATGCCTTTACACCTTACACCGCCAAGACCGGGGTCCGCGTCGTCCAGGGCAATTTCGGCAAGGAAAGCGAGATCCTCAACAAAGTTCGCGTGTCACGACCGGGGGAGTACCAGATTATCCACTCGCTCGGTCTCGACAACTATAAACGCTATGTGGATGCGGGCTTCAATGCTGAAATCAACGAGGCCAACATCCCCAACATGGCGCTGGTGATCGAAGCCATGATCACGCCGTACCGGAAGATTACGCCCAAGCTCTCCGCCGTTCCCTTCGATTACGGGACGACCGGCATCGCTTACAATACCGAGATCATCGCACCGGAGGAGGCAAAGGCCAAAGGCTGCAAGCTGCTCATCGATCCTGCCTATGAACAAAGGATCAGCGGCCTCAACGACATGCAGACCAGGGTCTGGTACGGCGCGCTGCTGACGGGCCAGGATCCCAACGCCATCGTCGACATCGATGCGGTGTGGGAGATGGTGCGTACGCAGACGCGACTTGCAAAGAAGTTCTGGAACTCAGGCGCCGAACTCATGGACCTGCTGGCCAAAGGCGAGGTCGCGGTGACGGACGCCTGGTCCGGACGGGTGGCGGCGCTGCAGGCACAAGGCGCGCCCATCGGTTACATAGATCCCCCACACTCCTTGGGATGGATGGAGGATATGCTGGTGCTGAAGGGAGCGCCCCTGGCGGAATGTGAAGAACTGATCAATTTCATGCTCGAGCCAGCGACCGCAATCGCCGTGGCCGAAGGTCAGAATTATCCCTCCTCGCTCGATCCCAAGAAGGTCAAGATGACCGAGAAGATCGAGGCTCTTCCCGCGTTTGATCCGACGGGCAGCATGGCGTCGCTGACTTTTGCCGATCCAATTTATTGGGGACAGCACATCGACGGCTGGACGAAGCAATGGGACCGTATCCGAAAGGGGGCATAAACCTACGCTTCAGCCCTGCGGCGCCTCAGAATATTGACATGCCAGTCCCGGTGCCAGGCAATCAGGCCCCAGATCAAGCCGACCAGAACCCAGAAGTGGCGCCAATGATCGGTGTCGACAATGAGGCCCTCAAGAGCCAGTGGGATGAAGCACGAAGCCAGGACAATCGCATATCCTCGCCACGGGGTTGCTGCGAAGACGAGCATCAGCGAGCCCACCATGGTGCTGACCACCATGGCAATATAGGCGAGCCCGCCAAGCCAGCCGGTCTGCAGCATCATGTAAAGATAGACGTTGTGAGGTTGCTCACCCCAGAAGTAGCCGAAATCATCCTTGCCGTAACCGAGAGGGGCGGCGAGGATCCAGCGAATGGCCAGGGCCTGACCGTCGAACCGGCCCTGACCACCGGTATCGTAGCTGTTTTCGAGGCCGCCCCTCAACGCCAGCATGTCTCGAACACCAGGCATGTTGAGGGCGATGAGCAACGCTATCGCCAGTAAGGCTGCCGCGCAGATCCCGATGAAAATGATGCGCAGATTGAGCGAGCGATCGCCACTGGTGGCCAGCATGAGCAGGACGCAGAGCAGTGTGGACAACAGAAGATGGGCCCATGCTCCCCGCGAGAAGGAAAAGAAGATACCGAGAACGAGAATGCTCAGCACCATCAGCCACAGGGCGCCCTTCAGGAGCGGTCGTGTGAGGATCAGATAAAGCGCATAAATGGCCCCGACGATGAGAAAGGGACCAAGGACATTCGGATCCTTGAAGGCACCCTTCGCCCGAGCATATTCGGTGAAGAGCTCGAAGCTGCCGGGAATGAGATCAAAATACCCAATGATACCGAGCACGGCGGAGGCGACCGCAGCAAAAGCATGGCCTCCCAGAATGGCCTTCAGCGAACCGCCGGGATTATTATAGACGAAAGCCGCAACCAAGATCGTGATCACCATGAGATAGAAGGTGATGATGATGTGGCGGGCGCTGTCGAAAAGGTCCTTGGTCTGGGTCAGGGCAACGAGACCACACAGAATGATGACCGCGCAGAAGACGAAGACGGGGGCCAACGAGCCTGGGATGCGCAGTCCCATGACCATGGCCAGGGCGCCTAACCCCAAAATTGCAAAATCAAAAGGTGCCGGCTCTATGATCACCAGAAACCCGGTGGCGAAGGCGAGCCATAGAAGACCGTAGCCCAGATCAGACAGGGTCCAGGCGGAACTCGAGTGCTGGCGAAGAACAAATTGGGGCATGACCAGGAGGTCGCAGCAAGGGGCGTGCCAGGACCAGGCCGTCGGTCCGCTTGAGGGGGCTAATAGGCGTTTTCGGATTTCAGCAGAGCGAGCGGAGTCGTGGCGAGGATGTAGAGGTCCAGCAGAACGGACCAGTTCTCGATGTAATAAAGGTCATGTTCGACGCGACGCTGGATCTTCTCCTCGGTGTCGGTCTCACCGCGCCAACCATTCACCTGGGCCCAACCCGTAACACCCGGCTTAACCTTATGACGGGCGAAATATCCTTCAACGACCTCTGTATAGAGACGGTCGGCGGCCTTGGCCTGAGTGGCATGCGGACGCGGTCCCACGAGAGACAGTTCGCCCTTCAGCACATTGAAGAGCTGAGGCAGCTCGTCGAGGCTTGTCTTACGGATGAAGCGGCCGACACGGGTCACGCGGGGGTCGCCCTTGGAGACGAGCCTCGAGGCATTGGTGTCGGTCATATCCGTGTACATGGAGCGGAACTTGTAGACTTCGATCAGCTCGTTGTTGAAGCCGTAGCGCTTCTGCTTGAAAAAAACCGGTCCCTTGCTGTCGAGCTTCACGGCAATCGCGGTCAAAGCCATTACGGGAGACAGACATATAAGCGCCAGAGCCGAGATCAGCTTGTCCTCGATCGACTTGATCACCGTGTCCCAACCACTGAGGGGCTTATCGAAAACGTCGAAGAACGGAACATTGCCGATATAGGAATAGGCGCGGGGCCGGAAGCGCAACTGCTCAGTGTAGGCGCTCAGGCGGATATCGACGGGCAGAATCCAGAGCTTCTTGAGGATTTGCAGCAATCGCGCCTCAGCCGAAAGGGGAAGGGTCACGATCACAAGATCGACGCGGGTGGCGCGAGCGAAATCAAGCAATTGATCGAACGTGCCGAGCTTTGGGTATCCCGCGATATGGGCGGGAGACCGGTGATCATCTCGATCATCGAATATGCCGGCAATCGTCACATCCAGATCTGGCGAGGCCGTGAGCGCCGTGATCAGAGCATCGGCGCGATCACCCCCGCCGACGATAACGGCGCGGCGGTCGAAGCGTCCATCCTGGTTCCAGCCTCGGACAAAGGCGCCGAACACTGCGCGCAGGCTGATCAGGCCCACAAGACCGCAGAGAAACCAAGCCGCAAGCCAGACTCGGGAATAATCATAGCCAATCTGGCTGAAGAAGACGAAGGCCGTGACCAAGGCAAAGAAGCCGAGCCAGCCAAAGACCAAGCGCGGGACCTGCTTCATCGGGCCGATCAGCGCATGGATCGAATAGAGGCCACCCATCTGGTAGAGCATGGGAATGCAGGCGCCAGCAAACAGGGTCAGCGACAGATAAAGCGATTGAAAATAGCTGTCATACTCCTGAACATATCCCGCCCAAAGGGCGATGCCGATGCCCGTTATGAGCAGGGCCTCGCTGACTCGGACCACACCCTGAACAATCCGCGGGGCAATCCATGGGGCCTCCAACGGCACGGGCACAGGGGCAGCGGGCGGCACTAGACTGACTACTGCCGCCAGCGGCTTCAGTTTCGGGTCCGTGGCGGCCGATTTCACGGTCTCCAAAGTCTCCAAGACCTGGGAGGTCGCGAGCCGATTTTTTTTGCGGTCGATGTTCAGCATGGGATGCGTGTTGACCGTTACTCAGCCGGGGAGGGGTGTCCGTAAACGGTCGCCGTCGCCGAGCTGGGTTGTTGAACGAGTTTCAGATAGGCCCGGGTGACCTGGTCGATCATGCGGGCACAGGAGAATTGTGTGGCAATGCGTTGGGTCAGATGCCGCGCGGTCCTCTGACGCTGGCGCAAGTCGGCCAAGGCATCGTCAATGGCCGCCGCCAAAGGATCAACCGCGACGGGGCAGACCATGAGATCCTCATAACCCTCGAGGACTTCGGGGACGCCGCCGACACGGGAGACGACCAGGGGCAGGCTTGCCGCCATGGCTTCCAAAACAATATAGGGCAGAGATTCCGCCCGTGACGGAACAACCAGGAGCCTGCCACGGCTGAAGGCCTGACGCGCCGGGAGAGGTCCGGTGAAGGTCACGCGTCCTGCTAATCCTAGCTTGGCAGCGAGCGCCTTGAACTCTGCCTCATCGGGACCACCACCTACGATACAGGCGGTGAGGGCAGGCCGCTCTGTCAAGGCGGCCATGGACTTGAGCAGCAGGTCGACCCCTTTTAGGGTCCGCAACTCACCAATATAAAGGAGGTCGGCGGCCGCGGGATCGGCTATGGCGGGTGTGATCTCCTCGGGGCGGATCCCATTATGAGCCACGGTCACTTGACCCTTAGGCTTGCCAATCTTCCGGAAGAACGCATCGCGTTCAAAGTCGCAGACGAAAACAAACTGATCGGTCCGCGACAGAAGCATCTGCTCCATTGTGAGAAACAGGGCACCAGAAATCGACGCACGGGAATAGTGCAGGCTGCCGCCGTGAGGGGTGTAGACGGCACTGGCGTTTACAGCATGAGCCGCAAGACGTGCATAAGCGCCTCCTTTGGCCCCGTGGCCATGGAGGATATTGGCCCGGGCCGTCCGCGCAAGGCGCTTCACAGCCTTGACTGCGACCATGTCCGCCAAAGAGGGAAGACGCGTCATGGGAATACGGTGCAGGCCGAGCGAGCACTGTTTCGACAGTGCACCGAGCTGTTGTTCTACAGAGGGAGAATTCAGACTGGAATCACAAATCACGCCGACGTCAAGACCACGCGCGGCCTGGCCAGCGACAAGATCACAAACGTGACGGAACAGTCCCCCGATCGGCGCGCGTAGTATATGTACTACGCGTAAAGAATGCGGCATTTGCGTCCACTCTACACAGGACCTCAAGCATGTGCCTGAGGCCCATGCAAGATCAGAACCACCGCTCCTTTATGTAAACGATATCGCCGGGATAGAGCGGCGTTATCACCGGCATAAGGACAGAATGCGTCCCAGAAGATGAACGTCGAGTGACTAAGACATCGCCTTGGTTCGCGCGGGGGGTGTAGCCGCCACCTAGAGCAATCGCCGTCTGGATGGTCATGCCTGCGGCGTAGGGGAAACCGCCCGGACTTTGCACTTCGCCAAGTATATAAAAGGGACGTTGAGAGGCGACCTGAACTGATACACTTGGGTCACGAAGGTATTTCTGGCTCAGACGTCTTTCAATGGAGCGCGATATCTCAGGCACAGTGAGCTTAGCCACTCTGACTGTTCCGATCAGGGACATCGAGATGTTTCCCGATCCGTCGACGATGAAATTGCCGCTCAAATCTTCTTGACCGTAAACGCGGATATTCAACGTATCACCGGAGCCTATCCGGTAACCCATTGGATTTTCGAAGCCTTCCGGGACTGCCGTGGTCCCGAAGGGAGGTGACAATCCAGCGGCAGGTTCGACAACTGGCCCAGTTTCTGCAGGGAGATAGCTATCCCATGTTGGTGCGCAACCAAATAGGAGGAAAGCAAGGCAGGGGGCTAATACTATGCGATTGAGTAGCACTTTGAAGGTCCCTTGCGATCAATGCTTCGCATTCAACATCGTGAATTCTTCGTAAAGAGATTTGGTTAACAAATCCTTTATTTGGAGCCGGCTTGGGTTAACAGCCCCGCCGCAATAAACGAGTAACCATGTCCGCGGAAATTCCAGAGTTTCCCCGGATGGCGTCGGTTAGGTCTGGCTGGATGGGACGCTGCAAATGACAAAAACGAGCCTTTCCCCCTATTCTCAGGAGATCCTTAGCGGATCAACCGACCAGCCCTTGGTGGCGGCGGTGGACCTCTTCGGTCTCCTGCAGGGCATGTGGCGGCGCAAACTACTCATGTTGCTGATCACCGCGAGCGTCGTGGGCCTCGCCGCATTTTACGTCTCAAAGGCTACGCCGCGGTACAAGGCGGATGCAGAAGTGCTGATCGGCAACGGCGAATCGGCCTTTACGCGGTCGAGCCTCGACAACCAGCCCGCTCTGATGGACGAGCGTGACATCGCAAGCCAAGTGCAAGTCCTGCGCTCCGGCGCCATCGCCCAACGCGTGATCGAGGCTCTGGACCTCTCGTCCAAGCCAGAATTTCAACTCACGGAAGCGGATCTCTCCGCGCCGGAGAAATGGCTGATCGAGCAGGGGCTGCTCGACAACCCGCTCAACCTCGACCCTGAGCGGCGCACGCTGGAGGCCTATAACCAGGCGCTGCAGGTGTACCCCGTCAAGGAGACGAAGGTGATTTCCATCGCCTTCACCGCAAAGGATCCCGAAGTTGCGGCTGCGGTCGCCAATGAGGTCGCCCAGCAATACCTGGCCTCGACCCAGGAGACGCAGTCGGCGACCACCGGCCGTGCAACGGAATGGTTGAACGGCCAAATCGAACAGCTGCGCGAGAAGGTGGTCGAATCGGAGAAGGCGGTGGAAGAGTACCGTACCCGCGCGGGACTGCTGCAGGGCAGTCGCTCCGCGCTGAGCGCCGAAAGCCTGACGGAGCTGAACACCCAGATCATCCAGGCCAAGGCGCAGCGCTCGGAAACCCAGGCGCGGGCCGACGCCATCCATACCATGCTCAAAAACGGCGGTTCGCTCTCCAGCTCAGCCGATGTGCTGAACTCACCTCTGATGCAGCGTTTGGTAGAGCGTGAAGTCACATTGCGGGGAACGCGTGACGACCTCCTGACGACCTATTTGCCGTCGCATCCGCGGATCGTGTCCATCAACAGCGAGATCAGCGGCCTGCAACAGCAGATCCGGCAAGAGGCGATGAAGATCGCCGCAAGCCAGGAACAACAGGCCCAGATCGCCAAAGCCCGCGAAGAGGCGCTGAGCCGTTCTCTGGACGAAATGAAGACGCAGGCCGCCGGAGCCAATCTGGACGAGGTGAAGCTGCGGGCTCTGGAACGGGAGGCCACCGCCAATCGGACCCTGCTCGAGTCCTTCCTGAACCGTTACAGCGAAGCCAGCTCGCGGGAAAGCGTGCAGGCCCAGCCGGCCATGGCGCGGCTGATCTCGACGGCGGACGTCCCCTTGGAGCCAGCCTCACCGCGAAAGGTGCCGATCCTGGCGCTCGCAGTGTTCGGCGGCATGATGCTCGCGGCGGTCGTGGCCTTCGTTGCAGAGATTTTCTCCCTCGACATCCATCGGGTCCGCACTCACCAATCGTCCGCTCCTGGGCTGCCGTTGCGCTATACGGATCGGGAGCGCCTGTCGGGTGCCACGTTGGGTCCCGTGCCGTTGCTGCGGGGGCCGCGTGCGGTTTCGCTCAGTCCGAGCTTCATCACGGCGGCCGGCAAGCCCGTTGACACCGCAAAAGCCCTGGCACCGACAATTCTTGGTTGGCGGAAGGCCTCCGGCATCCGACGGGTGCTGCTTGGAACGGACGCCCCCTCGCCAGTCAGCACCGAGACAATCATCGAGATCGGCAGGGCCCTCGCGCGCAGCCAAGATCGCGTACTGCTGATCGATATCGACCAGGAAAGCGGCGCATTGGCTGATGCCCTCAAGATCGAAGTAGCGCCGGGCCTGTCGGAACTGCTCGCAGGCAGGGCGTCATTCGCCGAATCGATCCGGAGCGACGCGAAATCGAACCTCCATATCCTGCGCGGTGGGGCTGAGCGGAACGCACTCGCCGAGCTCAGCGGCGAAGGCCGCCTCGACTTCGTCCTGGATACGCTGGGTCAGGCCTATGATATGATCCTGCTCTCGGCCGGAGGCATCGGCGTCGATGATCCCGTGCCGGCAACGAAAGCAGGCGGTGCAGCCGTGCTGACAGGCCTCGCCGACCGCAGTCGCGCCGCCGAGATCGGGGACTATCTCAGCCGCATGGGTGTCATCGAACTGCTGGTGGTGGAGATGCCGGCCGGAAGCAATTCCAAAGGAAAGGCTTCGTCACCAAAGGTTGCCGCCTGAGACAGCGCCTTTGTTGAGCTGAAATCCTGACCGTCACTGGGAGGGCGCTCAGACATGAGCGCCTTCCGTCTTTGCAAGTGTCTTAATCTCTCTTCCTATTGAACCAAATGGTCCAAAAGAGCATTTTCCCTGCACTCTGAATTCTCCCCCAATGCGAATGGCGAGCTGAGACGCTGCGACGAACGAATCCATATTATTCCGGCCCGGTCTCAGCCTCTTTCGATGGGGTCCGCTTCCGTAATCCGATCCAGACCGAGGACAAGGGATGGGGCGACCTGTTCCGGCTTTTCTTCCGAACGGAGCGGGCCAAGTGGCCTGCGGAATATCCGAGCCCGTTTCAAAAGGGGCCGCGGGATCGATGCGAGGATCTGCGGGTCACGCTCATTGGTCATGCGTCCTATCTGTTGCAAATCTGCGGTTTGAACCTGCTGATCGATCCGGTGTGGTCACCCCGCGCCAGCCCCTTCAAGCGCATGGGTCCGCTTCGGGTCAACCCACCTGGCATCGCGCTAGACGCCCTGCCGCCCATCGACGTCGTGCTGATCACGCATAATCATTACGACCATCTCGATCTCGACACTCTGAAAACGCTACAGGCTCGTTGCCAGCCGCGATTCATCACAGCGCTTGGCAATGACAAGATCATCCAGCGCGCCCTCAAGGATGCAAGGGTCGAGGCCGGCGGCTGGGGCCAGTCTTTCGACATTGGCTCACAGGTGCGCGTCCACCTGACACCGTCCTATCACTGGTCTGCGCGCGGTCTTTTCGATCGTCGCATGGCGCTGTGGTGCGCCTTCGTGTTCACGTCACCGGCGGGCGTCATCTATCACATCGGCGATACCGGCTATGGCGATGGTGCACCCTTTCGCGCCGTAGCTCAGACCTTTGGACCACCTCGGCTGGCGATGATCCCGATCGGGGCGTATGAGCCGCGTTGGTTCATGAAAAACCAGCATGTGAATCCTGAAGAGGCACTGCAGATCATGCTCGACTGCGGCGCCCGACAGGCGGTGGGGCATCACTGGGGGACGTTCCAGCTGACAGCGGAGCCTATCGAAGAACCAAAGATGCGCCTGGAGAGTGCCCTTGCTCGAGAAGGCTTGGCCGTCGAACGGTTCACAGCCCTCCGGCCTGGCCAATCCCTGACGCCCGAATAACGCGGCATCTGGCACCTAGTCCAAAAGCTCCATCTGCTTATGCTTCTGGGCGTAGGGCTCGAAACCGAGCTTCTGGTAGAGGGGCAGGGCGCGCGGGTGATCCAGGGTGCAGGTTTCCACACGGATCCGCTCGGGGCCTTTCTCCCATGCGGCGGCAATGGCCTCCGAGAGAAGCCACTTGCCGAGGCCGAGGCCGAGAAACTCCGGTACGATCCCGAAATAGGCGAGCCAGACTTCCTCTGATTTGCGGCTGTCGAGCTCGTAATAGCCGGCAGGGCAGCCAGTCACGTAAGCCACAAAGATCTCGATTCCTTCGGCATGGATCTGTTCTTCGAGTTCTGTGATGCTCAGCCGCCGACGGTCATGCCAAACATGATCCCGACCTATCGTATCGTAGAGATAGCGATAGAAATGGACGGGAGGTTTCACCGCCTCCATCAGGGCGAGCTTGATGTTGACCGGCGGATGAACTGCGACATGTTTCCGTTGGGTCATCTCAAGATAGGTGACCGTCGTCTCCACCGTCCGCGGCATCAATTCGCCCCCGTGGCTACGGGAAGGGCCTGATCGGAGCCCCACTCGACCCAGGATCCGTCATACAGCGCGTTTTCCGGATGGCCTATGAGGGTAAGACCCAGACTCAGAATGGCTGCGGTCACGCCGGAGCCGCAGGTGGTGATGATCGGCTTGGCTATGTCGATGCCTGCAGCCTCAAAGGCACGGCGGATGGCTTCGGGAGATTTGAGAGTGCCATCTTCATTGAGAAGCGTGGCATAGTGAACGTTGCGCGCTCCGGGAATGTGACCTGAGCGCAGACCAGGACGTGGCTCCTTCTCGCTGCCGGTGAAGCGGCCGGCGGAGCGCGCATCCGCGAGCTGATAGGATTTGTCCTGCACGGCGCCCTCGACCTCGCCCTTGTCTCGCACGAGAAGGGTGTTCAGGCGCGCGGTGAAATGGCGCTCTTGGCGTGGTGGAGGAGACATATCCTCAATCGGACGCCCTTCGGCCTTCCATTTGGGGAAGCCACCATCCAGCACCGAGACGTCGCGATGCCCGAAGACGCGGAACATCCACCATGCGCGTGCAGCAGCAAAAAGACCCTTCGTGTCATAGACGATCACCCGATGGCCGTCACCGACCCCCATACGGCGCATGATCGAGGCGAATTTTTCGGGGCTCGGAAGCATGTGGGGCAAGTTGCTGTCGGTGTCGGAAATCGCATCGAGATCAAAAAACAGGGCTCCGGGGATATGCTCCTCGAGATATTCGGCCCGGGGATCTCGATTGTCGGCCGGCAAGTACCACGAGGCATCCATCACCACGACGTCGGGCGCAGACAGATGGGTCGCGAGCCAACCCGTTGATACGAGATTGGCATTATCGGTTTCACTCATGCGTTCACTCCCCAAAAGCTATTCTGATCCGCCGATTCTGTCGGCCCTTCTTCTCGATCTTGGCTACGACCACCGTCCCTATTTCCGACGTCGAGCGGACATGGGTGCCGCCACAGGGCTGGAGGTCGATATCACCGATCGACACCAGGCGCACGCGTCCCGAGCCCATGGGCGGCTTCACCGCCATGGTGCGGACCAGCTGAGGATTGTCCAGAAGCTCAGCATCGGTGATCCAGCGTTCGGTGACAGGATGATCGGCGGCAACCAGGGCATTGAGTTGTTCGGTAAGCTGACCCTTGTCGGCGGCGCCAGCCTCGGGAATATCAAAGTCAAGACGGCCACCATCAGCAGCAATCTGACCACCGGTGACCGGATAAGGAACGAGCGAGCAAAGCAGATGCAGGGCGGTGTGAACGCGCATGTGACGGTAGCGGGTGTCCCAATCCAGGACGAGACGGACGGGCGTGCCTGGGGATATGACCGCGATAGGGTCGCGAGGCACATGGATCACCGCATTGTTCTCTCCGTAGACGGTGGCACCAATCAGGATCGGCTCCCCACCATCGACCTCAAGACGGCCGATGTCCCCGGGCTGCCCACCGCCACTGGCGTAGAAATTCGTGCGATCAAGAATGATACCACCCCGATCACTGACAGCCATGACGGTTGCATCCAGAGTCCGGGTATAGGCGTCACTGCGGAAGACAAGCTCCGTCACGCCGACACCTCCTCGAATACCCTTGGCCGGGGCAGAGGAGCGCGATCTAGCCATTCCGGGACCGGCAGTTCCTTGGATCGCAGGAATTCGGGGTTGTAGAGCTTCGATTGGTAGCGGGTGCCATAGTCGCAGAGGATGGTTACGATCGTGTGGCCTGGGCCCAGGTCGCGGGCCAGGCGAACGGCACCGGCGATGTTCACACCGGAGGATCCTCCGAGACAGAGGCCCTCCTCCAACACCAGGGGGAACAGGATGTTCAAGGCCTCGGCATCGGGGATCCGATAGGCTCGGTCAACCACCACGCCCTCAAGGTTCTTCGTGATGCGCCCCTGGCCGATGCCTTCGGTGATCGAGCTGCCTTCAGCGCGAAGCTCACCCGTTTGATAATAACTGAAAAGAGAAGCACCCGGCGGGTCGGCCAGGGCGATCTGGATGTCCCTTCTGAACTCCTTCAAGCGGTCACTTACGCCGGCCAAAGTGCCACCCGAACCGACAGCACAACAAAAGCCGTCAATGCGGCCCTCGGTCTGGTTCCAGATCTCAACGGCGGTCGTTTCGTAATGTGCCCGCCGATTGGCGACATTATCAAACTGGTTCGCCCAGATGGCGCCTTTGGGCTCAGTTTCCGAGAGCGTTTCAGCCAGGCGCCCTGAATAGCGGACATAGTTGTTGGGATTCTTGTAGGCGACCGCCGGCACCTCGATCAGTTCGGCGCCCATGAGCTTCAGGGCATCCTTCTTCTCCTGGGACTGGGTCTCAGGAATGACGATCACGGTCCGAAAGCCGAGAGCGTCGCCCACGAGGGCCAGGCCGATGCCCGTATTGCCAGCCGTACCCTCAACAATCACTCCACCGGGCTGCAAACGCCCGGCCGCGATGGCGTCACGCACGATGTACAGCGCCGCACGATCCTTTACCGACTGGCCCGGATTCATGAACTCGGCCTTGCCCAGAATGGTGCAGCCGGTCGCTTCGGAGGCCCGCTTCAGCTTAATGAGCGGAGTGTTGCCGATGGCGTCAATGACGCTTGCCTTGATGTCCATTGCGGATCTGGTTTCCGGTTCGCGGTGAGGAATAGAAGCTAATGCCCGGACAGCGCGGCGACAAGGGAAGGACAACCGTTGCGGCCTAGAAACGCCGATGCAAGAAGGTCGTGCAGACATATTTGGGGCCGCTGGCGGGTGGAGCACCGCGGTGGCGGTAGGTCCAGCCGACAGGGAAAAAGGCCAATCGCCCCTCGACGCAGTCTATGCCCATGTGCTGATCTTCGAATTCCGTGCGTCCGCCCTCGGCGACGTCGTTGAAATACCACTGAACAGCGAGAGTTCGGGTTTGGTTCTGGCTCGAATTATTATCGATATGCCAAGAGAATTGCCCGCCGATCTCATATTTCTTGACGCGGAGAGGCTCAGCGAAAACTTCGCGATGGTCGCTCCCAGCGAGGTATTTCACGTCGCGCGTGTAGAGAGCCAAATTGGCGGCAAGACTCTTCTGCAATTCCTGCTTGATGTCGGCCCACCCATCGTCGGGAAGGATAAGCTCGGTCGTCTGCTTGCCCTTGAGATCGACCTCGGGTCCCTTGTTGCCCGAAACCTTGCCAACCATCCGGCGTTTGTCCTTATCGAATCGGGTAACGATCTCGCGGCATAGCTCCGGGGACAGAGCATCATCATACCAGCGAATAAAAGGATCCATGCCAGTCCCTCCACTTGAAGCTTGTCGCTGCTTTGGAAAGTGCCGATTGTCAAACATCTGTGCGATCTGCCTATTATCCCGAGTGATGGGGAAACGAAACAGAGAAGAATTGGGGACGACTACATGCAGATAAGAATCTTGGCAGCGTCGGCGGCCATCACCGTCGCGATATTCACGGCCGCGTTGGCCGCGCCGCCGCCCGAGGCCCCGCCGATCACCGCCGCGCCTGCTCTGCTGGGAAGCGCCGTGCAGGGGAAAAACTACAAGGTGGAAACACCTGTCGCATCGGACGGCCTTCTCTATGTCTTCAAACTAGATACGCCCTACGGCAACTACACCGTGTTTGGGGAGCAGTTGCTGAAGCTGCGGCTCCACGAACTGGCTGCACTGGAGAAGCTACAGGAACTCTCGCAAAGTGAGGAGTTCACCAAATCGCTTGCGAGTTCGATCCAGCAACCCGTCGAAACGGTTGGTAAGACACTGAGCAACCCCTTTTCGTTGATTACCGGCACAGTCTCCGGCGTAGGCGAAGTGTTCAACAAGGTCAGCGCCGGACTGCACGACCCTTACGACAAAAGGGAGAAGGCGATCGATGGCTTGCTCGGCACCTCGGCCGCGTTGCGGCAACTTGCCTATCAGTATGACGTGGACCCCTACACGACTTTTCCGGCGCTCGCAGCCCGGCTGCGCGACATCTCCAAGGCGCGGGCCTTTGGCGGGCTTGCAGTGAAGGGTGCGGAGATGGCCATCCCGGGAGCGGCCGGCCTGGCCGTGAGCGGACTTCAATCGGCCGGCGCCCTTGGGGCCCTTGTAAGGGACAAAACCGTCTCCGAACTCGATCAAATCAACCAAGCCGGATTGGTCAAGATGGGTGTCGATGCCCGGGTCATCGATACGTTCATGTCCAATCAGAACTATACGCCAGCGGACAAGACTCTCATTGTAGCGGCTCTGGCCTCCATGGACGGGGTCGACGACCGCACCCTGTATGTGGCTAAAATCTCAGGGGCCCACAGTGTGGACATCGCGTTCTTCCACCGCCTGCAGACGCAGTGGATCGCTGCATATCACCAGAAGATCGCCCCCCTCAAAGCCTTCGTCTCTGCGCTCGGATTTCCCCTGGTGCTGAGAGCCGATGGGAAACTGGTGGGCCTGTTCCCGATCGATACCCTCGCATGGACGGAGGAGACCCAAAAAGCCGCGGCCGCCATCAACGACCGGGTGAAGTCGGAGCGCTCCAACGGACTGGAACTTCGCATCAGTGGGACCGTCACCGACGATGCGAAGAAGGGGTTGGCGAAATTAGGCTGGAAGATCCACGAAAAAGATACGGGCCTGCTTGACGGACGGTAAGGCAAATGGTGCCGGCCGGATCGATGATCCAGCCAGCGCAAATGGTCCCTTACTGGGCTGCCGGAGCTACGGAAGAGGGCTGCGTTTCCGGAGCGGTGGTTGCCGGCTGCGGCGCAGGGGACGTTTGAGAAGCTGGCGGAGTTACGGACGTGCTCGTTTCAGTGTCAACAGCCGCCGACTGCGGATTGCCCGCCTGATCCGTGCCAAAAACGAAGTACGCAAGAGCTGCCACGACAACGATCAAGCCACCCAGAATAAAGAAAACCGAACTGGAGCGCTCACGGCCAGCGCTGGGCGGCGTGACATCGGGACGATCATTCATGTTTGACATATCGGTTCCTCCATAGTTGACCGAGGAACCGCCAGTGGGAGGATTTGGTTCCGCCCGCCGCTCAACCCAACACATCATATCTTGCGCTAACACACTGAATTGTCACACAACAGGGCCTGCAACCACAGAGACTAAAAGGGAAGAATTCATGAAGCGCTCACAGAAGGTCATCATTACCTGCGCCGTCACGGGATCGATCCACACACCCAGCATGTCGCCGCATCTGCCCATTACGCCGGATGAGATCGTGACCCATGCGGTAGACGCCGCCGAGGCCGGTGCCGCAGTCATCCACCTGCATGCGCGTGATCCGGAGACCGGCAAGCCGACGCAGAGCCCCAAGGTGTTCGAGCAGTTCCTGCCGCGCATCAAGCAGCAAAGCAACGCAATCCTGAACATCACCACCGGCGGTGGCCTTGGAATGTCGCTCGATGAGCGGCTGTCAGCCGCCAAATGGGCGAAGCCCGAAATCGCCTCCATGAACATGGGGTCGATGAACTTCAATATTTCGGCCGCCGGTACCAAGATCGAGAGTTTCAAACATGAGTGGGAGAAGCCCTACCTCGAAGGCACCAAAGACTTCATCGCCTCCAATACGTTCGCTCAGATCGAACGAGGCATGAGGGAACTGGGCGAGCATGGCACGCGATTCGAGTTCGAATGCTACGACGTCTCTCATCTCTACAATCTGGCGCATTTCGCGGATCGCGGGATCGTCAAACCTCCGTTCTTCGTGCAGTGCATCTTCGGTATTCTCGGAGGCATCGGCCCCGATCCGGACAATCTGATGCATATGAGGATGATTGCCGATCGTCTCTTCGGAGATGACTATTATCTCTCCGTGCTCGGGGCTGGCCGTCACCAAATGTCCTTCGTAACCCTTAGCGCCATTCTTGGTGGCAATTGTCGGGTCGGGCTCGAGGACAGCCTTTATGCCGGAAAGGGCAAGCTCGCGACCTCCAATGCCGAGCAAGTCGCAAAGATCCGGCGCATTTTGGAGGAACTCTCCTTCGAAATTGCGTCGGCCGATGATGCTCGGGAAATGCTCCAGACCAAGGGAAGCCACAACGTTGCGTTCTGAGGTGCCAGGATATCATGCCCCGCGGGGTGCGCTCCTCGCGTCCGGAGCAAGGGCAGTAAGCTGATGCCACTGGGTCCTAACTCACAAATTTAAAGGTGCCGCACACGCAGCAGATCGCTGTGGTGTGCGGCTCCAGAGGCGTAAGCGACGGCACACCACGAAGGGCAAATGTATCATTTTTGCCGCAAGACTTAGGGGATGTGAGGACCTCAAGCCTGTCGCTGGCTGGAGAAAGCTGTCCAGTGGATTTGAACAGACGAGTTGCCTAACAGCCTCCAAGGCAATAGAAATTTAACTTCTATTAAGTATAATTGAAGAGTTCTATACAGTCAGAGATATTATACGACAGGTTTTCCACCTGTTCGGACTGCAACTTTACATCATGCCGAGGCCGACTTAAACATTGAGCATGATGATGCGAATCCGGTGGTGTAACCCGTCGGCATATTCTCACCTGTTTCCCTAAGTCGCGTAATCATGGCGTCCGACCGACGTCAGGAGTTCATCTGCGTGATAGTTCTACAGCTTTAAGTTGTGTATATTGGATGCAGCCGCTCTTTAGGAGAAGCCGATGCGTGCATTTCCATTCATAATCCGTGCGAGCTCTTTAACGGCAGCTCTCACCGCTTTCATGCCCCTCGTCACCAGCCCATCCGTTGCCCAAGACAGCAGAACCTGTCAATGCGTGCTTCCCGCCACAAACCACGGAACGCCCGTCGGTGAGGTTCTCGCAGTCCAGGGGGATGTGATGATGTCGGCAAGCCAAGGCTACAGATCCGTGGGTCCCAAGGCGCCGGTTTTTCAAGACAGCACCATTATCGTCGGCCAGAGCGCATCGGCTTCGCTGGCTCTTGGCCGATCCTGTCGTGTGAACCTACCTTCCGGAGCCAAGTTGCAGCTGAGCTCAGGTGTGCGCGGAATCTGCGTCTCGATGTCCAGCCCCCAAGCTGGAACCCCCTGGAAACTGCCGGTCCTCGGACTGGTTGGTGCCGGCATCCTGGGTGGAGCGGGTGCTGCGGTCGCATCCCAGCTCAATGACGATGACGACTTTGCCATCGGTGCACGTCCCATAGACGACAGGGCTGTCAGCGACTGAGTCCTGTCGCCTTGAACTCCATCTGTAAATCGCCACTCCAACTTCGTTGCTACCCCGTACGCGCGTAAAAGTGACTGTGTCATCAGTGGCCCAGAGCAGCCGATTCTCCATGGCTGACAGTGGCCTGTGCTCAGCGTTCGCAGGGAGCGTTCATCATGTATGGTCGAGGTCTAGCAAACCGCCACCGGGCGGTTGAAAGGGTAACTGCGTGCGTCGCGTTCATCGTTTTCTGTGGATGTAGCCTTCACCCGCCACAGCAACCCGATTTGTCCATGCATTCCGCCACGGCACATCCAGCCGCGCTCGTCAGCCATCCCGGCGAGGATCTCGAGATGGTTGCCGATCTTCCGCCCCCGGATACGACAAACGGCATCGAACATCCGATCTCTCCAGATGATGTGCTTGCGATCGACGTCTTCCAAGTCGATTCCTTGGATCGTACAGTGCAGGTGGATGCGGCCGGCAATATCGCGTTGCCGCTGCTCGGTGTCATCGCCGCGGCGGGAAAGTCTGTCAGACAGCTAGAGCGGGAAATCGAAACCGGATACGGACGGGAGTATCTGCAATCTCCGGACGTCACCATCTTCGCCAAGGAATCTGTCGGCCAGCGCATCACCATAGAAGGTGAGGTCGCCAGAGCGGGAATATATCCCGTATCGAGCCATGCTAAGCTTCTCGACGCCGTGGCCATTGCCGGCGGGCTGAGAAGCGTGGCCGATCCCACCAAGGTCTTCGTCTACCGGAGCTATTCCGGAAGAACCTTGGTCGCCAAGTATGATCTCGACGACATCCGCCGAGGCGAAAAGATCAATCCCCGGATATTCGGAGGTGATTCCATTGTGGTGTTCTCTTCCACAATGAAGGTTGCCATGGACACCCTCATCAAGGCGCTGTCGATCGCCAATGGCGCCACCAAGCTTGCTCGTACACCCTGACGATCGCGGGATCATTCCTTTGACCATGGCAAGGCGTTCCAGCTTCCCGTCCGCACCATTCACACGCGATCCTCCCTTTACAGATTATGGGATTGAAGCTGCGGAAGGAGGGTGGGGAGCGTCCCCCCTCAAGCTCTTCTCTTATATCCTGCAATATCGGTGGGTGGTTGCTGCCTTCAGCATTGCCGGGCTCGCCGTCGGCATGGCGCTCACAATGATGCAGACGCCGCTCTACCAAGCCACCGCCCGCGTGGAGATCCTTGTTCCCTCAGCCAAGGTCTTTGAGGATATCGAAGTGATTTCCGAGACGAGCGACCTTCGGGCCTTCATCACAGCCCGGGAAAAGCTCTCAAGCCGCGGCATGGCCCAGCGCGTAGTTCATGAATTGCGACTGCGCGATAATTCCGACTTTCTCAACCCCTCGCGCGACTTTTCCATCATCAACTTGATGAACCGGGTCGCGGGTCGAAATGTTGGCCGGGGGGCCGACCAGTGGACCGCCGAACAACGAGAGGCCGCTGCAATCGCCGGCGTGCTGCGGGGACTTTCAGCTGAACTGATCCCCGGCACGAGCCTGCTGTCGATCACCTTCCGCGACGCCAATCCCGCACTGGCGCGCGACATCGCCAATCAGACGGCGCAAAGCTTCATTGACCAAAGACTCGACCGCACCAGCGCCACGTCCGATTTAGCGAGGCAATTCATCGAGAGCCAAGTCACACATGTGAAGGAGAAACTGCGAGAGTCAGAACAGGCCCTGGTCGACTACGCCAAGACTGCGGGCATAACGATCACAGGAAACGACCAATCGCTCATCGCAGCGAACATCATCGCGCTGAACACAGCATTGGCCACGGCGATCCAGGAGCGATTGGACACTGGACGCGTGGTGGACCAGATCCAGGGAGGTCAGGGCGGCAGACTTCGTCAGGTTGTCGAGAGCGAAGGGCTCGCCAAAGTACGCGAAAGGATCATGGAACTGACCGGCGTCTACCAGCAGAAGCTAGAGATCCTGCAGCCAAACTTCCCTGAAATGCGGCAGCTGAAAGCGCAGATCGAAACGCTGCAGATGCTTATGAACCAGGGCATTCTGGCCATTTTGGATGCCGTAAGGCTGCGCTTCAAGGAAGCGACCAACAAGGAAATCGACCTGCGCAAGAAGCTCTCGGAGATGGAACAGCAAAATGTCCATTTCAACGACAAGAACATTCATTACACCATTCTAAAGCGTGACGTTGAGTCCAACCGATCCCTCTATCAAAGCCTCATCAGCAAACTGAACGAAATCTCCGTCAGTGCAGAACTCAAGACGCAGAATGCCGCCATCGTGGATCTGGCAGTGCTGCCGAGCGCGCCCTTCTCGCCCAACCTGCTATCCAATCTGTTCACGGCGCTCGCGGTCTTTGGGATCGCTGCTGCCGCTACGATCTATCTCCTCGAGATCTCCAACAATACATTCTCAAGCCCAGCCCAAGTGGAGCTCATATTAGGCCTCCCCATCCTCGGCGCCATTCCCATGGTTGCGGAAAAGCAGCTCCACGATCAATTGGAGGATCAGACCTCAAACCTGTCCGAGGCCTACAGATCGCTGCGAACCTCGTTGCAGTCCTCGGGAAGTCAAGGCACGCCGAGGACGCTGCTGGTGACGAGTGCCGAGCCCTCGGAAGGCAAGTCGACGAGTGTCTATAAGCTGGCGCAGGATTTCGCGATCCTTGATCTGAAGGTTCTGGTGATCGACGCAGATTTCAGAAAGCCAAGCCTGCATCGGCTTTTTGGGCTGGGTAACCTGCAAGGCCTAAGTAATCTTATCGCAAGTGACGGGGAGAACAAGGACCCGGCTGCGGTCATGCAGGCCACCAAGCACAAGAGTGTCATGCTGCTCAGTGCCGGTGCGGCCGGCTTCAGTCCGGCCGATCTGCTATGCTCGCCCCGGCTGGCGGCATTGCTCAGCACCTTCAGCAAGCAATTCGACATGATCATTATCGATGCACCACCCATCGTCGATCTGTCCGATGCGCTTATCCTAGGACGCTTGGCCGAAGGCACATTGATGGTCGTGTCCGCCCACCAAGTCGCCCGCAAGTCAGCAAAATCCGCGCTGAGGCGCATCCAATTGGCAGGCGCGCATGTTCTCGGGGCGGCCGTATCGAAGATGGCGGTGGAGGAAAGCCACTACAATTACTACTCCCGGCAGAGCCACAGTGAGACAGCGGACAATAATGGACACAGGACTCCGGAAAATCCCGGCGGCACGACCCTGCCGGCCTTGGAATCACCTCTTCATAAAGACGAACAATCCTAAGAGTAGGCCAACCGGTGCTACTGGACCGCACCCAACATCTGATCGGGAAGCCAAGTTGCGATGGCAGGGAAGAAACACAGGATGATGATCGCGAGGAACATCACCAGGACGTAGGGAAAGGCTCCCCACAAAATCTCCTTAGTGGACACGTCAGGGGCAATGGCATTGATGACAAAGAGGTTCAACCCAATGGGTGGCGTTATCAGACCGACCTCCATGTTGATCGTGAGGACGATCGCGAACCAATAAGGATCGAAGCCAGCCTGGGTGATGATGGGGAACAGCATTGGTGCCGTCATCACGATGACGGCGACAGGGGGCAGGAACATGCCTGCGACCAGGAGGAAAAGATTGATTATGCCCATGAGAACCCAGCGGTTGACGTCCATGTCGGCAATCGCTGTGGCTATCGTCTGAGTGATGAAGAGCGAGGACAAGGCAAAGGCGAAGAGCTCGGCAGCCGCCATGATCATCATGATCATCACGCTTTCGCGCATCGCCGATCCGAGAATGTTGGCCACCGGCCGGACGCGGAACAGCCGATAGGCGATGATGACGACCAGCAAGGTCAGCAAGGCGCCGGCGCCGGCGGCCTCCGAGGGTGTGGCGAGGCCGCCATAGAGCACATAGAGCGTCCCCGCGATGATCAGCAGGAACGGCAAGATCCGTGGCATTCCGGCCAGCTTCTCGCGCAAAGTATAGCGCAGAGCTCGAGCGTCAAACTCGTAGCCTTTGCGTTTGCAGTCGATGATCGCCCAGATCATGAACATGATCGTCAGCATGATGCCCGGGATCACGCCAGCCATGAAAAGGCGCCCGATCGAGGTCTCGGTCGCGATCCCATAGACGATGAGCGTGACCGATGGCGGGATCAGAATTCCAAGGGTGCCGCCCGCGGCGATCGAACCGGTGGCCACGGAGGCTGGATAGCCGCGCTTGAGCATCTCGGGAATGCCCATCTTGCCGATGGCTGCGCAGGTCGCCGGCGACGACCCGGTCATGCCCGAGAAGATCGCGCATGCACCAAGATTAGATAGAACCAAGCCGCCGGGCACACGATTTAGCCAGCGGTCGAGCGATGTGTAGAGATCACTGCCGGCCGGGGAGGAGGCCACAGCCGCTCCCATCAGGACGAACATCGGGATCGAGACATAGGCGAGATTGGCAATCCCCGCGAACATAGTCTCGGACAGAACATAGATGATGCCGAAACCACTTTGCAGGAGCAGCGCTGAGACGGCCGCGAGACCAAGGGCGAAGGCGATGGGCATGCCGGTCCCCAAAAGGACGAACAGGGCGGCGATGATGGTAAGACCGGCGATCGTCGGGCTCATCGAACGGTATCCTCCTCCACGGGGGCAGTCGCGAGCCCACCCAAGGGATCGGGCGCATGCGGCGTGCTACCGCCGGAGATCAGAACGAGGATCTGCGCAACATATTGCAGGCAGAGCATACCAAACCCGAGGGGCAGGGCGGACAGAGGTATCCAGAGGCGGGGTGCCCAAACGCTCGAGTGGCGCCAATCTCCCTCAAAAGCCTCGTGGAACTGGAGCCAGCTTGCCCAAAGCATGATGAGGCAAAAGCAGAGACCGAGAATGCCGCCAATGATGCGCAGCCAGCCGCGTGCATGATCGCTCACGATCATCTCCACGACGTCGACACCGACATGCCCACCTTTTAGTAAAACATAGGGCGCACCCAGGAACATTGCCGCAGTGGCGGAGAACACCACGAAATCCGTCTGCCATATGGTCGCGGCCCGAAATACATAGCGGATGAGGATCATCTCGCAAACGACGAGCATGGCGGCAACAAGCAGGAGGGTGGCCAAGGCCGCAAAAGCCCTGGAGAGAGCTCCCACGGCCCGGATATAGGCCTTCATCATCGATTATCCTCGGGTGAAGACGGGAATGGCCCGGCAGCGCCGCAACGCGGCCCCGCTGCCGGGCTCGGCGGGTGGTTATTCGACGGCCAAGGCCTTTTCGATCAACTTGTCGCCACCGGGCACCTTCTCGGCGAAATTCTTGTAGGAGGAGGTCTTCGCCAGTTCAAGCCACGCGTCATAATCCGACGACGACATTTCGACGACCTCGACACCCGCTTTCTTGTAGGTATCAATCATCAATTGATCGCCCTTCCGGACCTCCGTGTTGAAATAAGCCTCCGCCTTCTCTCCAGCAGCCAGAATGGCCTTCTGCTGTTCAGGGGTAAGCCCGTCGAAAACTTTCTTGGAGATCAGAACCGGCTCATACATGAACCAAAGAGCGTTCTCACCCGGCGCCGTCAGACATTTGGCATGCTCGAAGAGCCGATAGGAGACGAAGCTCGCTGAGGAGGTGTTCGCCGCATCAAGAACGCCAGTCTGCATGCCAGAATAGATCTCGGAGGAGGGCATGGAGGAGATGGACGCTCCGGCCGCTGCCAACATCTGCTCAAAGGCAGGACCGGCGGCGCGGATCACCTGTCCTTTCAGGGTGTCGGGTGACGTGATGCAACCCTTCTTCGAGGCAAAGGCACCGGAGAGCCAAGCATCGGCGATGACGATCGCACCAGACTCTTCAATGACCTTTTTGATGTCGGCCATGAATTCGGAGTCATTGAGGCGCAACGCACGATCGAAATTCCCTACCAGGCCAGGCATGAGCGTGGCGGAGAAGATCGGATGCCGGCCCGAGGCATAATCGAGCGGAAAGGAGGTCATGTCGAGGAGCCCCCGGGTCACCGCGTTCCATTGCTCCGTGGGCTTATAGAGGGAGGATCCCGGATAGACCTGGATCTCCAGTCCAACGTTCGCAGCCGCGACGTCGCGGGCGATCATCTGGACCATCTCGTCGCGAATATCTCCCTTGCCGCCGGGGAACTGGTGCGATGCCTTGAGGACAGTCTGCGCCTGGGTCGCATCGGACGCCCCACACGCAATGGCGAGAATGGCGGCGACCTGCATTAGTTTAGAAATGGCTTTCATCTTTCCTCCTGTGGTCCCGGCTTTTTGCCGGTTGTTCGATAAGTTTGCGGTCCTCCGATCCTCAAGGTGGGATCAGACTTCTTGTGTCATTTGAGAGCACGGCCGCGCCCGGCGCCCGTTGTCCTCACCGGAACAATTAGGATGACCATCAAAAGCCCGATGATCAAGGACATTGGGATATGGCTGGCGGATAAGGAGAAAATGCGCCGGCGAGGCGCATAAACGGGCCCTGGATCAGATGGTGGACCGCTCCCTGAAGCGTCCGGTTACCAAATTGCACGAGAATGTGGCACGGGGCTTTCATAACAATGCAGCAGGCTCTATCAGTGGTTCAAGCGTGAGGCTTGCCTCGACATAAAGCATTTTGTCCATGCAGAAACGGATTGCCGCTTCCGTAGCCACCATCGTCCTCCTGCTGACGATCTTCGTTGGCGGGCTGACGATCGTACTGGCGGAGCGACAGAATGCTGACGCCCTGGTGCGCGAGCAGGATCTTGCGCGCGGGATCATCGACGTGCGCCGCAGCACGTTGCTGCAGACCGCAGACGATTACGCCCATTGGGACGAGGCGCTGAACAACCTCGCCTTGCATCTCGATCCTGGCTGGGCCGATCGCAATTTCGGCAGCGGGATCGTCGAGCGCTATGGCATCGACATGGTCTTCGTGATCGACCCCGACAGCCAAACGACCTATGCCATGATCGATGGTGAGAAGAGGGCTGTCTCCATCGACGACATCACAGCCCCGGGGTTCGCCAAGCTGTTGCGCAGCAAGCAGACCTTGGAGCCCGACACGCCCTTCTCTGCGGTCATCATCGCCAATGGCCACCCCGCGGTAGCTGCCATTGCTCCGTTGCGACCTTTCGACAATCCCGAGGACAGTACCGCCGGCAGGCGACATCTTCTGGTCTTCTTGGACACCCTGGATCAAACACGTCTTAAGCGCCTGGCGCAAATCTACCAGTTGCCAAATCTGAGGATCACCGCGACAGATCTGCAGGAAGATGCCTCCATCACGCTCAGAACCTTCGATGGCCGTGTTCCGATCTGGCTGGCGTGGGACACCGCCAAGCCCGGAGCTGCGATGCTCCGCGAACTGCTCCCCTTTCTTATCCTGCTGTTGCTCGTCTTTGCCTCCGTCACGGTGCTTCTGCTGCGCTATGCGATGAAAACTGCGCGCAGCCTCGAACAGTCGGAGCGCAGAGCGGCCCATGACAGCCTCACTGGGTTGCTCAACCGCGCCGCTCTCTTCTGGCATTTCGATGACGTGAATAGGCCCCGCGGCCACATCAGCAGTTTTGCGCTGCTCTACTGTGACCTGGACGGCTTCAAGGCCATCAACGACAGTCATGGGCATGACATCGGGGACGAGGTCCTCAAGGACGTGGCGCACCGGATAGAGGCCGCCATTCCGTCAACCGCAACGGTTTACCGGCTGGGCGGGGACGAGTTTGCCATCATCGTTCCAGGGGAAGCGCGGACTGCCGAAATCCGGCGGATCGCCATGACCGTCATCGAGGCGGTGAATGATCCGGTACGGCGAGGCGATGTGCTCGCTCAGGTGGGAGCCACCATCGGCGTAGCCCTCGCCCCCTTGGACGGAACCTCGATCGCCGAACTTTTGAAGGTGGCGGACCAGGCGCTCTACGCCGGCAAAAAAGCGGGCAGGGGAGAAGTCAACTTCAAGGTCTCAGAGATCTCCCAAGCCAGCGCCTGATGCTTGGCTCGCTGCCGCGCCTCGACCCTCTTGCCAGGCAATCCAGGCGGTAAAGATCCCTCAGCGGGAGTTCGGCAGCAACTGCTCCGCCAGGGCAACCCAATAGGATGCCCCGAGCGATAGGATTTCATCATCGAAGTCATATCGCGACGTGTGAACCATGGGCGTGTCAGGTCCGCGGCCCTGACCGAGCCAGACATAGGTTCCGGGGCGGATCTTAAGCATTTCCGCGAAATCCTCTGCCCCCATGGACGGAGGGACATTCGACAGGACGTTCTCGGCGCCGGCGACAGAGGCAGCGATGGCAGCGGCTCCTGCAGTCTCCGCTTCCGAATTGATCGTGGGCGACATGTGGCGGACATAGGTGAAGTCAACAGTCGTGCGGTGAGCCCTGGCGATCGATTCAGCCACCTCCGCCATGCGCTGCTCGATCTGGGCTCTGACCTTCTGGCTGAAACATCGCGCGGTGCCTCTGAGAACAGCCTCGGCAGGAATGACATTGTCGGCCGTTCCGGCGTGGAATTGCGTCACACTGACAACCGCACTTTCGGCCGGATCGATGTTGCGGCTGACGATCGCCTGCAGAGCGCTAACGATCGCCGATCCTGCAAGGACGGGATCGGCACCGTGATGGGGCAGGGCGCCATGAGCACCCTTACCTCTGACCATAATTGAAAAAGTGTCCGCGGCCGCCATGACGGCACCGGCGCGAACACTGAACTGGCCCACGGGAAGCTCCGGCCAGTTATGCATGCCATAGACGCTATCGCAGGGAAACCGCGCGAACAAACCCTCATCGATCATCCGCTGAGCGCCACCGATGCCTTCTTCTGCAGGCTGGAAGATGAGGTTGACCGTTCCGCTGAAATTTCTCGAGCGTGCCAGATACTTTGCCGCGCCAAGGAGCATGGCCGTGTGGCCGTCATGGCCGCAGGCATGCATCACACCTGGAGATCGCGACCGGTAGGGAAGATCATTCTCCTCCATGATCGGGAGCGCATCCATATCCGCCCGAAGGCCGATGGAGGGAGCGTCGTTGGAGGAGCGAGGTCGGCGGCCGTGAATGACGCCGACCACTCCGGTCCCGGCAATGCCCGTCTCCACACGATCAACTCCGAAGCTGCGGAGCTGGTCGGCGACAAAGGCGCTGGTTCTATGCTCGTGAAAACCCAGTTCAGGATGTGCGTGGAGATCATGCCGCCAATTCCGCATCTCCTCATCGAGCACGGCAATTTCGTCCCTGATCACCATCACTGACCTCCTAATGTCTGTCAGGCTCAGCAGAGAGCGGTGTCCTGCGCCCCACGGCATTCTGCCTGACCGTCTCGCTGAAGACCATGTCTGGCCGCTTGTCGAATGAGAAGAGGGCGATGATCCGCGGCCGCTCACCTCCGATAGGCGCAACCCGATGCAGCGATTGCCGGCCCTGGAAGAGCATCAGGGTGCCTGGTGCGACTTCGGGGCGACGCGTCTCCGGTGAACGGTCTTCGAGCACAGGGATGATTGCATCGAGACCCTGCTCTCGTATGTTCGCAGCATATTCGAAGCCCCCGCCCCATTCGGATTTCTGCAAGAGCAGAGAGACAACGAAATCATTGTCATCAAAATGCCAGCCATGCTCGTCGCCATCGCGCATATAGGTGACATTGCAGTCGAGCATGGGATCGGCGCACCGATAGAGCTCATCCATCCCCAGGATGGAGCGGATCAGTTCGAGCAGTTGCGGGTCTTCGTAAAGCTTCCGGATAAGGCTCGAGTTGTCGAGATGATCGCCAGCCAAAGTCCATTGCGCGGTGCGCGAGGGTCGCGCCAGGAGAGCGGACTTCTGAGCCTCGGCAAGATCTTCGGCGCGGACGCTCATCTTGAGATCCCGGCGATGTGCCCGCTCAAGTAGAGCTGTTGCTTCGGCAGCCAAATCACGAATCGCGGGTGGGTTCAGAAAATCCCCGAGGGCGACACAGCCCGTCTCGCCCAACTCCCGCCGGGCGCGTGCAACGATCGCTTCGCGAGCAGAGGGATCATCCAGTGGATAGAGCTCCCGATTGATCTCGCTTTGGTACCGCATTCCTTCCTCCTCGCAAAAACACAATTCATCCAGTGTCAGCAGAGGACGCCATTTGTCGAATACAAAAGAATGAGTTATGGTATAATCTAAAGTTATGAAAAACTCTCGCAAGCTCACCCCGATCCTGCACGCTTTGGTGGCCCACGAGGCGGCGGTTCGACTTGAAAGCTTCTCTTTGGCAGCCAGCGAACTCGGCGTCTCTCAGCCGGCCATATCCTCCCACATCCGCAAGCTGGAGGATCACCTGGGCGTGCTGCTCTTCGAGCGCCGCAACCGAGTCGTGAAGCCGACTTTGGCTGGAAGGGAATTCGCCGAGGCGACACGGCAGGGGTTTGCAGGCATCCTGGAGGCCATCGATCGGATCAGCGAGCCTGCGCGGACACTCACCATCGGTGCGAGCTATTCGCTGTCACACCTCTTCGTGCTCCCAGCGCTTTCGAGGCTGCAGGCGCTCTTCCCAAACCGAACGGTCCGGCTCCTCAGTTCGAACAATTATGCAGATTTCGATACTGACGAGGTGGCATTTTCGATCCGTTTCGGCCCCGCCAGCTGGCGCGAGCACTCTTCCCATCTCATCATCGAGGAGCGGATCTTTCCCGTCGCCGCGCCCAGTCTCCTGGCCAACTTGGGCAAGACGGATCAGGATTGGAGTCTCGATGACCTCGCGAAGGGACCATTGCTGCATCTCGATTCCCAGAGCTTCGAGACGGCCAGTTGGTATCGCTTCTTTGCCGCCCATGGGCGTCGAATGCGGCTGCTGCCCAGCGTCGGTTCATTCACGGGATACGATCTGCTCCTCCAATCGGTCACCGCAGGAAAGGGGATCGGGCTCGGCTGGGAGGGTATCGTCGACCATGCCCTGAAGACAGGCGCCTTGAAGCGCCTGTTCGCGGAGCCCGTGGTCACGAGTTCCGGTTTCCACGTGGTCTTCAAAGAGATCCCAGACGGGGTCACGCCCCAGCACATTGCCGCCGCCTTACTGGAAAACTGAGCCTTGCGTCCCGGATAAGAACTCATCGGCACAACCCGGACAGAGCCGGATTTCCTCGACACCTCAAATTGATGTTGTCGACCTCATTTTGAGGTGGTACCTCTGAGGTGGGAGACCTGGGACGCCGCATGTTAAAAGTCACCCTTGAAGACGTCGCACGGGAAGCCGGCGTCAGCCTTGCCACCGTCGATCGTGTCGTCAATGGCCGTGAGGGCGTCCACGCCCGCACGATCGAACGGGTCAGAACGGCGATCAATCGCCTCAATTTCGAGCCCGACCGCCATGCCTCTCGCCTCGCCCGGGCGCGTGAGCACAATTTCACGATCATTCTCCCCACGGGCCACAATGCCTTCATGAAGGATCTCGAGGGAGAATTCCTGGCATCGCGCGATCGGCTGATCCATGAGCGGGTCCGATTGTCGATTGTGCATGTGGACGTCTTTGACGGCCCCGTGCTCGCAGAAGCGCTGGAGGCAATCGGGCCGGAGATAACCGGCGTTGCGGTCGTCGGGCTCGACCATCCGGCAGTGGTGGAGGCGGTCAACGGTCTGACGGCGCGTGGCATCACGGTCCTGACCTTGGTGTCCGACTTGCCGTCTTCGAAGCGCGCGCACTTCGTCGGCATTGACAATTTTGCCGCCGGGCGAACTGCGGCCACCCTCATCGGGCGTTTTGTCGGTCGACGTCCAGGCAAAGTCGGGCTCATCGCCGGGTCATTGGCCTTGCGAGACCACATCGAGCGCCGCAATGGTTTCGAGCAGGTCATCGCCCGTGAATATGCCCATCTCGACGTGCTGCCGGTCAGGGAAGGTCGTGACGAAAACGCCAGAGTCGAGGCGGCGGCCCGCGCCCTTCTGATCGAGCATCCGGAACTGGTGGCCCTTTACAATGTGGGCGGTGGGCAAGAGGGCATCATCGCAGCCCTGGAAGCATCGGGGCGCGCGCAGGCGATTGTTTATGTCGGGCACGAGCTCACCGCCTTTTCACGCCGCCATCTCGTGCGGGGCACGATCGATGCGATCATCAACCAGGATTCCGGCCATATGGCCAGGAGCACGACGCGGATCCTTCTCGCACTCCGTGAGGGCGCACCGATCGTACCCGGGCAGGAACACATCAGGATTGACATCTTCCTCAGAGACAATGTGCCGTAGATGTGATTTGCGTGAGGTGCGCACTTCTTTTTGATGTTGAAGAAAAAGAGATTACAGGGAGCAGCCTTCATGAAGGGGATCAAGGGCCCGGCGATCTTTCTCGCCCAATTCGCCGGTGACACAGCACCGTACAATTCTCTCGACACCATCTGCGAGTGGGCCGCGGGACTCGGATATCAAGGGGTCCAGATTCCCGCCTGGGACGGACGGCTCATCGATTTGAAGCAGGCCTCGGAGTCCAAGGCCTATTGCGAGGATCTCGCTGCCACCGCGGCAAAGCATGGACTTGCCATCACCGAGCTCAGCACACACCTGCAGGGACAACTGGTCGCCGTGCATCCCGTTTATGACGAGCTGATGGACGGTTTTGCAGCGCCTGAGGTGCGTGGAAACCCGAAAGCGCGGCAGGAATGGGCGGTTGATCAGGTGAAGCGGGCGATCCGCGCATCAAAGCACCTCGGCATCACGGCTCACCCGACCTTTTCCGGCGCCCTTGCCTGGCCGTTTCTCTATCCATTCCCCCAGCGGCCAACCGGGCTGGTGGAGGCCGCTTTCGACGAACTTGGACGGCGCTGGCTGCCGATCCTGGACTTTGCCGACGAGCACGGCGTCGACCTGGCCTATGAAATCCATCCGGGGGAGGATCTTCATGACGGTATCAGTTTCGAGATGTTCCTGGAGCGCGTGAACAATCACCCGCGCGCCAATCTCCTCTACGACCCCTCGCATTTCGTGCTGCAGCAGCTGGATTATCTCGAATATATCGACATCTATCACGAGCGCATCAAAGCCTTTCACGTGAAGGACGCCGAGTTCAACCCGACCGGGCGCCAGGGTGTCTATGGCGGCTATCAGCGCTGGGTCGACCGTGCCGGCCGTTTCCGCTCTCTGGGCGATGGTCAAGTTGATTTCGGTGCGGTGTTTTCGAAGCTCACGGCCCATGACTATGGCAGCTGGGCGGTGCTTGAATGGGAATGCGCTTTGAAACATCCCGAGGACGGCGCCCGGGAAGGGGCGGAATTCATCAGCGCCCATCTGATCCGCGTGACAGACCGGGCCTTTGACGATTTTGCGGGTTCCGGAGCTGATGACGCCGCCAATCGCCGCATTCTCGGTCTGGCATAGGGGGACGCGGTCATGGCGATCGAGGCAAGTCAAGACAACAGCGCCCGGCGCCGTCTCCGGCTCGGAATGGTCGGCGGCGGACGCGGCGCCTTTATCGGCGCTGTTCACCGCATCGCGGCTCGCCTGGACGATGACTATGAACTGGTCGCCGGCGCGTTCTCATCGGAGGCAGCACGGGCAAGGGCCTCTGCTCAGGACCTCGGAATCGCATTGGACCGGGCCTATGACTCCTACGAGGCGATGGCGCAGGCAGAGGCTGCGCGCAGCGACGGCATAGAAGTCGTGTCCATCGTCACCCCGAACCATCTGCATGCCCCGATCGCTCGCGCTTTTCTCAATGCTGGCATCCATGTGATCTGCGACAAGCCTTTGACGACGACCAGTGGGGAAGCAGAAGACCTGGTGGCTCTGGTGCGCGAGACGGGATGCGTCTTCGCAGTCACCCACAACTACTCGGGCTATCCCATGATCCGCCAAGCCAGGGCGATGGTCGCCGAAGGCGAGTTGGGAACACTTCGAGTCATCCAGGCGGAATATCCGCAAGATTGGCTGACCGAGCGCTTGGAAGATAGCGGCAACAAACAGGCCGAGTGGCGTACAGATCCCGCGCGGTCCGGAGCAGGCGGCTGCCTCGGCGACATCGGGACCCATGCGTATCATCTCGCTTGTTTCGTAACCGGGTTGCAGCCTGAGGCCCTATCGGCCCAGTTGACGACCTTCGTCGAGGGCCGCCGGCTCGACGACGACGTTCAGATCATGCTGCGCTTCAAGGGTGGCGCCCGCGGCCTGCTGTGGGCGAGCCAAGTGGCGGTCGGCAACGAGAATGGGCTGAAACTCCGCGTCTACGGCACCAAAGGTGGATTGGAGTGGGCGCAGACCGATCCAAATTCTCTGTGGTTCACCGCTTTCGGACAGCCGAAACAGCTCTTCACGCGGCGCGGTGCCGGTGCATGGCCGCAAGCCGATCGCGTGTCGCGCATCCCGCCTGGCCATCCCGAGGGTTATCTGGAAGGCTTCGCCACGATTTACAGCGAAGCGGCACGTGCCATCCGGGCGGTCCAGTCGGGCGAAATGATCGATGCGGAGGTTATGTATCCGACCATAGAGGACGGGTTGGCAGGCGTCCGGTTCATCGAGGCGGCCGTCGCGTCATCGCGCGATGACAGCCGCTGGGTAACGATTCCATGAGCACGCCCCCGGAGGCGCCTTCTTCCGTGCCGCTGGCGGCCGTTGACATCTCTATGTCCTTTGGGCCCGTGGAGGTGCTGAGCCATATCGACCTGGCGCTTAGAGCCGGCGAAATCCACGCCATCATCGGGGAGAACGGGGCCGGCAAGTCCACGCTCATGAAAATCCTCGCCGGCCATCTGCATCCGACGGGAGGGACTCTGAAGCTAAACGGTACTGCCGCCAAGCTCACGTCGCCCGTGGATGCTGAGAAGCGCGGTATCGTTCTCGTCCACCAGGAAATCCTGCTGGCCCCGGACCTGACTGTCGCCCAGAACATCTATCTCGGCCGCGAGCTGCGCCGGGGGCTGACCCTCGACGATCGCGCCATGCAGCAAGGTGCAGCGGATGTCCTGCAAGGGCTGGACGCCGATGTCGACCCAACGACTGTGGTCGGCCTGCTGTCGATCGCGCAAAGGCAACTGGTGCAGATCGCCCGCGCATTGCTGGTGCCGCACCAGGTCGTCATCTTCGACGAGCCGACCGCATCGCTGACACCGTTCGAGACGGATGCGCTGATCCGTTTGATTTTGGAACTCAAAAGAAAGGGGACGACAGTCGTCTATATCTCCCATCGGCTTGCCGAGGTGAAGGAGATCGCCGACCGCGTGACCGTGTTGCGGGACGGCAAGATGGTCACGACTGTAGAAGCGGCCTCTCTGGAGCCAGTGGACATGGCACGGCTGATGGTGGGGCGCGATGTCGCCAAGCTCTACCCCGATCGTACCAGGGTGCTCGCGCCGAGCCCCGTGTTGGAGGTCGACCGCCTGAGCGTGCCCGGTTATGTGAGCGAGGCCTCATTCACGCTGAACGAGGGCGAGATCCTTGGCTTTGCCGGTCTCGTCGGCGCGGGTCGCACAGAACTCTTCGAAGGCCTTGTCGGGTTGCGCTCGGTCAGCGGGGCGGTGACGTTCAGGGGCAAGCCCGTGCATTTCAGAACAGTGCGCGACAGCATGGATGCGGGCATCGTCTATCTCAGCGAGGACCGGAAGGGCAAAGGACTGATCCTCACGCGCGATCTGCGCATGAACCTCACGCTTGCCGCGCTCGACCAGTTCACTCGGGGGATTTTCATCGACACGAAGAAGGAATGGGCCGAGCTCGATACCGCCATCGCTCGCTTTGATGTGAGGACCCCGCGCAACGACCTGCTCGCGGGGCAGCTGTCTGGCGGCAATCAGCAGAAGCTGCTGCTGGCGAAGATGATGCTGCTCGATCCCGAAATCATCGTGATTGACGAACCGACCCGAGGTATCGACATCGGGACCAAGGAGCAAATCTACAAGTTCATTGCCCAGCTCGCAGAGGCGGGCAAATCAGTAGTGGTCATCTCGTCGGAGATGCCCGAGCTGATCGGGATCTGCGATCGCATCCTCATTATGCGCAGTGGTCGGATCGTCGGTGAAGTCAGCGGCGCAGACATGACCGAGGATGAGATCGTGGTCCATGCAACCGGGGTTTCCAGGGACACCACAGCCATGTTGCACCCGGCATGACCGAAACATCCGAGCGGCAAAGACGCACGCGCTCTCGCCCCAGCATCGACATGCGGGTCATCGCCCCCTTTGTAGCGCTGGCCGCCCTGCTGATCTTGGGTGCGCTGGTCAATCCCAATTTTCTCAGCATCGACAACCTGCTTAACGTCATCACCCGTAGCGCCTTCATCGCCATCATCGCAGTGGGGGCCACTTTCGTCATCTCGGCGGGCGGGCTCGATCTGTCGGTCGGTGCCATGGCCGCCTTCGTCGCCGGCGTCATGATCCTGTTCATGAATGGTGGATCCATTACGGGAGAGATCCCCATGCTGGCGGCGGCGATGCTGATCGCCATCGGCGTAGGCGCAGCCTGCGGCATGGCCAATGGTGTGATCACCACGGTCGGACGGATCGAACCCTTCATCGTGACCCTCGGGACGATGGGCATCTTCCGAGCTCTGGTCATCTATCTGGCGGAAGGCGGCTCGATCGCCATGAAGTCGTCAGAACTTCGGGCAACTTACCGTCCGGTCTATTTCGGCGATGTGTTCGGCGTGCCGATCCCTGTGCTCGTCATCATCGCCGTCGGGCTCATCGGCGCCTTCATCCTGCATCGTACGGCGTTCGGTCGCCATGTGGTCGCCGTCGGTTCGAACGAGGATGTGGCGCGATATTCCGGGATCTCGGTCAACCGGGTCAGAACGTTGACCTACGTCATCCAGGGCATCTGTGTGGCCATCGCCGTGCTCGTCTATGTGCCACGCCTGGGCGCGGCCACGCCGACCACAGGACTGTTGTGGGAGCTTCAGGCGATCACGGCCGTGGTGATCGGCGGCACGGCACTGCGCGGCGGCGTCGGCAGGGTCTGGGGGACGATCTGCGGCGCGCTCATTCTCGAGGTCGTGGGCAACATCATGGTCCTGTCCGACCTCGTCAGCGAATACCTCATCGGGGCCGTCCAGGGTGCCATCATCATCATCGCGATGCTGGTGCAGCGCTCCTTGATGCGGCGACGATGAGGCCGAGTGGGAGGCATACCTCCTCGTTTCACGGAACAACCTAGGGAGAGAACGATGCGGAAATTGTTATTCGGGCCGATCCTTGCAGGCCTCATGCTGGCAACAGGAACAGGGCAGGCTCAAGACGCCAAGACCATCGCGGTCTCGATCCCAGCGGCGGATCATGGATGGACCGGTGGCGTGGTCTATCATGCTCAGGAGCAGGCCAAGCTGCTGGAGAAGCGCTATCCCGGTCTCAAGGTGCTGGTAAAAACCTCCCCCGACGGGGCGTCTCAGGCCAACGCTTTGGAGGATCTGACGACCCAAGGCATCGACGCTCTGGTGACGCTCCCCCACAATTCCGACGAACTGACGGATCCGATCCGCAGTGTCAAAGAGAAGGGGATCTTCGTCACGGTGGTCGACCGCGCCCTGACCGATCCGACGATCCAGGACCTGTATGTCGCCGGCAACAATCCCGAGCTCGGACGGGTCGGCGGGGAGTACATCAAGGAGAAACTGAACGGCAAGGGCAACGTCGTTGTCATTCGCGGCCTGCCCATCGTCATCGATGAGGAGCGCAACAAAGGCTTCGACGAGGCGATCGCCGGCACGGACATCAAGGTCCTTGACCGCCAGTTCGGCAACTGGAGTCGAGACGACGCCTTCAAGATCATGCAGGACTTCCTGTCGAAACATCCTCAGATCGACGCGGTCTGGGCGCAGGATGACGACATGGTGGTGGGCGTCCTGGAAGCGATCCAGCAGGCCAACCGCACCGATATCCAGTTCGTGGTCGGCGGCGCCGGCATGAAGGACATGATCAAGAAGGTCATGGACGGCGACAAGATGGTCCCCGTGGACGTGCTCTATCCGCCGGCCATGATCGCGGTCGCGATGGATCTGACGGCTGCAGGGCTCTACGAGCAACTGCCGGTCAGGGGCAATTACATCCTGGATGCGACCCTCGTAACGAAGGAGAATGCCGAGCAGTTCTATTACCCCAACTCGCCGTTCTAAGGCGCCGTCTGACGCCATGCCTGCATCATCCCGCCCCCGTCTCGGGCGACAACCGGGATGATGCAAGGTGCTGCCTCGCGCATTGTTCAGCCGCCCCGCTTCGTTCAGCAGAAGGCACCATGTATCTCGGTCTTGATCTCGGAACATCGGGCGTGAAAGCGCTGCTGGTCGATAGGGACCAACGGGTCATCGCCTCGACAACCTCGCCGCTGGCAGTCTCGCGGCCTCACTCCGGCTGGTCGGAACAAGATCCAGGCGACTGGATCCTGGCGACGGAGGCGGCCATGGCTGCACTGAAAAGCATGGCACCGGACGAGCTGTCATGCGTCCGCGGGATCGGCCTCTCCGGGCAGATGCACGGAGCGACATTGCTGGGCGAGGCCGACGAGGTGCTCAGACCCTGCATTCTTTGGAACGATACGCGGAGCCACGCACAGGCGGCGCGACTGGATGCCAATCCCCAGTTTCGGGCCATAGCCGGCAACATCGTCTTTCCGGGCTTCACCGCGCCTAAGATCGCCTGGGTGGAAGAGGAGGAGCCGGAGATCTTTGCTCGACTCCGTCATGTCCTGCTGCCCAAGGACTTTCTCCGCCTTTGGCTGACCGGGGACTATGTGTCGGAGATGTCCGATGCCTCCGGCAGCGCGTGGCTGGATGTCGGCAACCGATGCTGGTCGGCCGAGCTTCTCGACGCCACGCATCTCGATGTGCGGCACGTGCCAGCGCTGGTAGAGGGCAGCGCCGTCTCGGGTTATCTCAAACCCGAGCTCGGACGGAATTGGGGCATGGCACCCGAGGTCGTCGTCGCCGGTGGCGGCGGCGACAATGCGGCCACCGCCTGCGGCATGGGTGTGGTGACACCGGGACGGGCGTTCATTTCGATCGGAACGTCGGGGGTGCTGTTTGCTGCCAATGACCGCTATAGTCCCAACCCCGCCAGCGCCGTGCATGCGTTCTGTCACGCTTTGCCCGGCGCGTGGCATCAGATGGGCGTGATCTTGTCGGCCACCGACGCCCTGAACTGGTTTTCCAGTCTTGTGGGCCACCCGCCGGCCGACCTTACCCATGCACTGGGCGACACTCTGCAGCCGCCGAGTGATGTAACGTTTCTGCCGTTTCTCGCCGGCGAGCGGACTCCCCATAATGATGTGCGGATCCGTGGCAGCTTCACGGGCTTCGGCCACAATGTCGGTCAAAAGGCGATGACGCAAGCGGTGTTGGAAGGGGTCGCCTTCGCCTTCCGCGACTGCCGGGATGCCCTGGCGGCGGCCGGCACGCAGCTCGAGCGGGTGGTTGCCGTCGGTGGCGGCGCGCAATCTCGCTATTGGCTCCGATCGATCGCAACCGCCCTCGACGTGCCGGTCGACGTCCCCGCGGAGGGAGATTACGGCGCAGCCCTCGGTGCAGCGCGCCTCGGATTGATCGCTGCGGAAGGGGCCGATCCCGTCGAGGTCTGCAAACCACCGGCCGCGGCCGAGACCATCGAGCCGGAAACGGCGCTGCGAGACGCCTATGATGCGGCGCATGACCGTTACCGCCGCCTTTACCCCGCCATTCTGGGAGCAACGACATGAGCACTGGCTTCTTCGGCGATATCGGCCGGATCCAATTCGAAGGTCCCAATAGCACAAACCCCTTCGCCTATCGCTTCTATGATCCCGATGAAAAGGTTCTGGGCAAGCGGCTCGAAGATCATCTGCGCTTTGCGGTCTGCTACTGGCACAGCTTCATCTGGCCAGGCACTGACCCGTTCGGCGGCCAGACGTTCGAGCGCCCCTGGTTTGCAGACACAATGGAGGCTGCAAAGCTGAAAGCCAATGTGGCTTTCGAGCTCTTCTCGCTGCTGGGAGTTCCCTACTACTGCTTTCACGACGCCGACGTCCGCCCCGAAGGGGCAACGCTCACGGAAAGTATCATCCGGCTGCACGACATCGCCGATACGCTCGAGGCCAAGATGCATGACACGGGCATCAAGCTGCTTTGGGGGACGGCGAACCTGTTCTCAAACAGACGCTACATGGCCGGCGCAGCCACCAACCCGGACCCCGAGATCTTCGCCTATGCAGCGGCCACCGTGAAGGCTTGCATGGATGTGACCCAGCGGCTCGGCGGCGAAAATTACGTGCTTTGGGGCGGGCGCGAAGGTTATGAGACGCTGCTCAACACCGATATGGCCCAAGAGCTCGACCAGTTGGGCCGATTCCTGAACCTCATCGTCGACTACAAGCACAGAAGCGGATTCAAGGGCACGATCCTCATCGAGCCCAAGCCCCAGGAGCCCACGAAGCACCAATATGATTTCGATGCGGCAACGGTCTATGGGTTCCTCAAACGCTACGGCTTGGATAAGGAGGTGAAGCTGAACCTGGAGCAGGGGCACGCCATCCTGGCCGGGCATTCCTTCGAACACGAGCTGGCAACCGCAGCGGCGCTGGGCATTTTCGGCTCGATCGACATGAACCGCAACGACTACCAATCCGGTTGGGACACGGATCAGTTCCCCAATAATCCCACGGAGGTCGCGTTGGCCTATTACGAGATCCTCAAGGCCGGAGGTTTCACTACGGGAGGCACGAATTTCGATGCAAAGCTCAGGCGGCAATCCCTGGATCCGGAGGATCTCGTCCTGGCACATGTGGGGGCCATCGATGTTTGTGCGCGCGGGCTGAAGGCCGCAGCCAAGATGGTTGAGGACAAGGCGTTGTCGAGTCTCGTCGGAGCTCGCTATGCCGGCTGGAGAGGGGAAGAGGCGCAAGCCATACTGGCCGGGAAGCGGACCTTGGAAGAGATCGCCGCCCATGTCACGGCATGGGCCGTAGAGCCTCAGCCCCGGTCCGGAAAGCAGGAGTATCTTGAAAATATCATCAGTCGCTACGTCTGACCGGATTGGCCGGGACGATGCCGATCATCAATCGAGAGCGAGCGCTTCGCCGAACATCTTGCGGATGTCCTTCACATATTCGCGGAATCGAGGATCGTCGTCGATATCGGGACGACGCGGGCGTTCGAGGTCAATTTCGATGATCCGCTCGATGCGTCCTGGCCGTGCGGACATGACCACCACAATGTCCGAGAGGAAAACGGCTTCAGCGATACCATGTGTGATCATGAGCACCGTCTTTCGGCGATCGAGCCAGATACGTTGAAGCTCAAGATTCATGGTCTCTCGAGTCATTGCGTCGAGGGCGCCAAACGGTTCGTCCAGCAGCAGGAGTTCCGGGTCATGAACCAGGGCCCGGCAGATCGACACCCGCTGCTGCATCCCACCGGATAGCTGATGGGGAAGGTGGTTTTCGAAACCTTGGAGGCCAGTCAAGCGGATCAGTCCATCGATCGCCGCAGCGTGCTCCGATGGCTTCAGCCCACGCAGCTCAAGCTGCAGGGCAATGTTGCCACGAACGGATTTCCAAGGCAGCAGCGTGGCGCTCTGGAAGACGATGCCGACCCCTGGATGCGGCCTGTGCACCGTTTCGCCCTCGATCCGCACCTCCCCAGAGGTCGGCCGGACAAGACCCGCGACGATGCGCATGAGGGTGCTTTTTCCACAGCCGCTGGGGCCGACGATCGAGACGAAGCGCTTGCGCTCGACGGCAAGGGATATGTTGTGGAGTGCGTCAACCGTGTCGAAGCGCATGCCGACGCCGGAGATCTCGATGAGAGCATTCTTCATGTGGAGAAGCTGGCCGCTTGGCCGCGTTGGCTCACATGCCACGGCAACGCGAACTTTTCGGCAGCCTCAACAAGATAATAAAGCCCCAGCCCGATGACCATAAGACAGAAGAGAATGGCGAACAGCAGGGGCGTGTCGAGATTGGCGTTGGACCAGATCAGCAGATAGCCGAGGCCCTTGTCGGCGGCCACCCATTCGCCCACGACCGCGCCGACGATAGCGAAGGCGACGGCCACCTTCATGGCACCTAAGATCTGGGGCAGGGCGGTGGGTAGACGAAAGCGGAGGAAAATCGCCAGGCTGGACGCCTGCATGGAGCGGGCGAGATCGACCACATCCTTCTCCACCGAACGCATGCCCACCATGGTGGAGACGAGCACCGGGAAGACGGCGACAAGAAAGCTCATCATCAGTTTGGGTCCAAAGCCCAGGCCAAACCAGATGATGATGAGCGGTGCGAGCGCGATTTTCGGGAAAGTCTGGATCACCAGCAGCACCGGCAGCACGACCCGCTCCAGGTTACGGGAGGAGACTAGCAGGGCGCCCATGACGACGCCCAAGACAACGGCCAAGACGAAACCTCCTACCGTCTCCGCCAGGGTGACGCCGGAGTGATAAAGGAGGATCCCAAAATCCTCTTTTATGCGGAGGGCAACCGCCCATGGGGACGGCACCAGATATTCCGGTAAGGCAAAAGCTTGAACCGCCGCCGCCCAGAGGAGAATGAAGACGACGAAGGTCGCGAACGGATAGAATGCGTCGCGCCAGGACATTAAGGCGTCTCCGAAACAGACGCCGCGCCCGGAGAGCCCTCCTGGACGCGGCAAGATTACCCTGCGCGTGCTTATTTCGAGATGAGTTCGTTAGTGTAGTAGTCCGTCGCCGGACGGTCACCCTTGATCAGCCCGGCCTTCTGCATGCCGTCGATCATCGCCAGCCAATCGGCGTCCGCCATGGCACCGGGCGCCAAGTCCTTGCTGTTCTCCGTCGTGAGCAGATCCAATGACAGCTTGAGCTGGGCGACAAGCTGGTCGCGGTCGCGGGACCGATCGGTCCGGATCTTTAAAGCCTCATCGACGGTGGCTTCAGGATTGGCCTTGGCGTCAGCGATGGCGCGGGACGTCGCCTTGAGAAAACGCTTGGCCAGGTCCTGGTTCTTAGCGAGCCAGTCGGTGTTCGCGACGATTCCGCCCTCGAGCGCCGGCACCCCGTTATCGGCATAGGTGAAGTAGCTGACGTCAAGACCCTGCTTCTGGAAGATCGGCAGCGCGAAATAGGTTACGCCGGTCACGGCATCGGTGCGGCCCTGCAGCAACAGCGCGTTCTTGGCGCCGACCGCGGGATTGAGAATGTTGATCTTCTTGGCATCAACTTGGTTTACAGCCAGAAGCGCCGGCAGCATCTGGGCAGTGGATTCCGAAGCTGCCATGGCGAGCACCTTGTCCTCCAGGGCCTTCGGAGTTTCGACCGGCTTGTCCTTCCGGCTGATAATCACCATCGGATTCTTCTGATGAACTCCATAGATCGCCTTCACCGGCATTCCCTTGGAAGCACCAATGGTCATGGTGCCCAGGTCGATGAAGGCGATCGGATCTTCGCCGGAGGCGACGAGCTTCACAACATTGCCGGCGCTGTTTCCTTCGGCGATGGTGAGATCGATCCCTTCGTCCGTGTAGTAGCCTTTCGACAGACCCGCATAGAAGGGCGTGTGCATGCCGTAAAGGCTCCAGTCGAGCTTCAAGGGCAAGGTGTCGGCGGCCCGGGCACTTCCGATTCCAGCCATTGCGCATATTGCAGCTGCAATCACGGTCTTTAGAAACGGTCTCATGAGCTCATCCCTCATCTTCTGGCTATGGGTCACAAATCTTGTCGGGCGTGGGGCCGTCGTTACGTCTCCAGCTCGAAGAGCTGCCTTGGATAGTGGGTGAGCACTTCGACACCGCTCGAGGCCACCGCTACGCTCTCGCTGAACCACATGCCGAAATCAGGCGTAAACATGGACGGGACGACGTGGAAGGTCATGCCGGGTTCCAAAATCGTCGGATCGTCCGCTTTGAGATCGAGGAAGTGACCTTCCGCCCAGTTCGGTGGGAAGCCGATGCCGATGGAATAGCCGATGCGCTGACCTGCCCGCCGATAGTGGGTGGAGCCCTCCAGCGCCTGGTTGGCCGCAGCGAAGACTTCGCCGGAGGTGACGCCGGGGCGGATCGCGTCGATGGCGCGGTCCAACATGTCAAGGAGCATCCCGGCCACAGCGCGATGATCGTCGCTGGCCCGGCCGACGATGCAGGTGCGCGCAATCATGGCGTGATAGCGATCAACGCATGACGCCGATTCCAGCAACACGACATGGCCAGGACGGATCACACGGCGCTCCCAGGTGGTAAAGCACAGCGCCGTTGCCGGTCCGGTGACCACCAAGGGGACCCGGAAGAAATCGCTCCCAGCCCTCACCGAACCCGCCAGCATGGCAGCGGCGACATCGTTTTCAGACCGGCCGGGCGCCACGCAACGCAATGCTGCGTCCAGGCCGGCGACGGCTGCATCGGCCGCTTTGCGCATGAGGCCGAGTTGGTCCTGGGTCTTGAGTCGACGGTGCTGCTCGCAGACTCCGTTCCAGTCGAGGATCCGGAAACCCTGTGCCTGCTGTTCGAGAGCCCGAAGCAACAGGCCGGTGAAGTTGCGGGCGCCGGTTTCAAATCCGATATCCCCGCCTCGCGATACGTGCTTCTGCAAGGCGCGGTTCAGGACCGATGCCGCGTCATCGCTGTCGCCAATGGTTTCGAAGCCGCCGATTGTGGGGGTCGCCTCAGACAGCGGCTTGTTGAATATTCGGCTGACCAGGATCGGCAAGCCACTCCGCGGTACAATGAGGGCCTGAAAGGTCCAGTAGCCCATGGACCGATAGCCGGTGAGCCAAAAGAGGTTCTCGGGATCGACCAGAACACCTGCTGCCAAGCCACGGCTGGCGAGATCGGCCTGCACAAGCTGCAGGCAATTCTGGTAATGGCGAGCCGGAAAGGGCTGATGCAGGCGCTCTTCCGGGAGCTGATGGGCGAGGGGGGCGACGTCCACGCGAGAACCTCACTCAAGACAAGACCCGCAAGGCTACCATCCCTAGTTCCATCATCAGCAGTACATTTAATTGTTCAGCGCATCACTCCAGGTTATGAGCTTGCCATGAGACCCCGTCACCTTGAAGTCTTCTATGCCGTCGCAGCCTATGGTTCTGTCACAGAAGCGGCGCGGCGCCTGCATGTCTCGCAGCCGGCCGTCTCCAAATATCTGCAGGAGTTGCACGAGGAACTCGGCTTTCCGCTGCGCCGCCGTGAGGGAAATATGTGGACACTGACACCGGAGGGACGCCTCCTGTTCGAGGAAATCGGCAAATCTTTCGTCGCGTTCGACCGTCTTTCACAATATGCGGTCGATTTGAAGACCATGCGCGTGGGGCGGCTCACCGTTGCCTGCCTGCCGCTGCTCTCTGTGCACCCCTTGAGCCAGCTCGTCGAAGGTTTCCTGACGGCCCATTCGGACATCTCACTCACATTGCTGGCGCTCAATTCCCAAGGCGTCGTCGATCACGTGATTTCCGGACGCGCCGATGTCGGAATCGGGCTGCATGTGCCTATGCATGCCGAAGTCGCCAGCCGACTGATCGCCAAGCTGCGCCTCGTCTGCATGATCGATCGCAGCGATCCTCTCTGCCATAAAGACGTCATTACGGCCGCTGATCTTCACGAGCGCCGGATCATTACTCTCGGCACCGGGGATTCAGTGCAGTTCGAGATCGACCAGATGCTGCGCCAGAACGGGGTGCGCCCGGCGCGGAGAATTACGTCGCTCATGTCGCGATCGGTCCTGGAGCTTGCGGAACTGGGCCTGGGAATCGCGCTGCTCGATGATTTCGTCGCCACTCAATATGACGGGGAACGACTGGTCAGACGCAGCTTTTCACCGGAAACGGATTATGCGATCTCCATCGTTACCAGTCGCATGCGACCGCCGTCACGTCTGGCGGACGCCTTTGCAAGCTATGTCGGCGACCATTTCAGACTCGGGCGGTGAGACCCGGTGGGAGAATAAGGATGCGTGAGCATATTTCCTTTGGCGATCCTTGGCGCATGCCGATCGAGGTGCCTTATTCGCTTCTGGTGAGGGATGAATCCTTAGCGTGGAGCTGCGGGCAGATTCCGCTTGATCGGGACGCACGCGTGCTCAGTCCCGGTAACCTGGAGGCGCAGACGGAGATCGTGTGCAATCACATTGCAACCCTGCTCCAAAGGGCAAAGATGCCGAAAACGGGCCTCGGCCAAATCGTGGCCTATTTCGTGGGGGGTCGCGACGACGAGCAGCGCATGATCCAGCAATTGCGGGATCGGCTCGGGACGCAGCCGCTGATCGTCCCGATTTGCGTGCCCTACCTCTATCTCGACGGGCTTCTCCTTGAGATCGATGCCTTTGCTGGCGAGATCGCCTTGGCAACCGGCGAGAGATCCACAGGGGATCTCCAAGTCCGGTATTGCGACGCGGGCGAGGTGGTGTGGATGAGTGTGGTGACGGACCGGGGGAATCTTCCAGACGCCCGCCGGCAGCTGGACAATGTCCTGGCGGATTTGGGGCTGATCCCGGCGCAGCGTCTGTCGGATCGCTGGATTTCGGGGTATTCCAGACGCGAGGACCTTCTGGAAATCGGAAAAAACCTAAGCGATTTGCAGCTTCTGGACGATGAGGGCGCTGTCATCGGCAGTGCAGATTCGCAGGCCTTGGTCACCGGGATGCTCAGCTATGTCAGAGGGGCGACGCCCCATCGCGAACGGCATGAACTGGAGGGCGTCCGGCTGACGGAGTGCCGAGGGGAGCTCTTCACCTGGATGAGCGCGCGATCGCTTCAGGATGACGAGAGTCTCGTTGCACAGACCGCAGACGTGATGGAGCAGCTTGGCCATGTCTTGCGGGCGTCGGGGCTTGACTTCGGGAGTGTGGTGAAGGCCACCAGCCTCTACATCGGAGGCAGCTCCGCGGAGGAACTTTACGCAAATATGCGACTGAGGAACAGGTGCTACAACAAGCCGGGCCCAGCCTCCACGGGTCTGCCCGTGGCAATGTTCGGAGATCCCGCGAGCCAAATCGGTGTCGAGCTCTTCGCCCTGAGGAGCCGGTGACAGAGGTGCGCAGTCGACCGGGGAGGGGCGGGCAAACAGGCATCCTCAGACTGCGGAACCGCACCTGAGAATATTGGATCTACTGGATATTGGTTTCTGGTTGGGGCGCGGTCATGCTTGCGGGTTGGGCTGATGTTCAGGTGCGGCCGGACGCGCTTCAGGCCGCTAGAGCCCAGGCAAGGGCAGTGATCAAGGCGAGAGCGATGGCGGCGGTGAGGAACACAAATCTTCCGACGCCATTGACCCGGCCATTGGTGCGGCTGGGATCGGTTTCGACCTGACCGGGTTCGTGACGCCAAGCCGCCGCAATCTCAACCCCCGAGGGCGGGTGCCCGCCTGCCTCCTCATCCGTCCCCAAGGGCGCCGCGGCCGGATCGGAACCCGTGACCTTGTCGCCGGCCCCGCCGCCATCGATCCTGTGCCTAAGGCTCTCGGTGGTCCGGTCGTCCCTGTCGCTATGCATTCCAGGCTCCTGACGATGGGTCGAGGCTCTCCGGCCGAGAGTAGCGTTTAAGGAGCAGGGGCGGGTCGGCGCATCAGCACCGTCGCGCTCAGGCCGGCCCGGTCACTATAGTCATAGACCTGAGGCGGCCTTTGACCCAGGCTCCGGGCGCAGGCGATATCGACCGCCGTCACCGCGCCAACGAGGCCCATGGCCACTGCCACCGTGTCGCGCCGGGGATTGTCGGCGCTCAACCCCGGGGCTAGGGTAGCGATGTCCAGGACATCGCCCGCGACACGCCCCCAAATCCAAGGGGTCGGATCCTCCGACGCCAGGATGCCGATCCCCGTTGCGATCTCGCGCACTCCATAAGCCCGCAGAAGGGGCGACGGGTATTCCCTACCCAGTAGGCGCCCGATCGCTTGGGGGGCGAGAAGCTCCGTCAAGCCGAGACCATGGAGAACCAGCCCAGGCCTCGGGCGAGTCTATCGGCCTCCTCCCGGCGGGGCGAGCCATTCATGAAAGACATTCCGATCCCTCAGGGTTTGAGGACAACTTTGATGCAGCCGTCATGCTTGTCCCGGAAGGTCTTGTAGTATTCGGGACCCTCGCTGAGGCTGACCGTGTGGGTTATGACGAAGCTGGGATCGATTTCGCCCTTCTCGATGCGCGCGAGCAGATCATCGGTCCAGCGGTTCACATGGGTCTGTCCCATGCGGAAGGTGAGGCTCTTGTTCATGGCGGCGCCGAAGGGCAGCTTGTCCACAATCCCGCCATAGACGCCGGGGATCGAAATAATACCACCGGGGCGGCAGACATAGATCGCCTCGCGCAGCACATGAGGCCGATCGGTCTCAAGCATCACCGCTTGCTTCACGCGGTCGTAGACCGCATCCAAAGAGCCCGTGGCATGAGCCTCGAGGCCCACGGCGTCTATGCATTTGTCAGGGCCCTTGCCCTGGGTGAGCTCATTCAGCCGCTCGACGACGCTCTCCTCGTCGAAATTAATGGTGACCGCCCCCGCCGCGGCGGCCATGGTGAGGCGCTCGGGCACGTTGTCGATCATAATCACGCGTTGGGCACCGAGAAGAATGGCGCTGCGCAGGCAGAACTGGCCAACCGGCCCCGCACCCCAGACCGCCACCGTGTCCGTCGGCTCGATCTCGCAATTGACGGCGGCCTGCCAGCCGGTGGGAAAGATGTCACCGAGAAACAGCACCTGCTCGTCGGTGAGGCCGTCGGGGATCTTCACCGGCGTCACATCTGCAAAGGGCACCCGAACATATTCGGCCTGGCCGCCGGGATAGCCGCCGGTGAGGTGGGTGTAGCCGAACAGCCCGGCGGTGGTGTGTCCAAAGACTTTGTCGGCGACATCCTTGTTGCGGTTGCTCCGCTCGCAGACCGAGAAATTGCCCCGACGACACTGGTAGCACTCGCCGCAGCAGATGGTGAAGGGGACCACGACCCGGTCGCCCACCTTGAGCTTCTTGTTGTCGCGGCCGACCTCGACGACCTCACCCATGAACTCATGGCCCATGATGTCACCGCTCTCCATGCCGGGCATGAAGCCGTCATAGAGATGCAGATCCGACCCGCAGATTGCACAGCTGGTCACCTTGATGATCGCGTCCCGGCCATCCTCGATTTCGGGATCGGGAACCGTGTCATAGCGAATGTCATGTTTTCCGTGCCAGCAAAGTGCCCGCATGAAACCTCCTCCGTCGCTCTACGTCCATTTCCTGCACCCCCGGCACAGGACGACATCGGGAAAAAACATCCGACCGCAGATGCGTTCCGCTTCCGTCCAAAAAAGGAGGGGCAATCCAGATAGAGAACGTCATCCCAATGGGCAGCGGCATCCGCTCCCAGCCGCGGCAAATGTGTTTATACTGAGCCTCGCCATTTGGAGAAACACTCAGACAGTCGGGAGGATGTTCATGCGATCTTTGGCCTTGGCGTTCGTCGTAATCGGGCTCGGATCGGTCGTGTCAGCTCAAGAGGCGGGTACACCCGACCTCAAAGGCATTTGGACGGGTCCATGGAAGACCGTCATTTATGGCTCAAACGCGTACCACGCTGGGGCCGAGACGAAGTCCGACACCCCACGCGTGGTGGAAATCACCATCACCATGGATTTCAAAGGACAGGATGGGCGCCTCCTGTGGGGAGAAACCTGGTCCGATCCGAATAAGAAGGAGCCATTCGCGGCCACGATCGCGGCGGATGGAAAGACAATCGTCGGGTCCGATACCGATGGCTCCATCAGCATGCTCATCTCGGCGCCAGACCAGTTGGATGCCTGCTATACGCATACCGGGCTCAGTCCGTCACAGTCGATCGTCGCAAGCTGCGGGGTGCTAAAGCGAAGCAATTAGACGGAAAAGGCCTTGGCGGATCACTGCGCGAGGTCCCTCCATCAGATCCGGCAATGTGCAGGCCGGCACTGCTGAACGAGAGCGAGCCGTCAGGGCCTGTCCCGTCTCGGGATGGAGCCCACAACTCCTTCCCCCCAATCTTTGACCGCGCTATACAAAGAGCTCCGACGTCAAGACCTCACATATAAGTTTACCTGAACCCCATGCGCACCAGATCGACCGACTGGACGGCCTCTGCCGCCATGTCCACATTTGTGCTGTTGTGGGCCAGCGGAACGATCGTAACCCGCTGGGGGCTCGACCACAGTTCAGTCTTCGCCCTGTTGATCGTCAGGTATGGGCTCGCTCTCGGAGCATTGCTTCTCATCAACCTGCCGAGCCGGCGGTGGCTGCCAAAAGCGGGAACACGATGGCAAGTTGCCGGCACGGGACTGTTGATGATCGGCGGCTACTCGGTTTGTTGCTTCCAGGCCATGGCTCATGGGGTGACGCCAGGACTGCTGTCGACCATTCTCGGCGTCCAGCCCATTCTGACCCTGTTGGTGACAGAGCGACGCTTTTCAGTCTGGCGGCTGCTCGGCTTATTCATGGCCCTCGCCGGCCTCGTCCTCGTCGTCTATCACAGCTTGATTTTAGCGAAATTGTCCGGGCTGGGCGTGAGCTTTGCCCTGAGCGCGCTTCTCTGCGTCACCTCCGGCGCCATGCTGCAAAAGAGAGTGCAGCAAGCGCCGACGGAGGTCCTGCCGCTCCAGTACATCGTCACTCTCGTGCTCTGTCTCTGCTTTCTTCCTTTTGAACCGTTTCACATCGAGCTGAGCCTGCAGTTCCTGCTGCCGGCGCTGTTTCTGGGATTGGTGATCTCCGTGGGTGCCCAATTGTTGTTCTACCGGTTGATCCGCAGCGACAATCTCGTGAATGTCACCAGCCTGCTCTACCTCGTGCCGGTGGTCACGGTGGTTCTGGACTATCTGATATTGGATAATTCCATGCATTTGCTGGCCCTCGCCGGTATGGCGTTGATCATCCTCGGACTGTTGCTCGTCTTCAGGAAGCGGTCGTCACAGCGCCTGCATCCCGAAGACAAGCTTACCGATCCTCTCTAGCTCAAGGATGGGGATGTTCCGTGGCTGCCGGCAGTCAGGAAGCCGCGGACACCCCCAGGGACAATCGCGCTCTGAGACGCCTTTACGCGCTGCCGTCGGGCGGCCGCTGCGACGATCATCTGTCCGCGATTAGCGCCTTTTCCACATCCGCCAGCGAATGGCCGGTCAGATCTTTAGCGATTTCGCCCAGAAGGATGGCAGACAGCGCCTTGTGGTAGTGCTTACGCATCTCGCCCAGCGCACGCGGCGCCGCGACAATCACCACATGCTCAATCTTACCCCCGAGTGCCTGATGGTTGAGGAACTGCACGATGCCAGCGGAGAACTGATCTTCCTCAGCCTGGCCATGGTCGGGGTTGGCAGAACTCGGTTGCCGTCCCGTGCTGGTTCCCGCATCTGCCGTGATGGTATCGTGGGCAATTGCGACGAGCTTCAGACCCGCCTCATCTCCCGAATTGCGAAACAAGTTGATCTTTTCGCCGTCTGCGACGGCGACAACCGTGCCCTTGGGTAGCATCATGGGATTCTCCTGTTGGAAGTTCATTGTATTTGGAGCGTGGAAATGCCGCTCAGGGAGACTTCAGGCCACGCTGATCAGAGGTGACACCTCGCCAGGCGGCAAGTGGCGGCATGTGCATCGAAGCACTCAAGATCAGAATAGCATGTCTGCAGTTTCGTTGCAGAAGGAACATCGTATTTTTGGCAGAGGCGCCAGAGTCACGCCCTCGGGAGCAATCGTCAGACTTGGCGCAACTGCACTTTTTCGCATGCTCGGCGACGCTGGCGATGATGCAGGACGGAGGTCCCCGAGGTTCTGCTATGCATTTCCCGCTCCTCTGATCTGACAATAAGCGGCTGGCAAGGCGACACGGATTGCGGGATGACTCCGTGGTCGTGTCGATCCGATCGAAGGAACGTGCCGTGGGTCAGCCCGCCACAGAACTTGCTTTGACGTCAGCCCAAGTGGAGGGACCAGCCGCATCGAGTGGCGGGTCGAGGACTACTATGGGTATTCTGGTCGCCATCAGCCTGTCGCATTTGCTGAACGACCTCATGCAATCAGTGATCCCTTCGGTCTATCCGATATTGAAGCAGGAATTCACGCTCAGCTTCGGGCAGGTGGGATTGATCCAACTTGCCTTCCAGTTAACAGCTTCGATCCTGCAGCCGATGGTCGGCATCTATACGGACAAACATCCGAAACCCTTTTCCCTCCCATTGGGCATGGGCTTTACCTTCATTGGATTGGTCTCTTTATCACTAGCCTCAACCTATTGGATGCTTCTTGTGGCGGTCTCGCTCGTCGGCATCGGCTCCTCCATCTTTCATCCTGAAGCGTCTCGGATCGCACGGCTGTCGTCAGGCGGGCGCCACGGCCTGGCCCAATCGCTGTTTCAGGTGGGTGGCAATTTTGGTAGCGCCATCGGCCCGCTGCTCGCTGCCGTGATCGTCATTTCGCGGGGTCAGATCGGCGTTGCGTGGTTTTCGCTTGTCGCGCTGGTCGCCATGATGCTGCTGACCTGGGTCGGCGTCTGGTACCGAGACCACATGCGCAAACCAAAAGCAGCCGTCTCCATGGCACTGCCAAACTTGCCGCGCCCAGTCGTCTTGCGGTCCCTGTCGATCTTAGCGGGGCTGATGTTCTCGAAGTTCTTCTACATGGCGGCCTTCACCAGCTATTACACCTTTTATTTGATGGAGAGGTTCGCCGTCACGGTGCAGCAGTCGCAGCTCCTCCTTTTCGTATTCCTCGCCGCAGTGGCCGTTGGCACGATCTCGGGAGGGCCCATCGGCGATCGCGTCGGTCGAAAGTTCGTTTTGTGGTTCTCGATCTTGGGGGCGCTGCCCTTCACTCTCTTGCTGCCTTTCATGGACCTGTCTTGGACCATCGCTTTCTCGATCATCATCGGCCTTATCCTCTCCTCGGCCTTCCCGGCGATCGTCGTTTATGCCCAGGAACTGGTCCCGGGAAAGATCGGCCTCGTCTCCGGCATCTTCTTCGGACTTTCTTTTGGCCTTGGCGGGATCGGGGCGGCCTTTCTTGGCGAACTTGCCGATTGGACGTCGATCACCTTCGTCTATCGCCTCTGTGCATTTCTGCCCATGATCGGCTTCCTCATTTACTTTCTGCCAAACACGCACCGCCTCCGACCCTAGATCTGAGGCGGAACGGCGCCGATGACGGCTGGCACTCGCTCCCGGCGCTGCCGTCTCACACGGGATCATCAGTTATTTGTCGGTTCGTCTTGCACCATGGCAAGCATGTCTGCGAACAGGCGATCCCAGTCGGCGTCATCAAGTTCAATCAGACCGAAGGTCCGCAGAAAGAAGGCGCCCTCGCCGGCCAGCAGGGCCAGGGCCAGCTTCCTGTCCTCCCTGTCCGCAATCTTCAACGGCGCCAACCGGCTCATGTACCATTGTCGGGTCTCTGCCACCTGGTCAGGTCGCTGCAACAGAGCAGTCATCATCGCGGCGGAGCGTGAATTCTTCGCTTGATCGCTGTCGCGCGTGGCTTCGATATGCCCCCGGATCACGGAGCGAGCTGACCTGTCGCCTGCGGACCGATTGGTGACGTCCCGTTCAAAGGCCTCTATCCACCTCTGGATGATCGAACGAATCAGCTTGTCCTTGGTTCCGAAACAGGATTGAACCCCGCTCTTGGTAATGCCAGCCGCTTTGGCTACGGACTCGAAGCTCAGGGCTGCGGCGCCCATCTGCACGATGAGTGCCTCAGCGGCGTCCAGAACCTTATGCCTATCAATGGTGCGCGGGCGTCCAACCATTTTGCCTCTTCCATTTAAATACAGTCGTATGTAAATAAAGCGTGAGCCACTTTCAAGCGGCGCGTCGCCAACGGAGAGCATGGCTCAAGCCGACACAGCGAAGCCGCCAGGCCGCATCGGACGGAAGAAAGGATATAACATGCAGTTGAGGGAGGGAGGAGTGAAGTCGTTGCCTTGGGATCCTGACGCGCTTCCGAAGGCGACACAGGATCAATCGGTTTTGGAGGGCGATCTTCGGCGGTGGGGATACTGCATCATTGACCGCGCGATCGTAGACCAGGCGCTGGAGACCCTGCAGCGCCGGTTGGCGGACCAGGCCGCAGCTGAGCGCACGCTGCACAACATGAAGAACCCCGCCAATACCGATCCGGTGAACCAGTGGGTGGGCATGCTGCTCAACAAGGGCGAGATCTTCTTCCAGCTGATCGAACATGAGCTGGCCATGTCGATGATCGAGCTCATGATCGGATCGGACTACCTGATCTCCTGCGTCGATGCCCAAATTCAGCATCCCGGTGCCGGCACCATGCCTCTGCATACCGACCAATGGTGGATGCCGCAGCCGCAGCGGCCTGGAAGCACGCCGCCGCGGCCTGCCGATGCACGGCGCAACAGGGGACAATCTCTTGATTTCTCGCCCGCAAGCGAGCCCATCGCCCCGATTGCCGCTGTTAATGTCATGTGGATGGTGACGGACTTCACCGAAGCAGGCGGTGCGACACGCCTCGTTCCGGGAAGCCATCTCTCCGGCTCAGCCCCGGATGCCTCCGTTCCGCACAAGGTCGCCTCAGTGCCGGCCGTGGGACCGGCGGGTACCGCCTTTGCTTTCGATGCCCGCCTCTGGCACGGCGCTGCGCCGAACCGAACCCAAAACTCCCGCTTCGGACTTACCGTGGTGGGCTGCGGTCCGCAGTTCAGACCGCTTGAAAACTACTCCCGGGGACTCAGGCCGGAGGTTGTTGCCCGTTGTTCACCGGAGATTCTCAAACGCCTCGGCTTCTCCGCTTGGTCGAGCTATGGTCACACTGGTGATCCGGAGGCAGTGATCACCGCCTGTGCCGCGGAAACAATCGGAGAGCTTCAGCCTCACTGAGGCCGCGATCAAGAGGCATTATTGTCAGTGGTCGCTCCCGTGAACTGTTGGTCCTCGCTCCACCACCGATCAGGTCTGATTCAGTCCCGAAGCGCAGCTTTGTTCCTCCCCGGTTATGCGTTGAATGATCTTGGCTTCCAGCGGATCGAGCCGCGACGTTTGCATAATTCGCCCATCGTTCAAGCTTCCGAGTGATCAGCGAGGTCGTATCCAGTTCCTGAGCATGCGCATTGTTCAGTCCCACGCAGAAGATGCCCCACCGGTCAGCTCACACCTGCTGCGTGGAAGAACAGGTTGAACGCGGGCCGCGTGATCATCAGCCAGAAAATAGCCATGACAGCTCCGAAAGCCGGGAAACCGAAGACGAACCATGTCCAGAACAGGCGGTGATAGAGAGGTGGCAGCGGCACGCCCTCCGAGGCCGCGGCTTCGGCGATGTCGCGCAGCCGCATCTGAATCCACACCACGGGCAGCCAGAAGGCACCTGTCACGAGATAAAGGATGATCGACAGCACGATCCATCCCTCGGTCAGCGAATACCCCACATGCCAGGCGAGAGCGATCCCGGTGACCGGCTGCAACACGACGGCGGTTGCCGTGAACAGAAAATCCGCCAGCACCACGATGCGCGCGACAGCAGCGATCTTCAATGCTTCGCCGGTCAGATGCGCCATCAACATGAAGAATGCGATGCCGGCGCCGTTCCCCAACAGGACGCTTGCGCCCATGATATGGAGGTATTTGAGGACGAAATAGAGCATCAACGGTCTCTCAGGATCCCCAGCGCAATGAGGTTGAGCACGATGATTGGCCAGATCTTTAACATCGGTCCCAAGGGATCGATCCACAGCCTCGGCAGGATCAGGGTTCCTGCAAGCGCATAGAAGAGGGAGATGCCCAAGGCAGCGAGGAGTGCGATCCTTGTGGTTCGCCTAAAGGCGATGCCGAGCCCGATGATCAGATCGGCGAGGCCGCCGGCGATGACGGAGGGAGCGCTTAATTCACCCGCGCCACCTTCCTCCATCATCGCGACGCCGATCTGGTATCCCGGTCCGATCGACAGAAGTCCGGTGATGATCCAGAACAGCGAGAAGACCGTGAATAGGACGGGCTTCAGGACGTAGAGAACAGCGAACCAACGCTCCTGCACCGCAGCCGGCTCCGCCACCAGCGCAGCGTCCAGCGCTATTGGGGTGATCCCGGTCGCCTTTATCCAGGCACTGGGGTCCCCAACCGCACCGCGTGCCATCTCCTTCTGCGCCGTCGATCGGATGGGCGGGCGCCAACCGAGGAGACCGGCGAAGTCCCCCAGCCGAAAGAGGAAAGTACCCGCCCATCGCGGCATGCTCAGGAGGATGGGCTCGCCCCACCCGAGCCAGCGTCGATATCGCCGAACGATGTCCGTCATGGACAAGCGATCTGGCCCGACAAGGTCCAGTATTAAACGCGAGGGGGCACCAGGCGTGAGGAAGAACAGGATGGTCTCAATGACCTGGTCGAGTTGAACGACCTGCAAAGGCCCGGTGTCGGGTAGGACCGGGAGGATTGGCAGCCCTGCAAGACCGCGGAAGAGGGCACTGCCGCCATAGGCGCGGCGGCCGACCACAACGGAGGGTCGAAGAACGACCCAATCGAGGTCGCGGGCCATCAGCACCGCATCGCCGTCGCGCTTGGTTGCTGAAAACGCACTGGGAGCATCGCGATCGACGCCGATTGCAGAAAGCTGGATGAAGCGCCTGATTCCGACCTCTTCACAGGCCAAACTGAGCCCGGTGATCGCACTCACATGGGCGGCGTGCGTACTGTCCCCGGGCGCATCCTGCAATATGCCCGCACAGTTGACGACAGCATCAATCCCCGAGAGATGGGGCAGCCACGAACGCGCATCGCGCAGCTCGGCCAGATCGATCGCGACCCATTGCGCCTCAGGCAGGCGCAAAGCGCCATCCCGGACATCGCGGGCGAGTCCGACGACCTCGTGCCCGACGGAGATCAATCGTGCGACGACAGAGGACCCGATAAGACCTGTCCCGCCGAGCACTAGAATTCGCATATGCGTCTCCTAATTGACAACGCCATCCACCTTGGCAACGCGGATCTTCGATGCAAATGATCCCCTAGCCCTCCTTCATTTAACGCAGCTTAAGGAGAGCGTGGTCGCCCGCTGCACCGACGCTTTATAGAGTGGCTGAGTCCGCCCAACACGCAGAGTAAAAAGCGCGCCTCTCGATGATCTCAAACCTGAATGAAATTAGGCGTGGCCGGTTTCATTTCCGTTGTCCACGCGAGGTGCTGCTGATGACGATGACACTCTACACGACGCTGGGAGTTCGCGACTTGAAGCGATCCATCCCCTTTTATCGTCTTGCGGGGGAAAAACGAGAGCGAGGTCGACCGCTTCTACGCGGCGGCAGTTGAAAATGGCGGCAAAAGCGAAGAGGCGCCAGGCACAAGGGAAGCCTATGGCCAGCACTTCTATGTCTGCTATTCGCAACCCGCACGGAAACAAGCTCGCCTGCGCTTTCCATCACCACCAAGAAAGTTAGGTCTTGAACCCGCTGAAGTCTCTGGAGAGCCTCGATTTGTGTCGAGGCTTATCCCGATGACCTGACGTTTGAAGCAACCAAATCGGCCCCAGGGGTTTAAACGGAGGTAAATGCAAGCGTCGATACGCATTGACTGCTTTGGCACAGCATCGAATGGGCTCGTGCGGACCAGACGGTTCCCACGCAAATCATTAATGATGGGACCTCCAATGATTCATCGCTGCTGGGTCTGCCTTCTCGGGTTGATGGCCATCGGCATGTCTGCCCAGGCTCAGGAACCGAAGACGTTGACCCTGGAGGCGATCAATTCCGTTTCACTGGACAGCTTGATGGAGCGAGGCGCAGTCGATACGGGAACTGCCCAGGAGGGCGCCGTAAAGGAGATCGAGCAAAAGAGCCTGCCGAATCCAGCAATCGCACGCCTGCAGATCTTGCTCGACCGCGCGGGCGCGTCGCCTGCCGTCATTGATGGTTTCGACGGGGAAAATGTGAGTAAGGCTATAAGGACCTTTGAGGCGCTGAACGCCCTCCCGGTCGATGGCATCCTCGATGAGGAGGTGATCGACCTGCTCGAAACGAAGGATCCCGTTGTCACCCGCTACACGATCAGCGCTGAAGACGTGTCGGAGATCGTCGATCCTTTGCCGACGGATTACGCCGAATTGGCAAAGCTCAAATTTCTCGGTTTCACCAGTGTCGCCGAAGCTCTGTCGGAGAAATTCCACATGGATCTGGACTTTCTCAAAGCGCTCAATCCGCAGGCGAGCTTTTCCAAAGGCGAGCAGATCGTGGTGGCGATCCCAGGCAAGCCTATCGAGGGGACCGTCGCGCGCATGGAGGCTGACAAGAAGCTCGGCCAGCTTCGCGCCTATGACGCTCAGGATAAATTGCTGGTCGCCTATCCTGCGACGGTCGGGAGCGACGATAATCCCTCACCCAAGGGGAAGCATAAAGTCGCGGCCATCGCCCCAAATCCCAATTACACTTATAATCCGGATGTCAACTTCCAGCAGGGCCAAAACACGAAGGCACTGATACTCGCCCCGGGTCCCAACAATCCCGTCGGCACGATGTGGATCGATCTGACCGAGCCGACCTATGGGATCCATGGAACTCCGGAGCCGTCAGAGATCGATAAGACAGCCTCACACGGCTGTATCCGTCTGACCAATTGGGATGCCGAGGAGTTGGCTGGTATGGTCAAGAAGGGAGTGACTGTCACTTTCGTCCAGTGACATGGCGCTGCCTCGGTGCGCGCAGCCACAGGCGTCAGAGGCTCTCAGCAGAGCTCCACATCACCGGCCCCCGAGAGCAGTTCGGAGCCGGTTTCCGTCATCGCATAGGTGCCGCCGACCAGCTCGCCGATGCGCTCGGCCTCGTCCAGCAGGCAGGCATGTAGAACGAATGTGGTCCAAGGGGCTAAGACATCGGTCGAGCTGCGCGTGATCTTCAGGGGCTCCAGCCAACTGGGCGGATATCCGATGCCGACCCCGTAGCCGCTTCGACGTGGGTCGCGGGAACATCGGCGCGCCGCGCGTTCGGCCGGCACGGAGACACCGCAGCGTACATAGTAAAGGGCCCGAGCGGCTGGTTGGGAGGCGCTCCCGGCACTGCGAAGCTCTGCATTCCGATGCAGTTGTAGCGTCGCTCGACGCCGCCGATCTCCAGATGGACGAGATCGCCGGGCTCCAGGATCCGGGACCCCAGCGTCCCATAGCCATTGCCACTGCTTCATCGAAGCCGGCGCTTCCGCGTCGGCAACGACCTATCTTTCAGGTGCGAACTCTTCCGGTTTTTCTGCCAGCTCTTCTCGATCGAGATAGTCCCTCACGTAGACTTCCTGGATCAGCGTCATCAGAACCGCGGCAATCGGTGTGGCCAGCGCGAGCCCAATCAGCCCAAAGAGAACTCCCAGGAGCAGTTGAGCCGAAATGATCAGGGCAGGAGGCAGCGACACCTTTTCTTGCTGGATCAGGGGCGTGATCACATAACTCTCAATGGTCTGGACGGCGACATAGACTGCAATCACCAGCAGGGTGGTGGTAAGGCCGTCGGGAATGGCAAGGAGCACAGCTGGAATGGCGGCAAGCACTGGGCCGATATTGGGAATGAAGGCGAGAAGCGCAGCAATGAGTCCGAGCATAAAGGCCAATGGAATACCCAGCAGCCAGAGACCCCCGCCTGTGAGGATCCCGACAACGGCCATCGCCATGAGCTGAGCAGTTAGCCAGTTGCGCAACGTCTGTCCAAGCCGGTCCAAGACCTCTGTTGCCCGCGGCCGCAGCGTGGGAGCTATGAGCGCAACGAGACCGTTACGGTAGGCGGACGGGGCGATTGCACCGTAGAGGCCGATAAAGACAATGATGACCACGTTCCCCAGGGCGCCAAAAGTGGATGACACGGCTGTGGCGGCAGCCGAACGTCCCCCGTTCGAGAGCAGGCCTTCAGGAGAAATGCGCTCCAGCAGACGCTCCCCCCAGGCATACGCCTCGATATGCTCGCGGACACTTCCAGCCGCTTCCGGCACTTGCCTCGATAATTCATCGAACTGGGTCACCATTTCAGGGGCGAAAGCCAAGACAGCGCCCACCAGAAAAAGGACCAACGCCAAGGCGAATGTGCCTACCCCGATTCCATGTGGAAGACCGCTTTTGCGTGCGATCCAGTCACCTCCGCTATGCAGAAAGACTGCGAAGAGGAGACCAGCGAAAATGATCAGGAGCACGTCGGGGGCAAGGACCAGAAGTGCCCCGAGCAAAACGGTCACTACGGCCACGGAAACATAGCGTCTCTGCATTTTTCGCCCCTCCCGTTTGCAAACGATATGGAGAGCCCTCCGTTCCCGCCCGGAACGATGGCGCCCGGGAAACGAAGCTCGGTTCGAGGGAGCTGCGCGGCTACCATATGTGTTGAGGCCAATGCGCTGCTAGAGATCAAGGTGCATTCCGCGCTGTGCGCGGTGCTCGAACAGACCCCTCGCGCCAACGTGACGTTTCTCGTTGCGAGCTTTGGCAAGCCGTTTACGGCCCCCGGCTTTGGCAATGGTTCCGAGACCGCTGTAACGAAGGTCAGCTCCCGCACTGTTCGTCGCACGGGCTACGTAAGGCAGCCGCGCGAAGGCTCGCTAAGACCGGCTGTTCAAACCAGCAGATCAAAGCCGTCACCGGCTATAAGACGACAAAAAGGTCGCACGATATACCGCTGCGGCCGACCAGATCATTTCGGGTTATCAGGCGATCACCGCGCGATGGGGCATAAGGCGAACAGTAGTTGGCTATCCCTACAAAGAAATCACCAAAACAGTCGTTAAGCCTTTGAAAGAAAAGAAGAATATATGAAGGTGGCGGAGGGGGTGTCCTTCTAAACAGAAATACAAGTTATTGTATTTTAAAAAACTTTACAATTCCTGGAAACATTACCCACATTCCTACCCATACTGCCGTGCGGCTAAAAAGAGAGGTTTACCAGGCTGGCCTACCTTTAGTATTTGGTGCGGACAAGGACGTGAACACCTCGCAACCTTCTATGGGGCAAAATTCGAATTATAACATCGGGCGCATGTTACCTGCGAAAGAATCAACCTTGTCAAGCCTTCAAGGATTGCGTTGAAGGTGACGCGAAGCCATGGCCCCCGTGCGCAGCTGTGTGTCTTGCCGAAAGAATTAAGACGTTACCGAACATCAAAGCGGCCTTGGTGAGTCCGGTCGCCGATGAAATCGACAATATCTTGTGGGCACTTCGGGCAAGTCTCATTCAGGTCAAAGTGGAATTGGCCGACGGAAAGCCGTCGTACTCAGCTCTCGATTCTCGAGGTGGAAGAAAAACTGCAAAGTCCTTGAGAAGACTGCGTGATCAACTGCAAGCTCATGATCCAGCGCCTTGGGCCATCACATGGCAGGAGACGTCTCCAGACGCCATAGCTTGTCTGAGACTAGCCTCAGGCAACAAGATCACATGGGCTCGAACGTTAAATGTACCTGGGTTCCTGCCGGTACCGCATCCAGAGGCTATTGCCGAGCTTATTGACAGCGCCATCGCCATCGCAAAGAAGCCAGGGCGCCATGTCGCCTCAGACATTCTTGCCATTCGGCAGTTGGCGCGATCATATGAAACTCTCTCGGGTAGAAAGCTGCGGCAGCCCGGATGTGACGACGGCAAACGTCGAGGAATGTTTGTAGTCTTCTACGAAATCGTTCGCGATCATTACAAACGGCTGGGTTTAGTTGAGCTTAGAGGTAGCCTGCCGACTTCCGGCTCTCTTTTCCAGAAAATCATCCCCCAGGGACTAGAGAGCGATTAACGGGGCTATCTGTCGCTCATAAGTCCGATAGGTTCTCACGAATTCACCGACATTCGTGAGGATACATCATGAACAGAACCGTCCCAGTCCTTGATCGTCGACTTTATAAAGTCAAAGAATGCTTATATCTACTCAATATCAGCAACACTAAATTTTATACTCTGGTAAAAGAGAAGCTGTTAAAAACAATTAAGCTGGGCCGTTCAACTTACGTCGACGTTGAAGAACTTCAACGCTTTCTCAAAACTCTTGTAGAGGCAAACGAAGGTTCTTCGAAATGAAACACAACGAACATTGGAATGAAACTATTGCCCTGGTTAAACCCCGCGGCAACAGCGAGCTAACCGGCGCAATCCAAAGCACACGGTCCGAAACCTGCTTATTTCCCATATTTGTTCCCGCCATTCGGTTTGCTGGTCAAAGCGAGGTCATCCTGGCGATTGAGTTTAAGCGATCTTGGTCTCTGACCCGAGTCGGCAATGACGCTTGCCAGTTCCTTGGAGCGGTGCAACCCGAGGGCGAGCCTCGGCGGATGCGCGGCGATCGTATGACAAGGACGCGTCGTCCTATTTGGGGCCTGTCGCCTGGGTTTTCTTGCAGATCGATGGCCTGATCCCGCAGCGCATTGTCGACCGCGATCAGGAAGGTCGGTCGCGGCTCAAGGAGCCAGCCAAATGAGGCGACATCTTTGCCGATCCACAAATCCCGTAATGAACTCTTCTGATCCTTTAAATCGCGAGATGCGGGGAGAGCAAGCAAAAGGCTTTTCTCGGGCCCACCCAACGCAGAAGCGGACGAGCGACAAACACGCAAAGGTCAAAGAGTTCAAGCAGATGGCATTCGACTTCACTGCGGCTGAGGTTACCAGCGCAAGATCCGATGCAGACAAAGATCAGGGATGTTGGGAGAAGGTTGAAGCCGACCCGCGGCTCCAGCCCGCCGTGGAATGGGTTGTGAACAATTGCCGACGGGACGAGCACGCCACGCAACAATTATTTGCAAGCTGGTTGACAGTCACAGATTACGATCTGGCCCCGATCATCAGGTTGCTTGATCTGGCGCTGTGGCATCCCCGTCCTATTCACTATGTCGCCACTGAGCTCGAGAATTTTGCTCCGCAATCAGAGACATTTACAAGTCCAGGTCCTCTGGTAGGCGTCATTTACTCGCCACAAGGCACCCCTTAGGCCGAAAGACTTCGGCTGTCTTTCTGACAATTCTGCTCCTTTGACGGAGGATTTATCGTGGATGTGAACCATCCCGCGGCGCATCCGTGTGTTCGATGGCCGCTGACACACGACAGTTCCAGGGCTGCTGATGCCGAGGGGCCATTCCCTCTGCTCAAGGTGGTTCACCAGGCCCATCGAGGCTACGTCGCGCTTTGTCACCGGGGCAGCAATGGTCGGTGGATCACGAACTGGTGCCGCTCGGCAGATGTTCACGAAGATGCACAAATACTTCAGGGTTTCCAGGATGTCTATTTCTCGATCGCGCGCTTTCGGAAGCCTTCCCGCAGAACTGCCGATAATGTCTGCGCTTTTTCTGCTGCATTTATCGACTTGGATCCGCCTCGCGACCGAGTGTTCGATCTAAACGACATCGTCACCGAGGTTCGCGCGGTTTGTGACCACTGCAATCTGCCCCCGCCGACTGCGCTAGTCTCGTCGGGGCGAGGGTGCCATGTCTATTGGATCTTCGAGCAGCCCGTCCCGGCAGCGGCAGCGCCGCGGTGGAGATTGATACAGAACAGGCTCGTAAAATTGTTCGCTGGTTTGGGAGCCGATCCCAAATGCCTTGACGCAAGCAGAGTGCTTCGCCTTCCCGGAACGATCAACAGCAAATCGGGAGCGGAGGCGCGAGTGATCTCAGGCCCAAACCGCCTTGTACCCTTCGAGGAACTCTTCTCGAGCTTGGTTGATCGACCGAGAAAGGGTCGCAAGGGACGAGGCGGCCCCCCGATCCTAAGTGGAGGTGCACCGAACTACCAGGCTCTGGCCGATTGGAATTCCATGGTCCCCCAGGAACTCCTGACGTTAGGAAGGGCAAGGGGAGGCTTTCCCCATGGAATGCGGGACACTGCGGTCTTTATTGCCGCCACATTCTTTGCAAGAACCGAGGACGAGGGGGAGGGGCTTGCCAAGGTGCTAGCTTTTGGTCGGGCATGTACCAACCTTTCCGACAGCTACATCCGACGTCGTTACCAATCTGCCCGAAAGAAGCTCGATCGTGATAAGATGGGATATCGCTACAGTCGCGCCCGGATTATTCAAGACCTCGGTATCACCGCTGACGAGGCCGACCTCTTAGGATTGAGGCATATTCATCCAGATGAGCGAATGCGGTCCATCGACCGAAGATCCGCTGATCGAGAGCGCAAGCGGGTCCAACGTATGCAGAAGGGAGCGCGTCCGCGTCATCTGTCACGCGAGCGCCTCAAGCCATGGCTCAAACTCGAAATCTCGCGCGCCACGTATTTCCGCAGACTCAAAGCAGAAGGAGCTTCTCAAGCCAGGCTGCAACTGAAGCCCTTAGTGAGACAGATTCGTCTCTCTAATACATGGCGTAGCCTAAGGGATCGGTTCATCCTTCAGCCCCTGTCACAAGCGGCAACGGAAACTACCTTTGGAGAAGGTAGGATCTTCAGAATGTATCGATGGAGTGATGCCGTCGGATGGGGTCGGCGTGGATACCCTGACCTCATGATCCTGTACCTATCTTGTCGGCAGTCGAGACACTGCGATCAATTCAAATCCGGCCGTAATCGATCATATTTGTTGCACCGGGCCGTTCTTCCTTTTTCTGCCGTAAAGTTCCCAGGGCTTCCCAGGTTCGATAGGAATATTCAGTCGAGTTTTCTTGGGGCGATCCTCAAGAGGCGGGCAGCGGGGCCTTTAAGCTACCCCTTAGGCCTATATAAGGCCAGCCTCGTGTCGAAGGATGACCTTGAACCGAACGCCGGCTGCCCACCTTGAGCGTACTCACAGGGAAGGTTACGGAAAGGGTTTCTGGGAACCTCTGAAGCAGAGACGGCAAGCATCAGGCTCTGGGGGACGTTATATTGGCTAGCATCTCGCCCGCGGACTCGCATCTATAGGGGAGGGGGTAGGTACGAGGGACCGTGTTTTACTGTTTCACAATGCGGGGGCGCAGCCTCCCGGCTTTCGCGTATTTCAAGGATCTCAGGAATCTCAATTCGATTCTGTTCTGAGATCGGACTGATCTACTGTAACCGAAGATTTCGGATCTGGTTCTGAGATCGGGCTGCAGCTAATGTCCGAATATCTCGGATGTGGTCTGAGATCGGACTTCAGCTACTATGCCCGAGTTTTTCGGATCAAATATCTCCTAACGAGAATATAACTGATAGGACAATCTGTGGGAGCATGGGAATTCGAGCTTTGGCTTAAAACTACGGGACTTAATGGCCGACAGGCCGCGGAGCTACTTGGAAAGGATCTGGACACTGTCAGTGGTTATCGAAACCGGGGCGTCCCCCGGGCGCAAGCTAAGTTGGTTCGCTTGGCCTGTGCAGCGATTGCTGCGAGGCTCGCCCCTTGGGAACCGTCTGACGCGTTGAAATTTTAGCCTGTTCAAGCGATGGCTGGCTCAATCATCTAACTCTCCCAGCGGTCTTGTTAAGGCACGGGCCGTTTTGGGCCGTTAGCGACTGTCAGCCGTTAGTTCGGGTGGATAGAGATAGCCGCTATTCATGCCGCTTAGACAAATAACGGCCTCCTGGGCTCAACCAGGTCCGAACGGCTTGCTTCCGGTTTTCAGTAGCAAACGTTGGAGTCATCAGCGAAAGCCGGATCTGCGGCAGGACGACAAGATCTCCCGCAAGATGGTCATTCGGCTCGGGGCAGTGCAACTCGTTGCATGGGAACATCCTACTATCTGATTGGCGGCGTCTTCGGCGAGCACATGGCCGCGACGAATGATGGGCGCGCAGCTTCACCTTTGGCGGCTTTTCGGGCGGCCTGCTGGTGACGGGCCTCGTCGCTGGACAGGGCGGGCGGTGGACCGACATGGCGGACCGCGGGTGCTTCTGGCCAGACGTTTGCGGTTGTCGCCGCAGGGCACATGATCCCTGGCTGGTCGATATTGATGTGGAGCGGCCGTCCTCGGTGGCCCTGCAGACAGCTTCATTGTCCGCTGCGCGCAGCCTCAATCTATTTCTGTCTGGTAGAGAGCCACCAAGTGGTTCCTGAAGGATCGACGATGCCGCCACGTAGATCGGGATCATCTTTTCTCACCGGCTCTTGCACAGGCCTGCCCCCGGCCTGACGGGCAAGCTCGAAGCTGTGGCGGACATCGGGCACATAGACATGCACGTGGGCGACGCTTCCGCTGCCCTTCCACTGCCCCACCATTAAAATGGTGTCATCGATGCGTATTTCGGCATGGGCTATCGCATCGTCTTCTGCGCGGTGCATCAGCTCTGGCTCGGCGTCGAAAACCGCTTTGATGAAATCGAGCGTCGCTCGCGCGTCATCAACGATGAGATAGGGTGAAAGGCTGTTGTGACCTTCGGGTTTGTACATCGGGTCCTCCTTACGACCCCAGTTAAACGCACGAAGGGCTGATAGGATCATGGTGCGCCGACTGACGCTGCCGCCGTAGGCGCATTCGCTCCCGAGGAATGGCCTTTCTGCGACGAGTTACGCGATGTTGCTGGACGAGCTCATTGGCGAATCGCGGGAACAGGCGAGAATACAATGAAGCCGCTCTGGCAACGGCGCGAAGCACCCTGGGCTCGTTGCAAGAGCGAAGCGGGTAGGCCACAATGCTTGCGTAAGGAGGCAGCGCCAAAGAAGCTAGATGGCGGTGTCTACCCTCAGTTGTCCCGTCTAGGCGCTGTAACAAGTAAACGAATTCCTGAGGCACCTATGGGGCCGATATCGAACTGACAGATTTTGGCCCAGAGAATTCGGTTGCGGTCATTCAGCACGGCTAAGCTGACATCGCCGCATTCCCCGGAGCATTCGGGCTTGCGACTGTGACTTTTTCCTGAACTACCGCGAGCTTGCGTTTTGGTATCTTGAAAACGACGTAGCGATCAGAACCTCGCTAAATAGGCTGTTCGCAAGCCCGTTTTGTACGTCATCGTACCTAGCGGCGATCTGAAGGACCAACGCGGAACAACTGCTTAAGGAAGGAACTTTTTGTCTGTTGAAGGGCAGAGTGCCCTCAATCGCTAACTTGCGAAAGCCCGCAAATGTACCCAGAGACAAAGCAACCCCTCGAACTCGTTCGACTCAACCAGATCAGAGACTTAGCTTCTCATGCAGGCATGCCTCATGCTGAATTCCTGAACATACTCAACCATGCGAACATTGTTGCCGAGGTCTACAATAAGGATAACGAGTGGGTGATAGAGCGGGTCCGCACGAGGGTCAGCGAGTTCATTCTCTCAAGCGCTAAGTCCCAATATGAAGGTGAACATGAACATCGTCTTGAGCTTCAAAGAGCGGCGCAGTCGGAAAGTGCTCGCTGAGCTGGAGGCACTGGCATTCAGCGAGGGGCTGGCATTCGCAGAATTTAACAGACTCTATGATAGCCTCGCCTCTGAGGGACGACCGCCCTATAACGTAGTGCGCTCAGAAATCCTGAAGGCCGCTTGGCATAAGAGAAACTTAGCAAAATCGCCTAACCGCTAATTCGCCAGCAGGCTACTGTTTCAGCCGCAACCTTTGCTCAAGTTCGATCTCCTGGCAAGCGCGTCGCCAGTGGTCTTCGTGCGCATCATCGGGCCAGCCTTCGCTGACCCAGATTTGATAGGCACGATCGCGGACGTGCTCCTCCCAGTCTTGCGGCCGCTCACAACTGAGTTCTGTTTCCAGGGACCTCTTTAGGTTAACCCAAGAAGTGATATCTCCAAGCGGCTTGTTCACTATCGTATTCCAGCCATTTCGTAGGTGTCTCTAGAGGCACGATATTGCCACTCTCATTCTCGAGGAATACATCCACGGGACAGCCCTGCTGCTTGGCATTCTTACACCATTCCAGCGCCCGAGTAATCGCGTCGACCTGGGTCACGAACTCGTCATAGCTCTTTCCGTCAATCCCGATCTTCCAGATATCTCCGTGGCGATGGACCACAATGCGCCTGTTCATTTCCCTGCCGCCCGGCAAATACTCCTATTTTATAGGTAGCGAGGGATCATTGAAATTTACAAGATGACGAACCATTGATTTAAGAAATGTCCGGAACCGTACGGTACGAAAACGTAAGAGATTTTATTATTAGTATGATTATCGCGGGGAGAAGCGTAGCCTGTTATTTCATGCGAGTGGTGGAAGCCATTTGCCGTTAAGGCGTGTGCTTTGCCCTCTGAAATATTGTCGGCTGAACCTAAGTTATTCTTTAAGAATGGCCTGCTGAATGCATTAAGGCCTAGCGACTTGGCACGTCTCATGCCGCATCT